>CAZKMJ010000093.1:1143-8541 GCA_964553835.1 uncultured bacterium
GCCAATACCTTTAAATACAAACGCGATGCTGCTGATGCGCGTGACATCCACGCCCTTGGCGGCAAAATCCGCAATGTTGGCATGGTAGCGAGCGCTTTCCGCGGGAACACCAAGAATCGGGACCTGCGCGCCGGCGCCATCAACATCTTTGATTTCCAGATAAAGGTCAGAGGTCAAGGCCCGGTCAGAACGGAGGCCAAAATTAAAACCTTCCGGGAAAACCTGATTCGCGTCAATCCCCTGCTCAGGATAAGAAAAGAAAATTGCGCCGTAATCGGCGGCAGCCTTGCCCTTGTAAACGATTTCATAACCGCCCAGTTCAGGCAGGAAATTGGTGACATAAGCATTGCCGATAGGAAGAAGTTCAGGATCATTGCCATTTGGCAAAAGGGGCACGGGCGTTACGGGCGGATTTGAAGGATCAGGAGTCAGCGGCGAGCCGATGGGCTCCGCGGCTATGCGAAATGTGACGTCACCAACCAGGTTGGGAATGGTTTTTTTTGCGGGAGCCTGATACTGCTCGACTGTCAGCACCACAAACCGGATATTGGCCGGGTCTACCCCCCTGTTGCGCATGGCGCCGGGCGTAAACGTATAAAGTTTCTCTTTATTGCCTTTGGGAAGCGCGACCTGAAAAGAACCTTTCTTGTCGGTAGTTCCATTCGACGAAACAAATTCCACTTTCACATAACGGGTGCTCGAGGAAGCCATGGAAAGCGTGATACCGTTCTGCAGGCTGCCGGTTTCAATGGGACCCGTATTAAAATCGTCATAAGTCAGCACCGCGGAAGCAAAGCTGCCCTGCGGGATAACGTCATAATGGAAGTTAAGCGAAGGTCCGAAGCCAAGGTGCTGTTCAGGCGTGCTCGTCAGCGTGCTCAACTGATTATCGGAATAGCGCTCAAAAACCGCCAGTCCGGTGCTGGACGGCATTAAAGTCACAGGTGTGAGGAACGTAGAAGCGTCCAGAAGATAATTCCGGCCGGCAGCAGTCGTGATTTTCGCCAGATCATCAGAAAGGAAAACAGCCTGCGCCATTTTCTGACGCGCGGCCCTGAGCCCTTCCAGAGGAACGCGGACCATTTTGGCAGGCGCCAGCGGATCATCCACCCGCAGGATATAAACAGCATTGGTTTTTCCCGCCGCCAGAACAATTTGTCCATTGGGGCTGTCAAATTTGGTGCCGCCAAAACCACCATTTGGAGTCCTTTTAAAAACGAACGTACCGGCAGCAACATCATAAATAATAAACCCGATCTGTCCGGGCTTCGCGGCTTCAAACACAAGTTTGGATGTTTGGCGGGTCACCATAGGCTGCAGCTGCACGGATCGGTAATCACCGAGTGATGTCCATTTGGGCTCGCCATTCAGGTCTAAAACCACACCGGAATAACGTGCCGCCGCGCCGGCGGAAGTTTTCTTCGTGTAAGTGTTAAAAACCACAAAACCTTTTTCAAACATAAATTTGAATCCGGTGCCCATGCGGCCTTCAATTTTCTTTGGGGCCGGCGTGATTTCCTGGCGGGTTTCAGTATCAATAACAAGGACTTCGCCGGTATAAAGATTGCCTTTGCGGTAATTAATGCTTACGAGCGCGTGCCTGCCGTCGGGAGTAACATCTTTGGCGCCGATCGATTCACCTGCCGCAAGCGTGCGGACCAGGCTGATCTCTCCGGTCACATTATCTTTTAGAAGAAGATGGGTTTTCGCGCCCTCTTTGACCGTCAGGAAGCTGAAAGACGGGTTGCTGGCAGCAGGCGTCTCGACAACAGCGGAAGATGGAAGAAATTTATGCGCAGTAGCAATGGCCGGGTTGATGCTGAGATAATAATCATTACCGTTCTCGGTCTTGAGATGAGCAAGTGTGTTGGTCAGAAATTTCGCGGTCACAACGCTGTATCCAACTGTAGACTGATTTTCCGGGACAGAAATATTCAGGTAGACAGGCAAAGTATTCGGGCTCAAATCTACAATATGCACCACATTTAAAGCGTTGGTCGCCAGGGCAAAAGTGCCGTCCGCGCTGACAGCGCGGAGAGTGACAGAGCCGAAATTTGCCAGACCTTTGACTTCGATGCCGCCTGTCGCCATGTCATAAACGCCAACCGCATCCTTGAACACGAGCTGAGGGCCGCCCAGATAAGGCACCAGCGCGGACCCGGTGAACAGAAGTTTGTTCTGCGAAGTAGTTAAAGTGGGCTTCGTGATATCAATACCCGTAAAAGCATTCAGGGTCTGACGGGGCTGTGGAGTGGACAGCATCACCACCCTTCCGGAAGATTGTGTCATACCGGTTGTCTGGGTGAATTTTTCGGAAGTGTTATAAAAAGCAACGCCCTCGGAGAAACCAAAACCCGGATCAAAAACGCGGCCGCGAGTATGGTTGGAAACATACGGCTCACCGACCACAATGGGTTCTGCCAGCTGATGATCGTCAATATTGTAAAAAATCACCTGGCCGGTTTCGACGCCATCCTTAGTAAATTCCGTACTGATCAAAGCGTACTTACCTTCGGGGTCCACATCCATTTCATCTGCCACAGTACCTGCAGGCAAAGTGGTAATAACCGTTTCAACCGGCTCAGCGGCGCGGCGGTCAATCAGAGAAACAGTGGTACCCGTAACATCAAAATCAAAGAAAGGATTATGCGCGGCTGCGACTTCCCTTCCTTCAAGGACTTCCAGCTGCAAACGCGTCTTGCGCGCTTCGGAGCGCGGGGCCGGACGGGCCGCGGGAAATTCCGTAATTGTGTAGGCTCCGTTCGCGGCAGGCCTGTAAACAACTTTGCGAAACGCGCCGTCAATCAACGCAGCCGCGGCATTCTCATCGATGACCTGGGTTTTGCCAAAAACATGCGAAAGATGATGATACGCCACTTTTTCCGGTTCCCTGAGCCATCCATCTTTTTGCGACCAGGAAATCCAGTCCGCAGCTTCCTGCGGTGTCTGCCAGAAAATAACAGCTCCTTGATTCTGTATGCCTTCCCTCCGGTCCTCTCCAAGCACGGGAATAAACTGGCCAATTAAATCTCCAAGAAGCGCGGGATCTTTCCTCAACAGGGCTTCCAGCCGTTTTCCCAGGCTTTCGGGCAGCAAAATAGGCATGTCGGCGTGGGCGCCGCGAACGGCCCAGCTGTAATGAATAATCATGGCGCGTTCCTGCTTTAATCCCGCGGATAATTTTCCATCGAGGGGCGCGTAAAGCTGTGGGTTATGATTAATAATGTCCTGGACCGTGGCCGGAATATTCAACGTGGCTGTGTAGGGCTGCTCTTCCTGGACTGTAATTTTTTTGGTGGCACCAAAAAATCCCGAAAAACCGCCGGCGCTCACCGTCTTTTCGACATTGACAGTGCGGGTCGTTTTCTGCGTTCTGGCCGCATAAGTGATCATAATAATGTTCCACGCGCTGATCTCTCGCTTCGGCGGAGTCCGGGTCAGGACAAAGTATTCGAGAATGTTATGGGCAGAGAAAAAATTACCGGGAAGAGGGTCCCCATTGGGCCGCGGCTGTTCATAGTTAATCCCAAGAAAGTCTTTGAAACCAATGATCTTCAGCTTTGAGCCAAATTTTACGCCCGTTCCGGCCCAGCGAACCGTGTTAGGCACGATACTTTGATAATTGTGGTCATCCGGCCTTCCAAAAATATAGGCTGTTGATTGTTTGGGAAGAAGATCCGCGATCTGGCTGATAAGCGCGAGGTCAGCGGGCGCTGCTGGAACAGCACGCGCTTCCGAGCGGCTTGAAGCTGCTTTCAGGACGGTTTCCCGCAATGCGTCCGAATCCATGGCAGGTTCTTTTCCAAGATCAAAAGAAATAGCCGGGATTAGAAGTTTGCGGAGCATGCGGTCCTCATAAACGGCCATCTTGATCTTATCGATCTTCACCGCGACCGGATTTGATAGCTTGGCATGCGCATCGAGCCAGGCTTTTAACTGCCCCGCCTGTTTCTCCGTCATTGCGTCCAGAATATCGGTTCCCACATGCTTCAGCGTGATGACCACCGTTGCAGGCTGACCGGAAGCAGGCGCTTTGTACTTGCTGTTAAAGTTGGCCGATGCGAAACCCGACTGCAATTTCCCAAGGCCGCCGTCGTAATTGTCTGTCACAGTGCCCAGGGCGATAAGGTTTCCGTCCCTGGTCAATGAAATACGGTCAAATGAAATGCCGTAAGCTGATGCTTCGGCAATTGTTTTCAGGGCCAGCGCAAGATCAAAAGATTTTCCGGATTCAGCGTTTTTAAAATCAGCTTCCACAAACGGATTGTCCTGCGAACGCAGCATGGCGCCGATGGTGGAATGCAGGCTGTCGATTTCGAGGGCCAGAAGCGGATGAATGGCGGTGAGCTCCCCGCTCCATTCCGCGGCACGCCGCCCGGCTTCATCCACAAACGGCAGACCTGATACAAAGCTGCCGCCATAATTTACTTTTTTGTTTTTGGCCGTCAGCTGTTCTGCCGCAGCCGGGTCGATTCCAAGGATGGCGGCATTCTTTTGTGCCTGCTCGGAAATCCTCGCTTCGGAACGTCTCTTTTCAACAAGCTCACGGATTCTTTTCAGGGAGAGGTGTAAAACGTCTCCAGCTTTCATTTTGCCAGTGTCCTGGGTCCCGTCCAGGCCCATGACCAGGGCCGCCATGTAGAAATTTACACGCGCCGGTTTCCCCCCATTCCAACCCGCAAGATAATCCGCGATGATTCCGGCGGCCGCATCCGCTCCGACATTGTTTTCGAATTCAGGATTAGGCATGAGAAGCACCTGGCTGACACCGCCCTCTTCTCCCGCATTTTTAACCCAAACATAAATTTGCCCAAACTCAGAATCTTTCTCGGCATGAACCACGACACCGGAGTCACCTTGAATTTTAGCTTCAGCGACAAGTTCGAGAGGGGCTTGTCCAACCCGCTTTATTACCGCCCGCGCTTCGGAACGCTTGAAGTAGACCGGGCGGCCGGAAGTATTCGGAGTCACATCCGCGCGCTGACCTTCATATTGAACATTCAGGCTGGGGGCCGCTTCAGGATCGCGGCGGCGGATATAAAGCCCAATGCTTGATTCAGTGGCCTGAAGATCCGGCACATACATCGCTCGCCGGACCGGCTGCTTACGTTCAATTGCGTCGTAAGCATAAAGGCCCATGTCCACCCTGCTTTCGGAACGGGCCAGCATTTCATTAAAGACAGCCACAAATTGAGGCTTTAATTCCGTGAGGCGGTCTCTTAACCGGACCAGCCAATCGCGATGCTGCTTTACAAGCACAATTCTTTCAGCTTTATTTTCAGCCAATGCCCTTGCTGCCATATCCTGGTTCGCCGCAGGAATAAGTCCCCCCCGCAGAAGCTCTTCAAGCTGCGCGGTCTCTTCCGGAGTACTATGTCCCAGATAACTTCTCAATTCGCCGAGAAATGCCGATGTCCTGCCCTTTACGGCAAAAAAGGCATTAAGACGGGAAACCAAATTACCGGGAATATTAAAGTCATCCGGATTTTGCGCAAGCAGCTGGTCAAGCAGTTCGACCGCAATATCAAAGCCTTCATCTATTTCCCGCTTGTCCTTTTCCAATTGCCCGGGTATTTCTGCGCTTTTACTGCCGTCCAATCGAAGGCCGATCAACATGGATGAAACGAATTGATTTGAAACACCGGCCTTGAGTTTTCCGGCAAGATGAGTGGATTGAAAAGAGGGGTCCGGCACCAGATTTTCCAGCCGCATTTCTTTTTCCAGGTCCTGCAGTTTACCTAAAAGCGCAGGTTCAATATTTATTTCATTGATCCGCGCTTCGGAGCGAACCGGAAAATTATCCATAATCCAGGCGGTACGGCTGAGTTCCGCATTTTTCAAAACAGCTTTGACATTGACTTCAAGACGCTGGCGGGCGTAAACAGGCTCACCAAAAATGGCGCGGTTTTCACTGCGGGTCTGAGTGTAAGCGTCATTTAACGCGTAAGTCTGGTCTTTAAAAGCAGCCATGCTTTCAAGCGCCGCGGTGACGTAATCATTCCTGCCGCCGTCGCCTTCAAGCGAAGTCATTTTGGGAGAAACCAGAGCGTACGAAAAACCCTGTTCAGAAAAATAATCACGAAACGGGCCTGTGTGAAAACCGCCGGTCACAACCACAACCTTGTCCGCGCCGAGCTCTTTGATTTTTGCAGCCGTTTTTCCGGTCATGATCCGGTCGCGTTCCTTGACCAGCCGGTAAAATTCCAGGGCCTTGGTGAAAAGGCTGTCAATTTCTTCCAGGTGCTCAAAACGTGTGTCCTTGACCCTTTTGCCGGGGTTAGCCGCGATAAAGCGGGCGGCAATCTCAGAAGGCTTCAGCTCCCGGCCGCGGGCAAGCAGGGCTTCGTAATCTTGTGGCGCGAGCTCGAGCGCGAAAAGTTTTTTCAGGTGCTGGTAATCCTTTAAAAGGACCAGAATCCATTTTTCTTCAGCGGAAACGGCAAGTCGGGAAAGGACCATGTCCGTCAGGCGGCGTTCTTCAGCCATCAGGATGTCCCCTTTCAATTCGCTCTGCAGGATCAGATGGCCGATAAACTTGTTGAGATTGGGAAAACGGTTGTAATCAAAATCGACTGGCAGGGCGCCGGCCATTTTTTCAAACAGGATACGGGTATCAGGATCCGGCAGTCGGTTGCGGGTCATCTTGAAATTTAAAAGCTCTTCGACTTCCGCGCGGACGGGCGCGGGAACACCGCGGATGGCCTTCAGGAATTCCTTCTTTTCCGTTTCAAGCGCCTGGGCATTGATTTCTTTTTCAAATGAACTCAGCACATGCAGGCGGACCATCATGGGCCAGTCGACCTGCCAGGCCGCTTCATCAAGCCGGATGTCCAGGACTTTCCGGGCCTGCTCTTTGAGGAAGGAAAACCAGTCGGCAATGCCGATGCGTGAGGCGTCAAAATCATCAAGGCGCTTCAGAAAAGCGCGGAGGTCTTTATTCAGGTAGGGGCTGGACAGGCGGTCAATCTGGGAATCCATATCACTCAGAAAACTGCCGGTTTTTTCTTTCTGCATCAGCACGTCACGGAAAGCACGGCCGTTGTCCACGTAAGTTTTCAAGTCTTCAATACCGTAAGCGCGGATTTCAGGGTGCTCCATCAGGAAAAGTTCAGGGCCCTGGATCAGCGCTTCTTTAGTCAGGCGGTCCACAATTTCACGGGTGGCTTTCATGTTGTCCGGAAAAAACCGCAGGTATTCAGGGTGAAGTTCGAAAGGGCTGCCTTCGAGAAGAAGTGTTTTGACACCGTATTTTTTGTTTAAAAATTCCAGCAGGCCCTGGATATTTTTCTGCGCTTCATAATGGCCATGCGCGGTCTGGATCTGGATGACGGCGGGTCCGGTACCTGTTTTCAGGCTTTCCAGAGTGCCAAGCTCAGAGGGACTGTCGAGATTGAAAGC
>CAZKMJ010000094.1:0-732 GCA_964553835.1 uncultured bacterium
GCGGACAATGACCCGTTCAAGGCCTGGGTAGCGGGATTGTTTTACGTGTCTTTGGTATTTATTTCCGCGCGCGCGTTCGGCTATTCCCTGATCGGCCTGGCCGCCAAGGGGATTTTCTTCGCGTGGGGAATGGAAGTGCCGTCCCTGGTGCTAACGCTGCTGGTGCCGCTGGATATTTTTATCGGTGTTTTCTTCGGCGCGTTTTTCATCTACGCGCTGCGCAAACTCCAGAAGCGCAAGGTTTTTGCCAGGGTCTCGCGCAGCCTTGTTATTACCGACCCGTATGAATATGTCGTGAACTTTCTCTGGATCTTCGGCCGCAAAACCATGGCCGGCGCCATCGGGTTGAAGAAAATGAAAATTGAACATTCCAACACCAAGGAAGCGCCGGACCTGCGCGCTTTCGACATTGACCGCGGCTCCATTCTTTTGAATGGAAGGCCGGACGGCCGCCTGCCGGTGCTTCAATCCGCCGAAGACGCGTCTTTGACGCTCGGCAAGCACGCCAAAAAAGTTTTATCGATTCCCTGGTTCCTGCGTTACGCGGGATTTTTTCTGAGGCTTTTCAAAATCAGGCCGGTGGGGCCGGAAGTCATCAGCTTCGGCGCCAATCCCAAAATAGACCGCAAGGCCGCGACCAAACATCTGGCGCTGGATTCAAACCGCGGCCTGAGCAAAGATGAAATACAGACGCTTTCTTACCGCAGCCAGAAATGGTACGGTTCGCGCATT
>CAZKMJ010000094.1:742-8523 GCA_964553835.1 uncultured bacterium
CTTCTGGAAGGTATTCGAATTCTCACGACCACCGCGCAAAAGGTTTCTTCTACCTGGCCGGTCGATTGGGATCCGTCGCGCACACCCCTGACTACCGGCGCGAAAACGACGGCAGGCCCCTGGCGTGTGGACGCTATTTTGGACCAGATCCAGGGAATGCCGGTGATCGTCAAGCGTCCGGAAAGCCCGGCCCCGGTTCCGCCTCCTGTTGCGGAAGTTGTTACAGCGCCGGAAACTGATCTCCCCACGGCAGATGACGTGGTGGAAGAGGATGATGAAGCCTTGAAGCTTTTGAAGCAGTTGATGGCTATCCGGGATGGGGAGGTGACGGGAGAGTCGGAGCCTGAAACCCGCCGCTCCGAATTGCGCAAAGCGGATGTGCCCGCTCTTTTGCAGGCGCTGGAGTCTAAGGAGTCCATGAAACTTGAAACAGTCATCCGCCAGGCCGAAAGAGAAGGAATCGATTTGCTGGGCGGACTGGGCACTTTCCCGCAGTCCACAGGCATTGCCGCGAGCTTTCCCGGCACGCTTGCGCCCGGCAGTGGCCAGTTTATTTTGAATTACCGCGCCATGGACCATACGCCTGATTTCTTGAAAAGCCTTGTGAAGAAAATTGAAACCCAGCCGCGCGAAGTGGATTTTGTGGTGTTCAAGGACCCGGCCACTTCCGAATGGGAATGGCAGGCAGTCAAACAGCGTCTTGAAGCAGATGCCGTTCGCATGAAAGCCGCGGGCAGGAAAGTCGTGTTTGTGGACAATGTCCGGTTCAGCGATCTTGAGATGCTGGTCAAATACCGGGCCTCGCTCGCGGGCACGGCCATGAATGGCGTTATGCAGTTTGTGGATCCCGCCGCGGTTACATCAAAGGGGCGGATATATATCAATCGCGCGCTGCTGGGCGCGGTGCCGCTGGCCAATGGAAGGATTGTGGTCGTGGGTTCGAAAGACCCGATCAGTCAGGCCAGAAGATTCGCGACAGAAAAAATTATCATGCGCACATTCGCCGCCATGCGCTCACTGGCGCGGTCGGCTTAATGTCAGGAAGATTTTTTGCCGCTGGAAAGGCGTGCCGCATCCACTCCGCCGCGGGGCAGGGGGATAGTGACCGGCACCGGGGAAGTCAGGATGTTCACAAAGCCGCCGGCTGTGTCCACCACCGCGAGGCCTGCGCCCACGAAAACGCAGCCGACCGTGGAAAGCGCCTGCCGCCACTTGGCTCCCGTGGTCTGGCGATGGTCCTGGGGTTCGGTGAAAATCTGGGTCCAGCCCATGAGCATATTGGGCATGCCATAATCGATCTTGCTCCCGACTTTGGCCCCGTATTTTTCAACCGCCACAGTCATACGCTGTCTGCGGGTGAGTAGTTCCGGGTTGTCATCAATGGCTTCGGCAGCAAGGGCCAGGACCGGGGAAAAAAGAAGAATTAAAACAGTAAAAACCGCGCAAGAACGTTTCATGACTGCCTCCATTTAAGGCACGATTCTAAGACATCCCCTCCAAAACTCAATCCCTTTCTTTCTTTTCAGCGTAGAATCTCCAGTAGCACGGGATGCTATCCTATATAGAGATGACCTGGACATTGAAAAGAACTGTTTTTCTGGCTTTTTGCATGCTGGCGGCCCTGCCTGCTTCGCGGGCGGAAGACCTTGAGAGGTTTTCTTTCGGAGGCCGGGAGCGCAGCTATCACATTCATCTTACCGATCCCCAGTATTTAAAACAGGCCCTGCCGCTTGTCATTGTTCTTCACGGCGCCACCGACAATGCTTTTGGCGCCGAAAACATGACCGGATTTACGGAAAAAAGTTTTGCCGAAAAATTCATCGTAGTTTATCCCAACGGAACCAACGAATATGACGGCTCCACCCGTGAGCTTACCTGGAACGGCGGCAATTGCTGCGGCTACGCGGACGCGGAAAATATCAATGATGTGGCATTCATCCGCGCGCTGGTTGAAAGGATACGGAGCCAGTATTCCATTGATCCGGACAGGATTTATGTCACAGGCTTTTCAAACGGAGCGCTGCTGGCCTACCGGCTGGCCTGTGAGATGTCCGACGTTTTCGCCGCGGCCGCGCCTGTCAGCGGAGCGCTCCTGCCGGAATGCAATCCTGCCGGGCCCATTTCCATCCTGGCTCTAAACGGCACTGCTGACCTGAAAGTGCTCTACAACGGTGGTTACAGCCCTGTCATTTATGGCAGCAAGTACGATGAACCTGTTTCCTACGCGCGGGACTTCTGGACAAAAAAGAACTCGTGCGAGCCCGGGCCTGAAACGCAGCAAACCAGGGATTATTATCACGAAAAATATAAATGCTCCGGCGGCACGGCTGTGGAGTTTTACCGCATCGAAGACGGCGACCATGACTGGCCCACGGCGATGAACGGCCTTCCGGCCACCGATCTGATCTGGGAATTTTTCAAGGCCCATCCCAGGAATAACAAGGTCCAACCCATTACGGCGGACTTTAAAATAGAAGCCCGGAAAAATTTCAGAGAGCTCGGTAGGGATTTTTCGGGCATTACGTATGTTCCGGAAACGGACCGCTACTGGGTGCTGGACGATACGTGCGCTCTTTTTGAAATGAAAATTGAAGGCGAAAAAATAGAGTCTCTGCGCACCGTGCGATTCAAAGGGCTTGATGACTGTGAGGCCGTGACGACCCTGCCCCCGGAAAAACCGGGTGTAATCCGGATGGCGGTCACCGAAGAGCGGCGGGGCAATGTCGCTTTTTTTGAGATCGGGCCGGATACGCAGGAGATCGATTGCCCGGCCCAGTGCCGCGTTGAACATGTCATCAATATTTCAATTTTCAGCTTCAACCGGAACACCGGGCTGGAAGCCATGACGGCAGCTCCGGGGGGAGTCCTTTACATCGCGGAGGAAGAATTTCCAAGGCGGATGTGGCGCACGGTTTTTCAACCAGGGAAGCTGGAACTTTCCAAAATCTGGGACGCTGAAGCAATGCTTCCTTCAGGTTCTGATATCGCGGACCTGACCTGGTTTGACAACTCTCTTTTTGTTCTGGATGAAAGGGCCCAGAATTTACGCCGCGTGGACCCTGAAACCGGGAAAATTCTTTTTACCTACAAACTTCCCCAGCGATTTGGAGATCTTCACCGCTATGAAGGCGTTGCCATTGTCCGGAAAAATGGGAAGATAGAAATGGTGCTTGCTTCGGAGAAAAACGAAGTGATGGTTTTACGTAAACCGGATCAGTGAACGACGCCGGCCAGCCGCGCGCCGTTTTCGGACTGGCGGATATGGAACTGGGCGGCTGAAGGGGCAGGTTTGCCGCCGCGCACGGCCGTGACATCCACACGCAGGTAGCCGTTGGCAGCAGCCAGGGCCTGCTCCACAGGAACTTCAAAAGTTTTGCTCCCCGGAATCGTCATTTCAGGCGCCACGCGCTTTCCTTTGGAATTCAAAAATTTAACGCGGTATTCCGAACTCTGCAGTCCAAATTCCGCGCCCAGATCTTCCACCGGCAGTTTTCCGGCCTTTACCCCTTCCGATTCGAGAGGCGAAACCCGTTCAAACGCGTAACGGATAGTTTTTTCGCGGCGGCCTTTTAAAATTTCCAAAACCCGTTGAACATATTCCTGGCTCGGATGGGGTTCAGCATTAAACAGTGCCTGCAGGTGCTCGGTTGTGAGCGCGGTCAGGATTTTCGCGGCCCAGTAATCGTCATCGGGCTTGCTGTATCGGATGGGCAGGTAGGGGGTGGTCTCTTTCCATTTACCGGGCTCATAATCTTCAATATTGAAGGAACCCATCTGATACTCCGTGTCGAATTTCAGTTTTTCCCATTTTTGCACCGGAATACCAAGCGCGAGAAATTTCCAGAAAGAATCTTCCAGCGAAAAGAAATGTTCAAAGCCGTCCCAATGCCGGTCTTTTTCCAGGCCATGAGAGCCGAAGTTTTCGCCGAAATCCAGCAGGTAATGCACTGTGTGGCCCTGGCCGGCTTCGCCTTCATAAACATCCAGGCTGTTATCGCTGCGCAGGCCGGAATTACCCAGATAAGCGGAGAACATCCGCAAGGCACGAAGCACACGCCGGTTTTCATGGGCAATGCGGTCATTAATGTCTCCGCGACGGGTGCCTTTGGGATTGATGGGGCCCAGAATATTGCCTTTCAGAAACAGGCTGGCCACGGTGCGGTAACGTTTGTCCGCGCCCTGATGGGAAAATGTGTAAACTTTTTCAACTTTTTCCGCGTCCACGCCCTCACCAATTTTGGTCTCATCCGGATTCAGGTAATAAATAAAATCTTCCGGCACGTTGTAGCCAAAGCCCCAGAAAACGCGGTTGCAGACAAAATCCACAGTGCTTTCCAGGTTGGGGTAGGCCAGGCGGTCAAATTTGATCAGGTATTTCAAACCGCGGGAATCCTTAACGATAAAACCAGGGCTGTTTCCTTTGTCCTTGGCTTTGACAATGGTCAGCGGCGCCTGGGGAGGGCCTTTTTCATCCGGGCCTTTGACCAGGTCTTCCGGAGAAATGTTTTTAAAACCCAGCCTCGGCGTGAACCACGCGGAAGCGGGCACCTGGTCCATGGAATTCACGTCCTGGCTGCGCGGCACGCGGCGCGTGTCGAGATAAGAACGGGGTAGCGCAGGGAAGTGCTGACTGAATATTCCACGTAATCAAAACTGTTTTTCTTCGGCACCGGGGAAGGTTTATTGTCGCCCGCCTCATTAATGGGCTCGGCATTGCTGAAACGATAACCATGGGCGCAGCCCGCAAGCAAAATCACCGGAATCAAGAAAAGAAAACGTTTCATTACCAGTCCTTCCTGCTGTTGCTGCGCAGCGGCGAGCCGATGGAAAGGGTGGTTTGAAATCCTTCAGAGCCCACAGCCATTTCAATGCGGCCCAGCTGGTGCTTGAAATAATGAAGGTCGAGGCCGAGGCCGGTGGCCCAAAGGCCGTCGTGCCAGGCGATGGAAGTCGGGCGCGCGCCCACAAAAAGAGTATCCACGAAGACATGGGCGTTGAGCATATGTGACAGCGGCCACTGATATTCAAGGCTGGGAACAACGGAAACACGCTCACTGCGAATTAAATCACGGTGGCCAACTCCGCGGAAAGTCTGCTGGCGCGGGTATTCGCTGAAAGGAATCGGATTGTCATTCAGGTTCTCAACCAGGTCCGCGGTGACACGCGGCACAAGCAGGCGGTTTTTAAGGATGACGGGAATAAAGCCCGCCGCGTCGAAGCCCGTGCGGAAAAGATTGGTCTGGTGGTGTCCGATGCCGGAAGAAAATCCGGAATAAACTTCACCTCGCACGCCGGGAGAGATGATTTTTTTGGTGTCGCGCGTGTCGATTTCAAGCGCGAGTTCATTGTAAAGCTGGCGCACCGGTTCGCTGAAACCGGGAATGCGCGAGTGGTCGAACATTTCCCGCACGTCCCGTGAGCCCTGGCCATGGTCTTCAAAGCTGCGGCGCTGGTAGTAACCCAGGTAAGTGACTTTCCACGGCTGTGAGGGGTCCCAGAAAGAAGTTTCCCACTGCAATTTTTTGCGGGTCTGGGTGTAAATGCCATATTCCTCGCTGCCCACGAAGCGGTTGCGCGGATCATTTTTTGGGTCGGAGCCCAGTCCGTAGTAGCGCAGGTCGTCATGTTTTTCAGCCAGCGCCAGAAAACCGGTTTTAAGCTTGAAGCGGCCCAGGTTGGAAGTGTAGGACGGTTTGAAGCTGTAAGACCAGTAATTGGAGTCGCGCACCGTAATGCGTGTCAGGGCAGTGGCGCCGCCATCCTTATAGTAGAGCCCGGCTCCGTAGGACGGGCGAAAGCCGGAAGCATAGGAAACGATGGGGAACCAAAGGAATTTCTCATCATAAAAATAGAGGATGTCTTTAACGCGCCGGACAAAATCTTCGTCGCTCAGATAGTTCGCGGTCTTGCCGCCGGCATAAAGCACGCCGTTAATCGCCTGGCGGGGCAGGTAAGTCAGAGTCGAAAGGCCGCTGCCGAGCGGATCGAGAAAACGGGACTCCTCCTGCTCCACACCACGGAGGGAGGTTTCTTTTTCATAAGCCGCCTGCATTGAGGCAGGGGCCAGCAGGATCATCAAAAGTAAAAAGGCGGTAAATTTTTTCATGCGCGCACAGTATAGATAAAAACATCCTGCCGTGCAATCCCCGCACTTTTGGACCAAAGTTCACGGATAATGATTGTTGAAAACCGAAGGTCTGATAGCTTGTTGCCATGAGCGAATTGCTTTTAAACGAAAAAATTGCTGAAGCAATCTTTATGGTCCGGGGACAAAGAGTTATGCTGGATGCTGATTTGGCAAAGCTTTACCGGGTATCGACCAAGCAACTCAATCAACAGGTAAAGCGAAATCTAGCTCGATTTCCCTGTGACTTTATGTTTCGGCTAACCGGAGAAGAGAAAGAAAAGGTGGTCACAAATTGTGACCACCTTAATAAGCTGAAGTTCTCACCCTACAGGCCTTATGTATTTACTGAGCATGGGGCAGTCATGCTGGCGAGCCTTCTTAATAGTGAAACTGCGGTCCACGCAAGTGTTCAGGTGGTCCGGGCATTTGTCCGGTTACGGCAGATCCTTTCAACGAATAAAGACCTTGCGGCCAAGCTGGGCCAGCTGGAGCGAAAAATTGAAAAGCATGACGAAGAAATTCAGGCCATTTTCACCGCGATCCGCCAGCTCATGAAACCCGCCGACTCACCCCGCCGCAAAATCGGCTTTTAAGTCTTGCTTTACTCGAGCGCCACAATTCGAGATAATGCTCGCCATGAAAAAAACCGCTAAAAATCCTTATCGCCTCGACCGTAACATCACGCCCCTTGTTTATGACATCACTCTCCAGCCCGATCTGAAGAAGTTCACCTTCGCGGGCCAGGAGTTTATAACCTTCAAAGCCGCGAAACCCTTTTCCAAAATTACCCTTCATGCTTCCGAGCTGAAAATCACCAAAGCCTGGCTTTGCGGCAAGTCCAAAAAAGAAATCAAAGCCAAAAAAATCTCTTACAACGAAAAATTCGAGACCGCGACCTTTGAATTCGGCCGCGCCATCAAGCCCGGCGAAGCTTCAACTCTTTGCCTGGAATTTTCCGGCACCCTGAATGACAAGCTCCATGGTTTTTACCGCACCGCCTATGAAGTGAAGGGCGAGAAGCGTTGGGGAGCCGCCACCCAGTTCGAAGCCACGGACGCGCGCCGCGCTTTCCCGTGCTGGGACGAGCCGGACTTTAAGGCCCGCTTCAAAACTTCTTTGATCGTCCCGCAGGAATTGACCGCGCTTTCCAACATGCCTGTGGATAAACAGAAAAAGCTGCAGAATGGGCTGAAACAGCTGCACTATGAGCTGACGCCCATCATGTCCACCTACCTGGTCTGCTTCGTGGTCGCGGACCTTGAATATATAGAAGGCAAGGACAAGAACGGCATTCCCATCCGCATTTACACCGTGCCCGGCAAAAAAGAGCAGGGCCGGTTCGCGCTTGAAGTGGCCCAGCACTGCCTGCCGTATTTTGGCGAATGGTTCGGCATTCCTTACATGCTGCCCAAGTGCGACATGGTTTCACTGCCTGACTTTGCTTCGGGCGCCATGGAAAACTGGGGCCTCATTACGTACCGCGAAACCGCGCTGCTGGTCGATCCCGTGAATTCTTCCGCGGCCGCGCGCCAGCGTGTGGCCGAAGTCATCGACCACGAGCTCGCGCACCAGTGGTTCGGCAATCTGGTGACGATGGAATGGTGGACCGACCTTTGGCTGAACGAAGGCTTCGCTTCCTACATGGGCCCCAAGG
>CAZKMJ010000095.1:0-8470 GCA_964553835.1 uncultured bacterium
ATGGAAGTCAATCAGCTGCGCCATGTCGTGGAACCGCTTGTCCAGTACCGCACGGACAAGCCCACCATGAACCCTGGGCGTCTTTCCAATTTCGATTCCATTGACCGCCTGGACAATTCAGATCAGGTCACTCTCGGCATTGAGAACCGCTTCCAGACCAAGCGCATGGTCGAAGGAAAAATGCGCAGGGTCGATATCATCAGCCTGAACAGCTACCTTAATTACAAGCGCCTGCAGGATTCGGGCGATTTCCCCAGCAGCCTGACCAGTCTTTATGAAGGGCGCACGGAGGACAATTTTCTGAGCCATGACGTGCTGTTTAACCAGGAAGTTGTTTTAAGGCCTTATGAGTGGCTGCAATATCAGGTTCGCATGGATGCCTCGGTCCGGAAGGGGGAGCTGCGATCCTTCAATCAGGACCTTGTTTTTAAATGGAAGCGTCTGAAATTCATTTTCGGTGAGCGCTACATTAATTCCATCGGCGCCTTCTCCGGCGGCAACCAGTTCGCGTTTGAAACCATCTGGACCATCAACCAGCTTTGGAAAGCAAGCGGATATGTGCGCTGGGACGCGGACCAGGAAGGCCGCAATGAATATCAGGTCATGTTCACACGCGATCTCCATGATTTCATTCTGGACTTCGGATACAACCTTAAAAATTCCAGCATTCAGGGCAACAATAAGGAAATCTTTTTTGACTTCCGCATGAAAGCCTTCCCTCAGCTACCGCTGCGGTCAGGTTCACACTCCAGTTTTTCGGACCCGTATATTACCCCCACCTACGATGGTGCTTCGGGCGGAACTGTTGAGCCGTACACCTATTACGAAAATTTATAAAATTCAGAATCAAGGAGAAAGAAAGTGAAGATCGGTATTATCGGAGCAGGTTATGTAGGTTTGGTAACAGGTACATGTTTCGCCCATATGGGACATACGGTGCTTTGCATCGATAATGACCCAAAAAAAATGGCGCTCCTCAAAAAAGGAAAGTCTCCGATTTACGAACCTGGCCTTGATGAAATGCTCAAGGAAAATATCAAGAAGAAGCGCCTGGCCTTTTCATCGGACATCAGTGATGCTGTCCGCGACTGCGAAGTCATTTTTATCTGCGTCAATACGCCGCCCAAGGAAAATGGGGAAGCGGACCTTTCCTATGTAGAAGGTGTTTCCCGCGAAATCGCAAAGAGGCTGAAAAGCTACCGGCTGATCGTAGAAAAGAGCACGGTGCCGGTGCAGACAGGCATGTGGATCGCCAAGACCATCAAGAGCATTCAGCCCAAGAAGTCACTTTTTGACGTCGCCTCAAATCCGGAATTCCTTCGTGAGGGTTCCGCGGTTCATGACATCCTGAATCCCGACCGTATTGTGATCGGCGTCGACAGCCCGAAAGCTGAAAAGCTGCTGCGCAAACTCTACGAACCGTTCAAGGCTGAAGTGCTTGTCACCGACCTTAAGAGCTCAGAGCTGATCAAGCATGCCTCAAACTCATTTCTGGCAACCAAGATCGCGTTCATTAACCAGGTCGCGCGCGTTTGTGACGCGGCAGGCGCGAACGTTGAGATGGTGGCGAAGGGGATGGGTCTGGATCCGCGCATTGGCCCTGCTTTCCTGAAAGCCAGCATCGGATTCGGCGGTTTCTGCTTTCCAAAGGACCTTGCCGCATTCCATTCCATGAGCGACAAGCTGGGCGCATCTTTCCCGCTGCTTCAGGAAGTCATCA
Organism: uncultured bacterium; assembly: GCA_964553835.1. Classification (GTDB taxonomy): domain Bacteria; phylum Omnitrophota; class Omnitrophia; order Omnitrophales; family Aquincolibacteriaceae; genus CAYLPP01. Next base: position 1,721 of record CAZKMJ010000095.1, read on the forward strand.
ACAGCAATGACGCCCAGAAACGCTACTTTGTAAAAAAAGTAACGGACAATCTCTGGAACCTTAACAACAAGACCCTGGCAGTCCTGGGCCTGGCGTTTAAAGCAAACACCGATGATATGCGCTATTCGCCGACCATCGACATCATTGAGATGCTCCAGGCTGAAGGCGCGAAAATACAGGCCTATGACCCGGAAGCCATGGAACGCGCCAAGTCCTGCCTCAAAAATATTACCTACGCGAAGAACTCCTATGACGCCATGAAGGGCGCGGATGCTCTCCTGATCCTTACGGAGTGGGAAGAGTTCGGTCAGCTTGATCTTAAAAAAGTAAAGCAACTGCTCAACAATGCGGTCATTTTTGACGGCCGCAACATGTACCAGCACAAAGAAATGAAAAAGCTGGGCTTTCAGTATCATTCCATAGGACGGAGCTAAATTAAATGAAAGGCGTCATTCTCGCAGGCGGACTGGGCTCAAGACTTTTTCCTCTGACCAAGGTCACGAACAAGCATCTTTTGCCCGTATACAACAAGCCCATGATCTACTATCCCATCCAGACCCTTGTGGACGCGGGGATCAAAGACATTCTGCTCGTTACGGGCGGTAATTCCGCGGGAGATTTCCTGCGTCTTCTTGGCAATGGAAAGGATTTTGGCCTGCGCCGTATCCATTACGCGTATCAGGAAGGCGAGGGCGGAATTGCCCACGCCCTTGCGTTGGCTGAGCACTTTGTGGACGGCGACAAATCCGTCATCATTCTGGGTGACAATATTTTTGAGGACAACATCAAGCCGTTTGTGGACAAATTTGCCCGCCAAAAAACCGGAGCGCGCCTTCTCCTGAAAAAAGTTTCGGATCCTGAGCGTTTCGGGGTGGCGGAGCTGGACGGTAAAAACGTTACGAACATTATCGAAAAGCCGAAGAACCCCAAGAGCCCGTACGCCGTCGTAGGCGCTTATATGTATGATGAGCATGTCTTTGAAATTGTGCGTACGCTGAAGCCCTCCAAGCGTGGCGAGCTTGAAATCACGGATGTCAATAACGCCTATATCAAGCGCGGCAATCTGGAATACGATGTCTTGAAAGGATTCTGGAGCGATGCCGGCACGTTTGAATCTCTTTACCGCGCGAACTGCCTGATCCATCAGAAAGGCCGTTCCAAGTAATCTTATGAAGAGCATCCTCGTAACAGGCGGCTGCGGTTTTATTGGTTCGCACTTTATCAAGGGCTTTATCAAAAACCACCCCGGCGTCAGGGTCGTTAACCTCGACAAGCTGACCTACTGCGGCAACCGGGAAAACACCCGCCATCTGGAAGGCACACCCCAGTATGAGTTCGCGCAGGGCGACATCTGCGATTTTCCGCTGGTGCTCAAATTAATGAAGCAGGCTGATGCTGTGGTGCATTTTGCGGCTGAAACCCATGTGGACCGCTCCATCGACAATCCCGATGATTTCCTGCGCACCAACATTGTCGGAACCCGCACGCTGCTTGAAGCCGCTCTTCAGAACAAAACAAAACGTTTTGTCCATATCTCTACCGATGAGGTTTACGGCTCTTTAAAGGAAGGGGAGGCCGACGAGGAGTATACCCTGAAGCCCAACAGTCCCTATTCCGCGGCGAAAGCATCATCCGATCTTTTTGCACGCGCTTACTGGAAAACCTACGGAGTTCCCGTCATTATCACGCGCAGCTCCAATAATTTCGGTCCCAACCAGTTCCCCGAAAAAGTCATACCACTTTTTGTGACCAATCTGATTGAGGGAAAAAAAGTGCCCCTTTACGGAGATGGCAAGAACAGGCGCGACTGGATTTACGTGGAAGACAACTGCCGCGCGCTGGAGCTGGTCCTCGAAAAAGGCAATGAAGGTGAAATCTATAATGTTGGAATTGGAAAAGACATTTCCAATCTGGAGCTGACCGACGCAATCCTGAAGGAAATGGGCGCCGGCAAAGACAGCATCAATCCGGTTCCAGACAGGCTGGGCCATGATTTTCGTTACGCGCTCAGCATCAATAAAATTAAAAAACTGGGGTTTGCACCAAAATGGACTTTCGAGCAGGGACTGAAGGAAACAGTGCGCTGGTACAAGGAACATCCGGAATGGTGGCAGCCGCTGAAGAAGGACAAATTCACCGTCAAATCATGAAGATCCTGATCACGGGCTCGGGCGGCATGCTGGGCACGGATTTGACCTCCGAACTAAGCCCAAAATTCAAAATTGCGGGGGCGGGTATTTTGCCCTGCGCGCAGCCCGCGTATACCCAGGCTGATTTATCGGTGCGTGAAAACGTATCGAAGCTTTTTGAAAAGGAAAAACCGGACGTTGTTATCCACACAGCAGCTATGACGGACGTGGACGTCTGCGAGACACGCAGGGAAGACGCGTCCAAAGCCAATGTCGAAATGACCCGGCTGCTAGCGGATGAGGCAAACCGTCACAAAGCGGCACTGATTTTTTTTAGCACTGACTACGTCTTTAGCGGCAACAAGGCCGGTGAGTACCTCGAAAATGACACCACGGACCCAGGAAATTTTTATGGGGAAACCAAGGTTTTGGCCGAAAATTATATAAAGCAAAAGTCCTCGAAATACGCAATTTTCCGCATTACCTGGCTTTACGGCCTGAACGGAAAATCTTTTCCCAGGACGATCATGGAACGGGCGAAAACCCAAAAAAAATTTGAAATTGTTTCAGACCAGACAGGAAGACCCACTTACACCCGGGACGTGGCTGTAGCCATATCTACGGTTCTGTCAGACAAAACTTTTTTTCAACAAAAAGGAAATGCTGTTTACCATCTTTGCAACAGTGGACAGGCGTCCTGGGCAGAGTTCGGAGAATTTATCCTGAAACATTCCGGACATGAGGACGCGGAAGTTGTGCGGATTGACTCTACGCGACTGGCGCGTCCGGCCAAGCGGCCTCTAAACTCGGTGCTTTCGCTGGAAAAAACCGGCAAAGAGCTGGGGATACGGCTACGTCCGTGGAGGGATGCAGCTCTTCAGTTTATCCGGGAATTTCAGTCATAACAACATACAAGGAAACAGAATGTCGTTTACGAAATTAAAGCAAAAAATCACTTCAAAAAAATCTAAGATTGGCGTGGTAGGACTTGGATACGTAGGCCTGCCTCTGGCTCATGCTTTCGCGGAAAGCGGTTACCCCGTCCTCGGAATTGATATTGATGCGCCCAGGGTTGCGTCAATTAAAGCGGGTAAATCCTATATTTCTGACCTTCCGTCATCCGCGCTCGCCAGGGAAGTCCGCGCAGGAAGACTTGACGCAAGCTCCAATTACAATTCACTTAAAGACCTGGATATTATTATTGTCTGCGTACCCACGCCGCTTAACCGCGCCAAAGACCCGGACATCTCCTTTATTGTTTCTGTTACTGATGAAATCGCAAGGCGCCCCAAGAAAGGTCGTCTGATTATTCTTGAAAGCACCACGTATCCGGGAACGACAGAGGAAGTCATTCTTCCCGCGCTCCAAAAGACCGGACTGAAAATCGGCAGCGATTTTTTCCTTTGCTTTTCACCGGAACGCATCGATCCTGCCAACGCCAAGTTCAAGACCAAGGACATTCCGAAGGTTGTTGGAGGGGTGACCGCCAACTGCACCAATCTCGGAGCTCTTCTTTACGCGGCCATAACACCAAAAGTGGTGCGAGTAAGCAGCCCGCGAACCGCGGAAATGGCCAAATTACTCGAAAACACTTTTCGCATTGTGAATATTGGCCTGATCAATGAGCTGGCGCTTGCGGCCAAAAATCTTCAGGTCAATATCTGGGAAGTTATCGAAGCGGCCAAAACCAAGCCGTTCGGTTTTATGGCTTTTTACCCCGGCCCTGGTGTGGGTGGCCATTGTATCGGCGTGGACCCCATTTATCTTTCCTGGAAAGCCCGTTCTCTGGGCTCAGACCTGAATTTCATTGAATTAGCGCGCCGCATCAACGCCGAAATGCCAGACCATGTGGTTTCCCAGGCTGTTTACGCGCTAAACCAGTACAGCCATAAGGCCATCAGCCGTTCGAAAGTGCTTGTTCTGGGAGCCAGCTATAAAAAGGATGTTTCTGACGTCCGCGAATCACCAGCGCTTGATATCCTGACAAAACTTCGCCATCTCGGCGCGAATGTGACCTATCATGACCCCTATGTACCTGAAATCCGTCATGAGTCGCAGCGCTTCAAGTCGCAAGCCCTGACTCCCGCCTTGCTAAAAAAACAAGACCTTGTCATTCTGGCTACCGATCACTCTGTTTTTGATTACGCGCAGATCGTGAAGTCGAGCCGTTTGATTTATGACACCCGAAACGCTTTCTCAAATTTTAACCAAAAACATATTGTGAGGTTGTAATGTCTAAAAAAGATTTGTGTCTCGTTACAGGCGGCGCCGGATTCATCGGCTCACACATGGTTGAAGCACTTGTTAAGCGCAATCATCCCGTCCGCATCATTGACAATCTGGACACCGGAAAAACGTCAAATTTTTCGGGTTTTAAAGGGGATATTGATTTTGTAAAAGGGGACATCCGTAACGACCGCGACGTGAAAAAAGCCTCGCGCGGCGTTAAATATGTTTTCCACTTTGCCGCAAACCGCGCCGTCCTGCGCTCTGTGGATGATCCGCTTGGAACAAATGAAGTCAATGTGACCGGCACGCTGCGTCTTCTTGTTGCTGCCAAGGAAAACAAGGCTAAGCGTTTTGTTTTTTCCTCGTCTTCATCTGTTTACGGGATGACAAAGAAATTCCCGTCCCAGGAAGACGACAAGCCGATGCCTGAATCACCTTACGCGGCGTCCAAAGTCATGGGCGAGTACTATTCTCGTCAGTTTACCGAGCTCTTTGGACTTGAAACCGTGTCATTGCGCTATTTCAACGTTTTTGGCCCGCGCCAGAACCCGGAATCAAAATATTCGGCAGTTATTCCCATTTTTATCGACTGCCTGCTCAAGAAGAAGGCTCCTGAAATCCACTGGGACGGCAAGCAATCCCGCGATTTCTCTTATGTCGATAATGTCATTGAAGGCAACCTGCGGTCCATGACCGCAAAAGGCGTAGCAGGACAGGTCTTTAACATTGCATGCCATGAAGAATTTTCTGTGCTCGACATTCTTCACGGGATCGAGGACATTCTCAAGATCAAGAGTGTAAAACCCAATTTCAAGCCTCGCAGGGCAGGGGACGTTCGCAGGACCTACGCGGACATCAATAAATCCAAGAGAATGCTTGGTTTCAAGGTGCAAACCCGGTTCTACCAGGGCCTTGAAAAAACAGTTAACTGGTTTCTTACGGAACGCGAGCGTGGTACTTGGAAAAGACAGTCCTGATCACCGGCGGGGCCGGCTTCATCGGCTCCCACCTGTGTGAGCGTTTCATTGGAAACGGTTTTAGAGTCATTGCGCTGGACAATCTGATCACCGGGAGCCTAAAAAACCTGGAGGCCCTGCGTAAGCAGCCACGCTTTGAGTTTCTTGAGCATAATATCAGCAACCGGATTGAAATCGCGGGGCAGATCAATTATGTCATGCACTTTGCTTCTCCAGCCAGTCCAATTGACTACCTGACCCATCCGATTCCTACTCTTAAGGTTGGTTCCCTGGGCACGCACAATGCACTGGGCCTAACAAAGGCCAAGAACGCGGTTTTTATCCTGGCCTCAACCTCTGAAGTTTATGGCGATCCGCTGGTACACCCCCAGCCGGAGAGCTACTGGGGCAATGTTAATCCCGTTGGACCGCGCGGAGTGTACGATGAAGCTAAACGTTTTGCGGAGGCCATCAGCATGGCCTATTACCATGCTCACCGGCTCGATGTTAAAATTGTTCGTATTTTTAACACATACGGACCGCGCATGCGGCTCAATGATGGCCGCGCCATTCCAGCATTCATTGACAACGCGTTGAAAGGTGAGCCGCTGCCGGTTTTTGGAGACGGATCTCAGACGCGAAGCTTTTGCTATGTTGACGATCTTGTAAACGGAATCGAAAAATTGCTTTTTTCAAAACTTAATGAACCAGTCAATATTGGCAATCCCAATGAAATGACGATTCTGCAGCTTGCCAGGAAAATTGTCGAAATGACGAAAACGGGAAGTAAAATCGACTACAAGCCGCTGCCGCAGGACGACCCTAAGGTCCGAAAGCCGGACATCACGAAGGCGCGAACCCTGCTTGGCTGGGAACCTAAAGTTTCGCTGGAAGACGGCCTGCGCAAGACCCTGGCCTATTTTCAAACCACTTAACAAACCGCGAGGAAATTGCATGCCGAACAAACCCGTTGCCATTATTACCGGAATTACAGGCCAGGACGGATCCTATCTGGCAGAATTTCTGCTCGAAAAAGGCTACCGCGTTTTTGGCATGGTCCGCAGATCCAGCACTGAAACTTTTGAGCGCATCGAACACCTGATTTCCCGTATCGAGCTGGTGCAGGCCGACCTTCTCGACCAGCTTTCCATCATTAATATCATCAAGACCATCAAGCCTCGTGAATTTTACAACCTCGCGGCGCAGTCCTTTGTGCCTACGTCATTTGACGAGCCTGTTCTCACGGGAGAATTCACGGCCCTTGGCGTCACACGATGCCTTGAAGCCATCAAGCTTGTCGATCGCAAAATCCGTTTTTATCAGGCATCGTCCAGTGAAATGTTCGGCCTTGTTAAGGAAACTCCGCAAAAACTAACGACCCCTTTTCATCCGCGCAGCCCCTATGCCTCGGCCAAGGTCTTCGCGCATTGCCTGGT
>CAZKMJ010000096.1:0-8440 GCA_964553835.1 uncultured bacterium
CCTGATTTATACGCGCCAGTTCCGAATTTTTTTTATCGCGCTCCTGCTGGCCCTTGCTTCACTGGCCATTCTTCCGAAGCACGTCATCATCCACCTGGACATCGAACGCAAGGAGCAGTCACTGGTTGAAAGGTGGTATCTCTGGGACCGCGCCCTGAACGTCATCAAGGCAAAACCACTGACCGGCACCGGCATCAATACTTACGCGGTCGCTCACCAGAAATACGACAAAACAGAAAACTGGCGGGTCAAAAATTATTACGCTCACAATGGCTATCTGCAGATGGGGGCGGAGGTAGGCCTGCCCGGTCTGGGCCTTTTTCTTTATTTCCTGGGCCTTTATTTTTTCCGCTCACTCCGGGGCACCCAAAACTGTCCCGCCTGCATGGGGCTGCTTGTAGGGGTGCTTAATTTCCTTGTGCTTTGCCTCGTAGACACCGTTCTTCATAACCCTCCCGCGGTCAAGACCTTCTGGTTCCTGATGGCCATGGGGCTGGCCTATCAAAGAAGCGCAAAAACGGGCTTGAATCCGGGGCCTGAACCCTGTATTCTCTAAAATCTTTATGAAAATTCTGGGTATATCAGCCTTCTATCATGATTCCGCGGCCGCCCTTGTGGTCGACGGAAAGATTGTGGCCGCGGCGCAGGAAGAGCGCTTCAGCCGCAAAAAACACGATTCCCGTTTTCCAAAGCTTTCCGTGGATTTCTGCCTTAAACAGGCAGGCCTGAAAGTCGCGGACCTGGACTATGTGGCTTTTTATGAAAAGCCGTTCGTCAAGTTCGAGCGACTGATGGAAAGCTACATGGCCTACGCGCCGCATGGACTTCCTTCCTTTATCAAAGCCATCCCGGTCTGGATCAAGCAGAAGCTGTGGATGAAGTCCCTGATCAACGATGAAATGGGCTATGAAGGCAAGCTTCTTTTTACCGAGCACCATGAATCGCATGCCGCTTCCGCATTTTTTGCCTCACCGTTCGAAGAAGCCGCGATCATCACGGCCGACGGCGTAGGGGAATGGGCCACGGCCAGCTACGGCGTGGGCCGCGGCAATAAAATGGAAATCCTGTCCGAAATCCGCTTTCCGCACTCCCTGGGCCTCCTTTATTCCGCCTTTACTTATTATTCCGGCTTCAAGGTCAACTCCGGCGAATACAAGCTGATGGGCCTGGCGCCTTACGGCGAGGGAAAATACAAGGACCTGATCCTTAAAGAACTGATTGAGCTGAAAGAAGACGGCTCCTTCAAGCTGAATATGAAATATTTCGACTATCCGGCCGGCCTGAAGATGATCAACAGCAATTTCGAGAAACTTTTCGGCGGTCCCGCGCGCAAGGCTGAATCCAAGCTGACCCAGAAAGACATGGACCTGGCCAAATCCATCCAGGAAGTCACTGAAGAAGTCATGCTGCGCATGGCAAAGCATGTGCATAAAATGACGGGCATGAAAAATCTTTGCCTGGCCGGCGGCGTTGCGCTTAACTGCGTTGCCAATGGAAAACTCCTGAAGAACAGCCCTTTTGAAAATATATGGGTCCAGCCGGCCGCAGGTGACGCGGGCGGCTCGCTTGGCGCGGCGCTTTTTGCCTATTACGACTACCTCGAAAATCCGCGCAAAGTAGAAAAGGGGAAGGACCTGACCGGCGGATCTTATTTCGGCCCGGAATTTCCAGACGCGGAAATCGAAGCTTTTTTAAAGTCTGAAAACATTCCTTACACAAAACTTTCTGATGCCGAGCTTGTGGATAAAACCTCTGAGTTGCTTGCACAGGAAAAGGTGGTCGGATGGTTCCAGGGGCGCATGGAATTCGGTCCGCGCGCGCTGGGCAACCGCTCCATCCTGGGTGATGCCCGTTCACCGCGCATGCAGGAAACCATGAATCTGAAAATCAAGTTCCGTGAAAGTTTCCGACCGTTTGCGCCTTCTGTTCTCCGCGAAAAGTGCTCGGAATACTTCGAGCTTGATTCCGACAGCCCGTACATGCTGATCGTGGCCCCGGTCAAGAACAGCATCCGCAGGCAGATGACAGAAGAGCAGAAAAAACTATTCGGCCTCGAAAAACTAAACATCCCGCGTTCCAGCATTCCGGCCGTGACCCATGTGGACTATTCAGCCCGAGTTCAGACTGTAAGCAAAGAGAACAACCCGCTTTATCACAGTCTGATCAAGCGCTTCGATGAAAAATACGGCTGCCCGGTTATCATCAACACTTCTTTTAACGTCCGTGGTGAACCGGTGGTGTGCACCCCCGAACAAGCTTTTACCTGCTTTATGCGCACCCAGATGGACTATCTGGTCATCGGACATTACCTGCTCGACAAAACGCAGCAAAAGGCACTTGAGAAAGACTCTGACTGGAAAAAGGAATTCGAACTCGATTGATATGATCAAACTGATTATCGAAGACATCCAGAAAATCAAAAGCACGAATAAACAGCTGAGAGAATTCGGCATTGTCATGGCCGTTTTTTTTCTGGGTATGGCTACTCTGCTTTATTTCAAGCAGAAGCATTACATCGTTCCGGGAGTTATTGGCTCGGCCTTTCTCGTGCTTGGCATCGCGGCGCCGGGATTGCTTCTGCCGCTTCAGAAAGTATGGATGACCATTGCCGTGATCATCGGCTTTTTCATGTCCAGGGTGATTTTGTCCGTGCTTTTCTTTCTGGTCCTGAGCCCGTTGAGCCTGTTCTCAAGGCTCACCGGCAAAAAATTCTTTGAGCCGGAAGCGTCCGAAAAGGATTCTTACTGGGTGCCGCACCCGAAAATCGCAGAAAAGAAGTCTTACGAAAACCAGTACTAGTTGCGCTTATGCGCAACTACAGCAAACCGGGACCATGGTTGTCCCGTACTTGCTAGCAGTCAGTAGCTGCGTTGCAACAAAGGAGAGTAGCAATGGGTAAAATGAGCATTCTTAAAGAATTCTGGGGTTTCCTTAAAGTCCGCAAAAAATGGTGGCTGACCCCGATTATCATCGTCCTGCTCCTGCTGGGTGTGCTGATCGTGCTGACCGAAAGTTCCGCGGTCGCGCCTTTCATCTATACCCTTTTCTAATACCGGCGCCGCTTGTTCCAAAAAAAATACGCTTTTAAATCCGCGCTGAAACGCATATCCGCCGCGTTTTTTGACGGCATCGGGAGTGTTTTGTCCGCGCCTTTCCGCCGGGACCTTGATCTTTCCCGCGTAAAGAAAATCCTGGTGGTCCGCCTGGACCATCTTGGTGACGTGGTCATGACACGCCCGGCCCTTGCCGCTCTCCACAGCCATCTCCCCAATGTACAAATTGATTTGCTGGTGTCCAGTGAATGGATCCCGCTTTTCGAAGATGCCAGGGAGGTCCGTGAAGTCATGGGGCTTCGCCATCACTGGTTCAACCGCAAACCAAGCTGGGCGGAAATTTTTTCAGATGCAGGGGCCATGGCACGCAAAATCCGCTCCCACAACTACGACCTGGCCATTGATTTCCGCGGCGATCTTCGCAATTTGCTGCTGCTCAAAGCCGCCGGCATCAAAAACATTATTGGATACGGCATTACGGGAGGGGAATTTTTGCTAAGCGCTACCCGGCCTTATGACTGGGACGCGCACCAGGTCCAGGTCAGCATGAACCTTCTGGAATGTTTGAACATACCGACAGCTCCGGCCCAGCAGCCATTCGCATACTCCGGCAGCCGTAAATGGCGTTTCTGGAATTCCCTCGGTAAGGAACTGAACAGTGACACTCGTTACCGCGTTGCCGTCCACGCGGGAGCAGGACTCGACCACAAGAGGTGGCCTGAGGAAAATTTCCGCGAGCTGGCAGCGCAGCTTGCAGCGGTGCCGGGCCTGGAGCTTGTACTGATCGGTTCCTCTGATGAAAAGAAATTCGATATTGCCCCGGCCGGCGGCCGTGTCATCGACCTGCGCGGACGCACAGAGCTGCGTGACCTGCCGGTGCTTTTTGATGCCTGCCATCTTTTTATCGGAAATGATTCCGGTCCGGCGCATGTCGCAGCGGCGCAGGGAATTTCCATGATTTCAATTTTCAGCACCGTCAACCCGCAGGAAGTGTGGAAACCATGGACACAAAAGCCGCTGGAAGTCCTGCCGCATCCCGGAACTACACCCGAGCAGGTCTTTGAGAAAACCAGGCAGCTTCTGAACCTCAAATGAAAAAAATAGCTCTCGACGCGCGCATGGTGCGCCACAGTGGAATCGGGACCTACCTGCGGGGCCTGCTTTCCGGCTGTGCGGAAAACCGTCTTCCTCAGGACTGGGACCTCACACTGATGGGTCCGGGCTCAGAAGATTATCCGTACAATTGGAAACCATTTACCAGCCGGATTTATTCCATTGAAGAGCAGCTGGCTTATCCGGGTAAAGCCAAAGGCTACGACTTGTGGCATTCTCCGCATTACAATATTCCATTTTTCAAGACCGGACCAAAACTGGTGGTCACAGTCCACGACCTGATCCACTGGATTTTCCGCGGCAAATTTTTCAACCAGGCGCAGGCGCTCTATGTGAAAGCCATGATGGAGCGCGTGGTCAAGACAGCTGACCGAATTATCGCGGTGTCGGAAAAAACAAAGCAAGACCTGATGGAGTACTTTAACGCGCCCGCGGGGAAAATCTCGGTCATTTACGAAGGGGTTTCTGACGACTTTCAGCCGGCCCAGGACCCGGCAGCTCTTAAAGAGCTCCGCGTTCGGCACAATCTTCCGGACCGTTTTTTTCTTTACGTTGGCTTGATGAAGCCGCATAAAAATATTTTGTGGCTGGCACGGCTTTTCCGGAAGCTGTTCCATGAAAAAAAAATCTCGTCGCCTCTGGTCATGATCGGCAAGAAAGACGCGCGATATCCATCCGGCCATGAAGAACTTGCGGCTCTCGGCAGGGAAGATGCCTTCATTTATCTTGATAAAACCATTCACGGCGACCTGCCCAAGCTTTATCAGTCCGCAACGGCCCTGGTACACCCTTCTCTGTATGAAGGCTTCGGCCTGACCTTGCTGGAAGCCATGGCCAGCGGCACGCCGGTAGTCGCGTTCCGCACCGCTTCCATTCCTGAGGTCGCCGGACAGGCAGGCGTCCTGCTCGACATAAATGATGAAGAGCAGATGAGCTCGGCACTTCGCATGCTGGAATCATCCTCAAACTTCCGCGAAGATTGCAGCAAGAAAGGTCTGGAGCAGGCCGCGCGTTTTAAATGGCGGGACACAGCGCGCAAAACCCTGGAGGTTTACCGCGAGGTGCTTTCATGAAAGTAGCACTGCTTCATGACTGGACTATCCACATGCGGGGCGGAGAGAAAGTCCTCGAAGCGCTGGCGGAAATTTATCCAGACGCCATCATTTACACGCTTTTTTACGACAAGAGCGGCTTGTCACCGTCGCTCCAGCGCATGCAGTTCCGGGCGTCCTGGCTGCAGCATGTGCCAGGCATTAAGAAATTTTACCGCTGGCTGCTGCCCGTGCTTCCCTGGATCGCGCAGTCCGTCAAGGTCGAGCCGGCGGACCTGGTCATTTCCAGCTCTCATTGCGTCATTAAGGGCGTACCCGTGCCCAAAGGCGCGGTGCATATCTGCTACTGTCATACACCCATGAGATATATCTGGGGTTTTGAAAAGGAATATTTCGATAAATTTCCCAAGTCCCTGAAGCCCATCATGGACTTCATCCTGGAAAAACTCCGCGTTTGGGACAAGAAGAGCACTGACCAGGTGGATTACTTCATTTCCAACTCTGAGAATGTCCGCGCGCGCATCCGTGAGTTTTACGGACGTGACGCGGAGGTCATCTACCCGCCTCTTGACAGTTTTTACACTCCACAGCAGAATCAGGGGACCGCAAAGGATTACTTCCTGGCTGTTTCCGCGTTTGTGCCCTATAAAAAGGTGGACATCGTCATTCAGGCCTTCAACCGCCTGGGACTTCCACTTTTTGTGGTGGGCAAGGGCCCCATGGAAGCGTTCTATAAAGAACTCAGGAAAAGCGAGAAAATCTCATTTCTGGGCGCGGTCTCGGACGCTGAACTGAAAGCGCTTTACTCTTCGGCGCGCGCTTTGATTTTTCCGACCGAGGAGGATTTCGGCATTGTGCCGCTTGAAGCACAGGCCTGCGGTTCGCCCATTATCGCGTACGGAAAGGGCGGGGCGCTGGAAAGTGTGAAACACGGCTGTTTCTTTGACGAGCAGACGCCGGAATCCATCGAGGCTGCGGTGCGAAAATTTGAAGGCATGAATTTTAACCGCGCCGCAATTCCGGCCGCGGTGGAAAGTTTCAAAAAAGACCACTTTAAGCAAAAAGTGAAACAATTTGTCGATAAAATCATGAAAGCAAAACATGTCACCCAATAAAAGAAAGACGCAGGCCATCAGCCTGCTCGTCATGGGCGACGCGCTGGCCATTGCCCTGGCTTTTGCAGCCGCATTTTACATCCGTTTCCTGACCGGCTTCATTCCTGTCTCGCGCGGCATCCCGGCTTTTGAGCTTTATGCTCAGACCCTGCTTGTGGCCGTCCCGGTATTTATCTGGATTTTCAAGACCTACGGCCTTTACGAAGCCCGCCGCAGCATGCGCCGCATTGAAGAAATTTTTATCGTTATCAAGGCGGTCAGTTTCGCGGTCCTGGTCCTGACTGCGCTGACTTTCTTTTACCGCCGCCTGACTTATTCACGCGTTTACCTGATCATGGTCTGGTTCACCGCGGTTTTTTTCGTCAGCTTTTTTCGCTACATCCTGATCCAGTGGGAATACAAGAGAAAGACCCAGAAGAAGGACATTTCCAAAGTCCTGGTCATTGGAGCGGACCATAACGCCCGAAGCATCATCCAATGGGCCAAAAATAACCCGCATTATGGGCATGAAATCGTGGGCGTGCTCGCGCGCGACACCACGCTTCTCGATAAACACATTGAAGGCGCTTCGGTAGTCGGGAAGACCGAAGACTGCGAAAGAATCATCGAAGGCATGAAACCCGATGTGGTCATCCTGGTCGATTCCACCTTTTCCCGCCCTCAGATCGCCGACCTGGTGGCCATCTGCGAAGACCAGCTTTGTGATTTCAAAGTAGCGGCAGACTTTTACGGCCTCATGACGCGCACAGTCGATGTGGAATACATCAGCCGCGTTCCGCTGCTGGGCTTCAAACCGCTGCCACTGGACAAATTCTGGAACCGGGCGCTCAAGCGCACATTCGATCTGGTAGTCACACTGCTTTTGACTGTTTTAACCGCTCCCATCTGGATCCTGACTATCATCGCCATTAAAACAGAAGGCAGGGGACCTGTTTTTTACGCGCAAGAAAGAATGGGCCGCGACGGAAAAGTTTTCAAAGTGCTTAAATTCCGCACCATGAAAGTGGACGCGGAAAAGGAAACTGGCCCGGTCTGGGCCAAGCCCAACGACAACCGCCGGACCCGCACGGGCGATTTTCTGCGCCGTTGGAACATTGACGAACTCCCGCAGTTCCTGAACGTTTTGACAGGTGACATGACACTTGTGGGCCCTCGCCCCGAACGCCCGCATTTCGTCAATCAGTTCAGGGAAACTATTCCTAGATATATGGCCCGCCATAAGATAAAATCCGGCATCACCGGGTGGGCACAGGTAAACGGTTACCGCGGAGATACTTCCATCCACGAACGCATCAAATACGATTTGTACTACATGGAGAACTGGTCGCTTATGTTTGACATCAAAATTCTTTTCATGACTTTATTTGCTTACAAGAACGCCTATTAAAATGAAAACACCCTTATCTGTTGTCATTATTGCCAAAAACGAAGAAAAGCGCCTTGAAGACTGCCTGAAAAGCGCGAGTTTCGCGGCTGAAACCATTGTGGTCGATGACGAAAGCACGGACCGCACGGTGGAACTGGCACAAAAACTCGGCGCCAAAGTTTTCAAGCGCAAAATGGATATTGAAGGACGGCACCGCAATTTTGCTTATGAGCAGGCCACCCAGCCATGGGTGCTGAGCCTGGACGCGGACGAACGCATCACGCCCGAGCTGGCTAAGGAAATTGACGACGTCATCAAGAATGATGACAAGAAGCATGTCTGCTACGCCATTCCGATCAAAACTTTTATCGGTCCCGAATGGATCCAGGGTGCCGGCTATTATCCGGCGCAAAAAACGCGCATGTTTCGCAAAGGCCAGTTCAAGTACGAGGAAGCCCGCGTCCATCCGCGCGTCATTTACCAGGGCTCATGCGGCTTCCTGAAAGGCGATATCCTTCATTATTCCTGCCAGACTATCGAGCAGTGGATCGGCAAGTTTAACCGCGAGACAACACTTGAAGCCGACAAATGGGTTACGGACGGCCGCAAGGTCAAGCTCGGCAATATTATCCGCAAAACTTTTGACCGTTTTTTTAAAAATTATTTTATGAAAGACGGCATCAAGCACGGATTCATGGGTTTCCTGATGTCCGTGTTCCACGGGCTGTACCAGCTCTTCGC
>CAZKMJ010000097.1:0-8420 GCA_964553835.1 uncultured bacterium
CGCACCTTTTTCTGCAATTCCGGCGCTGAAGCCACCGAAGCTGCTGTGAAATTCGCGCGCAAATACGGCTCGGACACCGGGCGTTACGAAATCATCACAATGAATCAATCCTTTCATGGCCGGACGATCGCGGCCATTACCGCCACAGGCCAGGACAAAGTTAAAAAGGGTTTTGATCCGCTGCCCGCGGGTTTCAAATACGCGAACCTGAATGATCTGGAATCCGTGAAAAAACAGGTTACGGACAAAACCGTCGGGATTTTTCTGGAAGCTATTCAGGGCGAAGGCGGTGTTAATGCCGCGACCCAGGAATTCATCAAGGGCCTGCGCGAGCTTTGCGACGAAAAAGACATGCTTTTGATTTTTGACGAAGTCCAGACAGGCATGGGGCGTACGGGGAAAATGTTTGCTTACCAGCATTACGGGATTGAGCCAGACATGATGACGTTGGCAAAGTCTTTCGGTAACGGGGTTCCTATCGGCGCTCTCGTGACGAACAAAAAAATCAAAAAAGAGGTTTTCACTCCGGGTTCACATGGCTCAACTTATGGCGGCAATCCTCTGGTTTGCGCGGCGGCCCTGGCGGTTTTCAAGGCCATTCAGAAGGAGAAACTGCTGGCCAATGCTGTGAAAATGGGTGATTATCTTGGATCGCAGCTGGAAAAGCTCCGGGCAAAGTTTCCCAAGCTCGTTTTGAAGGTTAAAGGGATGGGACTGATGCGGGGTGTGGACCTTTCGGTGCCGGGAGCAGCCATTGTGGACAAGGCGAGGGACAAAGGCCTTTTGATAAATTGCACCCAAGACAAAGTTTTAAGAATTATGCCCCCGGTCACGGTGACAAAAAAAATCCTGGACCAGGGCATGGCCATACTGGAAAAAACTCTTGAAGAGGCTAGCGTATGAAAAAGCATTTTCTTTCCATTAATGACTTGTCGGCGGGTGAAATCGAAAAGATTTTTACGCTCGCGGAGCGGCTCAAGAAAAACCCCAGCCACTACGGCTCTGAGCTGAAAGGCAAGACCTTTGGGCTGATTTTTGAAAAGCCGTCTACACGTACCTGGGTTTCTTTTCAAACCGGGATTTTTTCTATGGGTGGCCAGGCTATTTACCTGGGGCCGGAAGACATCAAGCTTGGCGTGCGTGAAGAAGTGCGGGACATTGCGCGCGTGCTCAACCGCTATCTGTCGGGCGTCATTCTCCGTACGTTTGAGCATAAAACAATTACGGAATTCGAGAAATATTTCAGCAAGCCTGTTATCAACGGCCTTTCAAATTATGAGCACCCGTGTCAGGCCATGGCCGACTATTTGACCATCCGAGAAAAGTTTGGGCCCAAGGCGAACCCGATTGTGGTTTTCGTGGGCGATGGAAATAATGTTTTCAACTCTCTGGCGCTGCTCGCGGCCAAGACCGGCGGGAAGATCCGCTACGCAACTCCGGCCAAGTACAAGCCGTGCCCGGAAGTTTTGAAGCAGGCCTTGACCCTGGCTAAAAAAACCGGCGCCACCATTGAAGGATTTACCGATCCAGCCAAAGCTGTGAAAGGCGCGGACGTGCTTTACACAGACGTTTGGGTCAGCATGGGCGAGGAGAATATCCGCGCGCAGAAAATGAAGGAATTCAAAGGTATGCAGATCAATAAAAAGCTGCTTGGGCTTGCCAATAAAGGCGCGCTGGTCATGCATTGTCTGCCCGCGCATCGTGGCGAGGAAATCACGGACGATGTCATGGAAGGAAAGAATTCCGTAGTTTTTGACCAGGCGGAAAACCGTTTACACATTCAAAAAGCGATTTTGCTGCATCTTTGCGGCTTAAGCTAACAAAGGGAGATTGAAGAAATGAAGAAAGTTGTTCTGGCATATTCGGGTGGTCTTGATACTTCATGCGCGGTCAAGTGGCTCCAGGACCAGTACGGATTCGAAGTGGTTTGTTTTTCCGCGTTTATCGGCGAGGTCAGCGACCGCAACAAGCTGATCAAAAAAGCCAACGCTGCAGGCTCTACTCGCGTTTATATTGAAAACCTCAAGGAAGAATTTGCCCAAGACTTCATCATGCCCGCTCTCTGGGCGCACGCGCGCTATGAAGGCGGTTATCCGCTGGCCACCGCGCTGGGCCGTCCACTGATTGCCAAGCATCTGGTGCAGGTCGCGGAAAAAGAAAAAGCGGACTACATTGCTCACGGCTGCACGGGCAAGGGAAATGACCAGGTCCGCATTGAAGTTGGCGTGCGCACGTTGAATCCGAAACTGAAAATTATCGCTCCGCTCCGTACCTGGGAATTCAAGACCCGCGAGGAAGAAATTGAATACGCGAAAAACAACAATATCCCGGTGGACGCGACCAAAAAGACTCCGTACTCCATTGACAAGAACATCTGGGGCATTGCCATTGAAGCAGGCATTCTGGAAAACCCGATGCAGGAACCGCCGTATGACGCTTATGTCATGACCCGCGGCCTGGACAAGGTGCCGAACAAGCCCCGTTATATTGAAATTGATTTTGAAGAAGGTGTTCCAGTGAAGCTGAACGGCAAAGCCAAGGGCCTGGTCCAGCTGATCGAAGAACTGAACGAAATCGCGGGTGCCTATGGCGTGGGCCGTTTTGACCAGATCGAAAACCGGCTTGTGGGTATCAAGAGCCGTGAAGTTTATGAAGCTCCGGCGGCGCATGTGCTGATCAAGGCGCATGAAGACCTGGAAGGTATGGTCATGGACCGCGAGTTCAGCCATTATAAGAAGCTGCTTTCTGAAAAATACGCGGAGCTGGTTTATTTCGGTCTGTGGTTTTCACCGCTCAAGGATTCGCTTGACCATTTTTTCCGCTCAAACCAGAAGCGGGTGACCGGCAAGATCCGCATGCGGCTGGACAAGGGCCACGCCATTATTGTGGGCCGCAAGTCGCCGTTCTCGCTTTATTCCGAGAAACTCGCGACCTATTCAGAAGGTGATATTTTTGACCGCAAGTCGGCCGAAGGTTTCATGAAAATCTGGGGACTGCCGTACGAAGGTCTTGGAAGCAGAAAAAAGTAAATAAAAGGGAGTGTCCATGAAAAAAGGGCTCTGGGGCGGGCGTTTCAAAAAAGAAATGCATCCGGTTCTTAAAAAATTCAGCTATTCGCTGGCTGTGGACGGGGAACTTTTGTCCGCGGAGCTCAAGGTCAACCGCGCGTGGGTCAAAATGCTGGCGAAGACCCGTATCATTCCGGCTTCTGACGCCGCCAAAATTTTGCGAGGCCTTGCCTGGGTTGAAAAGGAATTCGACGGCAAGGTTTCGTGTGAGTTCCTCAAGGATCATGAAGACGTTCACAGTCTGGTGCAGTCCTTTGTGGAAAAAAAGGCTGGTGCTGCCGCCAAGAAAATCCACACGGGCCGCAGTCGCAATGACCTTGTGGTGACATCGACCCGTGTTTACCTGCGGGAAAAAATCGAAATGATCCTGGGCCTGGCTCAAGGTCTGCAGAAGGCGCTGGTTATGGCCGCGGAAAAATCCGGCGGACGGATCGCGGCGGGCATGACGCATTTGAGAAAAGCTCAGCCTGTTTTGATCGCGCACCATTTGCTGGCCTATGTTGAGATGATTGAAGAAGATCGCGAGCGGTTGCAGGACGCCCTGAAGAGGGTGGATGTGCTTCCGCTGGGTTCGGCCGCGCTGGCCGGGTCTTCGCTTCCCATGGACCAGAAATTTTTGGCGCGGGAGCTGGGATTTTCAAAAATCGCGGCCAACAGCATGGCGGCTACAAGTGACCGCGCGTTTCTCGCGGAATTTTTAAGCGCGGTTTCAATCCTGTGGATGCATTTTTCCAGGCTTTCTGAGGATTTTATTCTCTGGAACTCGGAAGCGTTCGGCTACATTGAGCTTGATGACGCGTTTTCCACAGGCTCCAGCCTGATGCCGCAGAAAAAGAACCCGGACGTATTTGAGCTGGTGCGCGGCCGGGCGGGAGTTGTTTTTTCCAACCTGCAGGCGATTTTAACGCTGCAGAAAGGCCTGCCGCTTGCCTACAACAGAGACTTGCAGGAAGACAAACCGGCTGTTTTTGAAGCCATTAAGAAAACCGGACTGGCGCTGGAACTTCTGGCGTTGACCGTGGCCACTATGACTTTCAAACCTCAGGCGCTGGCTGAGTCCGTGCAGGATGACACGCTTTTTGCCACCGATATTCTTGAATACCTGGTGCGCAAGGGCGTGGCTTTTTCCGAAGCCCATGAAACGGTCGGTAAAGTTGTGCGGCATTCACAGGATTCCGGCAAGCCGGTGCGTGAACTTTCCATGCAGGAATGGAAAGCATTCTCCAAACTCTTCGACTCCAAAGTTTATGACCTGTTTGATCCGCAGGTTTCGGTCGCGGCCAAGAAAACCATCGGCAGCACCAGTCCGGTACGGGTGAAACAGGAATTGTCCAAGTGGAACAAAAAGCTGAAAGGTGTAAAAGTCCATGCATGATTTTTTTTACAAGGGTAACGAACTTTACTGCGAAAAAGTGAAGGTGAAGGACATCGTCGATGAAGTCGGCACGCCTGTTTATATTTACAGCCATAAAACTTTCACCGAGCATCTGGAAAAAATCCAGAAGGCGTTTAAGTCTGTCAAGCCGCTGATCTGCTATTCCATGAAGGCCAATTCCAACCTGGCCATCCTGAAAACGCTGGTCAGTAAAGGCTCTGGCCTGGACATTGTTTCGGGTGGCGAGCTTTACCGCGCGAAAAAAGTAGGTTGCCCGCCGGAACGCATCGTTTACGCGGGTGTGGGCAAGACTGAACAGGAAATTGAAGAGGCCATTCGCTATGGCATCCTGCTTTTCAACGTGGAGTCCGTACCGGAGCTGGACGCGATTAACAAAGTCGCTAAAAAGCTCAAAAAAGTCGCGAACATTTCACTTCGTATCAATCCTGGCGTTGACCCCAAGACCCACGACCATATCGCGACGGGTAAGGCCGAGAGCAAATTTGGCATGGACCTGGACACGGCCCGCGGCGTTTTTCATCGCCGCGCGCATTATTCCTCGCTTTCAATTTCGGGCATCCACGTGCACATCGGCTCGCAGATTGTGACTGGTCAGCCGTTTGTCGAAGCTTTCTGGAAAGTGCTCGCTTTCATTGATGAGCTTGAAAAGGACAAGGTTAAAATAAAGTTCCTGAACCTCGGCGGCGGCCTCGGAGTGATTTACAGCCAGGAAAATCCGCAGACCGCGGAAGAATTTGCCAAGAACGTGCTGCCGCTTTTCCGCGGACGCAATTACCAGATCATTTTCGAACCCGGGCGTTTCATTTCCGCCAACGGCGGCATCCTGGTCAGCAAGGTGCTCTACATCAAGCAAACCAAGGTCAAGAATTTTGCCATCATTGACACCGGCATGAACTCCCTGATCCGTCCCACGCTTTACGGCGCGCACCACGAAGTTTATCCGCTGGTTAAAAATGAAAAAGCATCCAAGTGGGTCTATGACGTGGTTGGTCCGATTTGCGAGAGCGGCGATTTCCTGGCAAAGGAACGTCATATCCAGGAATTGAAAGCAGGGGACCTGGTCGCTTTCATGACCGCGGGCGCTTACGGGTTTGTCATGTCGTCGAATTACAACTCGCACCCGCGGCCTGTTGAAGTACTGGTCAAGGGCAACAAATTTGCCGTAGTGCGCAAGCGTGAAACCATCGCGAGCCTTCTGGAAGGCGAGACCATCCCTTCATTCGTGACCCGGTAAAGGGCCCTTGAAGTTCATCTTTTCCTTTATCAGCGCTGTTTTGTCCTTCATTCTTTCCATTCTTATTGCCATGGCGGCCCTTTTTTTCCTGGGCTGGATCGCCCGTGTCGTCCTTGGACATGAAACCTCCTCCCAGTACCTGCAGGGTTATGTGGATTTTTACAAAAACCCGGATCAGACCCCTGTTGGGGAGTGGCTGAAGCAGTCCATTTCCCGTATTAAAAGCTGAAAAGCTCGCTTTTTCGGCCCCTTCACCCCGGGGCAGGATCAGCCGATGGATATGGTATGATCCAGACCCTTTTAAAGGCCCGTCTACGGGCCGCGGAAAAGGAACCTCCTTCACGCAGGCCTTGGCATACATCCAGGAAATACTCGCGTGTTTTCCTGACCATCCTGGGTTTTCTTCTGGTCCCGGTCATTTCTTTCGCGGAAATTTTTACTGAACGTAAATTCGGACTTTCACTTTTTTACTTCCTTTCTATTTTCATGGTCACGAGGTCTGCCGGCACTTTTGCAGGTCTTGCGGCTGCGTTCGCTGGCACCGGAATGTGGCTTTGGACGGATTTGCAGTTTGACGATTTCAGCAGTCATCCCTGGGTTTTTACGGCCAACGCACTGGTTCGTTTTTATTTTTTTGGTTCCGTCATCGGCATCCTGCGCAGCCTTGAGAAAGAAAGAAAATTCGCGCGCCGCGACTGCCTGACCGGACTTGCGAACCGCAAGGCGTTTTTTGAACTTGCTACCGTGGAGCTGAGCCGCGCCCGCCGTTACAACCGGCCTGTCAGCTTCGCTTACATGGACTGTGACCGCTTCAAAAAAATTAATGACAAACACGGTCATCACACGGGAAACAAACTGTTAAAGACTTTCGCTGAAACGCTCCAGTCCAATATTCGCAGTACGGACATTGCGGTGCGCCTGGGCGGCGACGAGTTCGGTCTTCTGATGCCGGAAGCGGATTACGAATCCGCGCGGCTTGCCATGGCCCGCATCCAGAAAATCCTTCATGGTGCCATGGAAGAAAACGGCTGGCCCACTACCGTTAGCGTGGGTGTGATTACTTGCCTGGGGATGCCGGCTTCCGTCGACAAGATGATCCAGATGGCGGACAATCTGATGTACGCTGCAAAAAAATCCAAAAGGATCACGCCGAAGCATGAGGTCTTCAGTCCCGTCTCCGGAGTGGTCGAAAAAATAAGCTGACGTGATATGCGAAAAAAATTTTTTGCGCTGTTTGTTTCCTTTGCGGTCTTCCTGCCTTCTTCTGCCGCTATGGCCATGACTGTTATCGCGTTTGGGGATTCCATCACGGCCGGCGCTCCCGGGTTCCGTTCTGCTCTTGAAATTCCCCCTGCGGGGCAGGGAAATCCTGAAAGTCAGTACGGCTACTGGCTGAACAAAATTTTCCCGGAATGGACCATCCTGAACAAGGGCGTCAGCGGCCAGCGCACAGACCAGCTCCTGAAACGCTTTGAACGCGATGTGTTGGCTGAAAAGCCGGACAAAGTCATTATTATGGCCGGGGTCAACGACCTTTACCAAGGCTATGAAGTGGATGAAATTACTTCAAACCTTGAAAAGATTTACAAGAAAGCGCTGGCTGCGGGGATCCAGGTTATGGCTTGCACCATTGCTCCCTATGATGAAGCGGACAGTCGGGTGCTGTCACGGATGAAGCAGGTTAATGCCTGGATCCGCGAATACGCTGAAAAAAATGAAATCCTATTTTGTGACACCTATCTGGCGGCTGAAAGTCCGGTGCGGCCCGGGAAACTCGCGGGCTCGCCTGACGGTCTTCATCCGGATGTTGATACCTATCGTAAAATAGGGGAAGCCATTGCTTTGGTTTTCAGGCATAATGAAAAGGAAATGGAAGCGGAGTCATGAAAGAAGACAAAAATAGCGGCGTCAAAAAAACCTATTTCCCGCGCGGGCGTTTCTTGATCGACATTATGTTGATCACGGACGTTTTCTTCCTTCTTGTTTACGCGGTTTCCACGGTTTATTTCACGGGCTTCGTTTTTACGGCTTTGGGTCTTAATGTTATTGAGGTCCTCATCTGGTTTTCATGGGTCCGGAAAGTTTTTACCGTTACCGTATTTGAGGACAAGGTCATAGGGCCAGGGCCCAACCTTTCGCCGCAGACCATCGAGTTAAACCACATCGACAAATGGAAAACAGAAAATTTGAGCGGGCAGACCAAGAAAAGGGGTTTTGTGGACATTTGGTCGTCCGACGGTGTACGAGTTCGCCTTTTCCGCACCATTCTTGGCAGAGGACAGTGCTATTTTATTCTTGAATCCGTGCTTCGCGGCTATGGTTCGACCGGGGATCCAGTGCGCAAGATTATTGTTCCGTATCCCAACGAATAAAATTCCGGTTTAGCCGTCTTATCCGTATAATATTTCCCATGAAAAAAAAGGCCCTCGTTTTACTTATCCTGTTTCTTTCCGGCTGCGCCTATGTTGAGCCGCTGGTAGAGCAATTCAATATTGTGTCGACCGCGGATGAAGCCAAGATCGGCGCCCAGGTCCAGACGCAGGTTTCGCAGCAAATGAAAGTCATTTCCAGCGGAGCCGACTATCAGGAAGTCAACCAGATCGGCGCAACCCTGCTTAACGCGCTGCCCCGCCGTGATTACAGCTACAAATTTTATGTGGTTGAAGATGACACGCCCAACGCTTTCACCATTCCAGGCGGGATCATTTACGTTCACACCGGT
>CAZKMJ010000098.1:0-1128 GCA_964553835.1 uncultured bacterium
CATGACACTGAAAAATTCCTTTTCTCCATTATTACCAGGAGCTTTTGAAAATTTTCAAAGTTCCGGCCGCCATGCTGCCTGAAGTTAAAGACTCTGGCGCTGATTTTGGCGCGACCCATCCTAAAATTCTGCCCAACGCGCGTGTGAAGGCCATGATCGGCGACCAGCAGTCCGCGCTTTACGGTCAGGGCTGCTACAATCCCGGACAGGCCAAAAACACTTATGGCACCGGGTGCTTTCTTCTGATTAATCTTGGCAAGAAATTCCAGAAGCCGCCTTTCGGGCTTTTAACAACGCTTGCATGTGACCGCGATGGAAAGAGTGTGTATGCGTTTGAAGGCGCGGTGTTTATCGGTGGTGCTGTCATTCAGTGGCTGCGTGACGGCATGCATTTCTTTAAAAAAGCCCGCGAAACGGAAAAACTTATCCGCGGCTTGAAAGACACGGGCGGCGTGACGTTAATACCGGCTTTTGCCGGCCTGGGTTCACCTTACTGGGACGCGCACGCGCGCGGCATGATTTCCGGCATTACACGTGGTACCCGCAAGGAGCACATTGTGCGGGCTGCGCTTGAATCGATTGCGCAGCAAAGTGCGGACGTTCTGGAAGCCATGCAGGGCGGAAAACATATTCTTCGTGAGCTTAAAGTAGATGGGGGAGCCACAGGCAACCGTTTCCTGATGCAGTTTCAAGCCGATATTATGGGAATCCCTGTCCTTGTTTCCGATGTCGCGGAGTCTACAGCCTGGGGCGCGGCCAAGCTCGCGGCCCATACTTCCGGTTTCTGGTCCGGCAGCCAGGAAAAAAGGAAATACACGAAATTTAGACCTCGTTTGTCCCCCTCAGCGTCCCGCGAGTCCCGTGAGCGCTGGAAAAAAGAAATAGCCCGCGTCCGCCTCTAAAAACAAGAAGTTCCCTCTTTTGATTTTGCCTTACCCGGCCGATATAATAAAACCAACATGTCTATATTCAATTTTGGCCGTAAAATAGAAGCATCCAAGGAATATTCTTTCGCCGACATCCCGGTTTTTGCCTCGCTTACGCCTTCTGAACAGAAGATGATCGAGAAAAAAGCGCGTGTGGTGGAGTTCAAGCGAGGGGACCTCGTCTACCAGGAGGGTACGCCCT
>CAZKMJ010000098.1:1138-8371 GCA_964553835.1 uncultured bacterium
CCGACGCTTTTTACGTTGTCATTTCGGGCCGGTTCCGCCTTTTTCTGAAAGCCAGGGCCGGTGTACCGGAAAAGACGGTCATTTATTTCTACCGAGGGGACCATTTCAGTGAGGCGTCGCTTCTAACTGGCCGCCCTCACAGCGCAACGGTTGAAGCCAAGCGCGACGGCTTAATATTGAAGATTGAAAAGGCCGACTTTCTCCAGCTGGTCAAGGATATTCCGGCCATTTCTCAGCAGTTGAACCGCTCCATGGGCATCCGTCTTGGCAAAATTGAAAATCCCAACCGCCAGGAAATCCGGATAGCGGCTCTTTATGGAAATAATGACGCGCAGCCGGTTTTCGAATTCTGGACGGACATGGCGGTTGAGCTGGCGCAAGAAACCAAGCGCCGCGTACTGATCCTGGATTTTGTACCGCATCTCAGTCCTTTTATTACCACAGGGTTTGAATCGCAAAATCTGCCCTTTTTCGATTTGGCCAAAAATGATCCTACAAGCGATGCCGACTTGAAAACCTGTGTAGTCAAGCACCCCAAAGGTTTTATGCTTATGAGGGTCGTACACGCCCATGAAGCGGCGGTCGATGAGAAGCGCTTTCAGGCGCTTATGACTTTTCTCACTTATCGCTACGATTACTTGCTCTTTCGCATGCCGCAGAACATATCGCATTTCAGCTTCAAGATCATCAAACAGGCGGACCTTGTTTATGTTTACGCTGGCTCGCGAATTTCGGATTTGCAGGGCTGCGCGGACGCCGTCAAAGAGTTCACGGACCGTTTTGGGTTCAACAAGAGTGAGCTCCGGATCCTTCTTCCTGACGATGAAAACCATGCGGCTATTGAAAAAAAAGAAGAGGTTATCGGTGGCCGTGTTTTTTCCGTTGTCCCACCCAAGGGCTCTCAGCCTGAAAGATACAAGGGCGCGGTTCGCTACCTGGCAAAAGAGTTTGCGGGCAGGTTGTTGGGTTTGGCGCTTGGCAGCGGTGCGGCTTATGGCCTTGCGCATATTGGTGTTCTGAAAGTTCTGGAGCGTGAGGGAATTTATCCGGACATTATCGCGGGTTCCAGTATCGGCGCGCTTGTAGGCGGGATATGGGGAGCCGGTTATGATGCCGCGGAGCTCGAAAAAATCGCCAAGGGCATTGATAAGAAAACGGGATTTTTCAAACTCCTGGGTTTTCAGGACATGTCAATCGCGCACCGCGGATTTTTCAAAGGTAATCAGGCTGTTCGTTTCATTGACAGCTACCTGAATGGAAAAACTTTTCAGGATCTGCGCATCCCAGTCAAGATTGTCGCGGCGAACCTTTTCACTTCAGAGGAAGTGGTGCTGGATACGGGACGTGTAACAGAAGCGATTCGCGCCAGCATTTCCATCCCTGGTATTTTCAGGCCTTATTCCTGGCAGGGCAAGCAGCTGATCGATGGCGGTGTTATTGACCCGCTTCCGGTTGAGTTGCTGCATAGCCTGGGTGTTAAAAAAGTCATCGCGGTCAATGTGCTCCCGGGTCCAAAGGACCGGGTAGAGAAAAACCGCATTCGGGAAGAAGACAGTCAGAGGCAAATGCGTGATGCTAACACTCGTGGCGCATTGCAGAAGGCCTGGATATCCACTCTTCACAAGGTTTATGACCGTTACGCGGTCAATATCTTCAACGTGATCATGAATACCATTCAGTTTCTGGAGTACGAGATCGCCAAATCCTCGGGCACACAGGCTGATGTCATGATCCATGCTATTGTCCGAGACGCCCACTGGGCCGAGTTTTATTCCCCAGAGAAATTCATCAAGGTAGGGGAGGAAAAGGCCATGGAGCATCTTGAGGAGATCAAGCGCCTGCTGGCAGAATAGCCCCTGGGACGCCTTGATTGAAATTGCTCTATGATGTGTTATTATTGTTATGGATTTTATAAACGCACTCTTCTTTCCAACCTATAACCACTGAGGCAGGCATGCCGGAAATTGTAATCGCGGGCGGCGTACGCACCCCACAGGGCAATCTTGGGGGAGCATTAAAAGAATTCACCAATCATCAGCTCGGGCAGCTTGCAGTCCGGGCCCTTCTTGAAAAAACCAAAGTTCCAGTAAAAGAAATCAGCGAAGTTATTTTTGGCTGTGTGGGGCAGGGGTCGGACGCACCCAATGTGGCCCGTGTTATTTCGCTCATGGCAGGTATCCCCAAGGAAGTTACGGCTTTCACTGTGGCTCGCAACTGCGCATCCGGTCTTCAGGCTATCACCAGCGCCTGCCAGTCCATTGCGGCCGGCGACGCGGACTTGATCATCGCGGGCGGCGTGGAAGTCATGTCTTCTTCTCCTTTTGTAAACCGCGACATGCGTTTCGGAAGGCGTCTGCGCAATTCCGTCATGATCGATACTATTTGGGAAGGCCTGACGGATCCGGTATGTGGAAAGCTCATGGGGCAGACCGCTGAAAATCTAGTCCGGGAATTTGGCATTACCCGCCAGGCGCAGGACGAGTTTGCCACGTTGTCGCATCAGCGTGCGTTTCGGGCCACACGTGAAGGTAAATTTAAGGATGAAATTTTCAAGGTCATGATTCCCAAGAAAGTCTTCGGAAAAGAAATGCCTCCCGAAACATTTGTGAACGACGAAGGCATCAACCCTGCTTTAAATGCCACGGCTCTTTCGCAGTACCCGCCGCTGTTCGAAAAAGATGGAACGGTGACGGCTGGCAATTCCTGCCCGATTTCCGACGGTGCAGCTGCTGTCATTGTGACCACCAAGGAGAAAGCACAAAAGCTGGGCCTTGAAATCATGGGTACGGTACGCGCTTACAGTTACGCGGGCGTTGAGCCTGAGCGCATGGGCATAGGCCCGGCGCATGCAGCGCCGCTTGCTTTCAAAAAGGCCGGGGTTGAGCTCAAGGACATCCAGCTCATGGAAATAAACGAAGCTTTTGCGGGTCAGTACCTGGCGGTTGAAAAAGCGATGGGCCTTAACCGTGAAATCGTGAACGTTAACGGCGGCGCAATCGCGCTTGGCCATCCGGTTGGTGCCACGGGCGCGCGCGTGGTCGTGACCTTGCTGCATGAAATGAAACGCAGAAATCTTTCGCTTGGCCTCGCGTCCATGTGTGTGGGCGGCGGTCTTGGCGGCGCTATCATCCTGGAGAGGAAATAATGTATATCTATAAAGCCGGAGTTGTCGGAGCGGGCACCATGGGCGCGGAAATCGCCCAGGTCATCACGTATGCGGGCCTTCCCGTTGTTTTAAAAGACACCACGGACGAGTTTGTGCAGAAAGGTATGGAAAAAATTCGCGCCATTTATCAGCGCCGTGTCGACAAGGGCAAAATGACTTCCGGGGACATGGAAAGCAAAATGGCCCTGGTGATGCCCACAACCAGGTATGAAGACATGAAGGATGTGGATATTATTATTGAAGCCGTGCCGGAAAAGATGGAAATCAAAAAGAAAGTTTTTCAGGATCTTGACGCAATCATGCCCGAAAGCGCCATTCTGGCCACCAACACTTCCGCTCTTTCTATTTCGGAAATGGGTGCTGCCACAAAACGGCCTGGAAAAGTCATCGGCATGCATTTCTTTTATCCGGCTTCGGTCATGAAGCTTGTGGAAGTCATTCCTGGTCTCGGTACTTCAGATGAAACAGTGGAGGACGTAACCAGTTTTACTGAGTCTCTGCGCAAAATCCCTGTAAAGGTCAATGAATGCGCGGGCTTTCTGGTCAACCGCCTTCTGATGCCTTATTTAAATGAAGCGGCGTTTTGCCTGCAGGAAGGCGCGGCCACGCGCGAACAGATTGATGAAGCAGTGCGCGGTTTCGGACTGCCTATGGGACCTTTTGTTCTGGTCGACCAGCTCGGTATCGATGTTTGTCTGGACGCCACCAAAGTTCTTCTCGACTCCTACGGCAACCGTATGAAGCCCGCTGAAATCTGGCAGGCATATTATGACGCGAAATATTACGGCGCAAAGACTGGCGCGGGTTTTTACACTTACACTGAAAAGCCAGACATCACCGCCAAGCTGATAGCGGACACCCAGGCCAAGACCAAAAAGAAGGGGACGGCTTTTTCAATCGAGCGCATCATTTATCCCATGATCAATGAAGCCGCGTACTGCCTTGAGGAAAATGTGGCCAAGGCCGCAGACATCGACGTTTCCATGCTTGCCGGTGTGGGTTTCCCGCAGGACAAACAGGGTCCGCTTCATCTAGCTGACGAAATCGGGCTCGACAAGGTCCTTGAAGTGCTTGAAAAACTTTGCTCGGAGCACGGCGACCGCTTCTGGCCTTCGCCGCGTTTGAAAAGAATGGTTCGCGCCAATTTTCTTGGCAAAAAAACCGGCCGCGGCTTTTTCGAGTATACGGCTTAAGAAAGGGATTTTATGACAGACACAGCGACGCAATTTGTGAAAGTAAAAGTTGAAGAGCAAATCGCGGTCATTACTTTTGACAATCCGCCGGTCAATATACTGACTCCCGCGGCGATGAAGGAAATTGATGACACTTTTGCCTCGCTTGAAACCCGGAATGACGTGAAGGTCATTATTTTTACCACCGCGGGTACAAACGCGTTCATCGCGGGCGCGGACATCAAGGTCATCGGCTCTATCACGAATTCAAAGCAGGCGCTCGATCTCGCGCTGACGGGTCAGGCCGTGCTGAATCGGATTGAAAATTCCAAGAAGGTCTGTATTGCCGCGATTCAGAGTGTTTGCGTAGGCGGCGGCAATGAGCTTGCCATGGCTTTCCACATGCGTATTGCTTCTGAGCGCGCCAAATTCGGCCAGCCGGAAATTAACCTTGGGATCATTCCGGGGTTTGGCGGCACACAGCGGCTGACCCGTATTGTAGGAATTGCCAAGGCGCGTGAAATGAATTTGACCGGGGACATGATTACGGCCCAGGAAGCGTTCAGGATCGGGCTGGTCAACCGAGTTGTCCCCGACGGGGAATTGATCAAGCAAACCATGGGACTTGCCAAGAAAATCGCGATGAAGAGCCGTGTGGCCATTGAGGCCGCCGATGAAGCCATGCGCAAGGGGATTAGCATGAGCCTGGCTGATGGGTTAAAATATGAGGCAGAGATGTTCAGCAAGGTCGCGGAGAGCCAGGACATGAAAGAAGGCGTCAAAGCTTTCCTCGAAAAGCGTCAGGCGAAATTCCAGGACAAATAATGAACGCGAAAGACAAATTTAAAATCTCAGCGTTTTTGGCCGCAGGTATTGTGGTATGCATGGGTTCCGTCCAAGCGGCTGAAGTCCAGAAAAGCGGCTGGTTTGGCTGGACGGCGAACCAGAAGAAAAATACACCGGTTGAGCAGAAAAAACCCGCGCAGAAAATACCGGAAAAATATCAGGGGAAACTGCCGCAGCAAAACGCGGAGCCGGAATTTCAGCGTCCGCTGACTCCGGAAGAAAATGCGCAGGCCAAGTTGACCCAGCAGGTCATGAACAACAACCGCATTCAACAGCAGCAGGCGGGACCCAATGCCGCGGAAATCAACAGCCGCATTGAAGGTGTATTGCGTGCCAACGAAACCTTGCAGGCCGCGCAAAGCAATCAGGCCGCTGAAATCCAGAGGATTTCTGAACGCGCTCGTCAGCAGCAGCAGATCCTGCAGAACCTTGAAGCCAGCAAGAACAGGGTCCCTTCCGTAAGCGCCAAAGACGCGGGAGAGATCATGCGACAGGAAAGAATCCGGTCCGTACGGGAACAGGCAGAGCAAAACCAGCGTTTGATCCAATCCCTTGAGAGAAACCGCGCCCGTTAAAAATGAGCTGGAACTGAACCTGGTCCAGATTTACCTCGACCGGGTTTCTCGCTATCAGGACAGGCCCGCCCTTTATTTCAAAGACAAATCAAGCAGCAATGCTTTTGTGCCCATCAGCTGGAACCAGTGGGCCGGCCAGGTTCGCCAGACGGCATGTGCTCTGAAGTTTCTAGGAGCGGAGCATGGAACGCGTATCGGCATCCTTTCTGAAAACCGCCCTGAATGGACGGTGGCTGATCTGGCTACTCTCAGTTTTGGCGGTATTGATGTTCCGGTTTATCCCACTTCGTCATGCCAGGACCTGGAATACTACATTGAAAACGCGGGAATCGATTTTTTCTTCATTTCCACGGCGGAACAGTTCCAGCGCACCAGCGCTGTGCTGTTGAATTCCAGGATCAAAAAGATCATCACCTTTGACAAGGCAGGTTCTTCACACGAAAAAGTCATCACGTTTCAGGATTTTCTGGAGTTGGGCAAAAAGGAAGAATCGAAGAACATTAATTTTTTTACGGCTTCCGCAGCCAAGGTTAAACCTGACGATCCGGCCACGATTATTTATACGTCTGGCACCACCGGCCCTCCGAAGGGTGTGGTGCTGACTCACCGGAATTTTGTGGCAAATTACCTGGGTTCGCGCGAAAGGATATGTATTAGCGACCAGGATTCCGCCCTGTCTTTCCTGCCCTTAAACCACGTTTTTGAGCGCCTGGCGGGCTATTATTTCATGATTTTTCATGGGGCCACCATTGCCTATGCTGAAAGCATGCAGACGGTGGTAGAGGACATGCAGGTGGTTAAGCCGACCGTCGCTGCCGCAGTTCCACGGTTTTATGAGAAAGTCCATGCGGGCATCCGTGAAAAGCTTCAGAATGCCACGCCCGCGCAGAAAAAGATATTTGAATGGGCCGTGGCAGTTGGCCGCCAGCGTTGTTCAAAACCGCTTCAATATGCCCTGGCCAAGCTTCTGGTGTTCAACAAAATCAAAAAGAAAATGGGTGGACGGCTGCGGTTTTTTATTTCCGGCGGCGCGCCTCTTTCCAAGGAGCTGGCCGAATTTTTCTATGCCGCGGACGTCCTGATCCTGGAAGGCTACGGACTGACCGAAACCTCGCCTGTCATCGCTGTCAATACGGAGAAAGATTTTGAATTTGGTACTGTCGGGAGGCCGCTTTCAAACATCAAGGTAAAAATCGCGGAAGATGGGGAAATCCTGACAGCCGGGCCGTGCGTCATGGCTGGTTATTACAACAACCCGGAAGCTACGCGTGACGTCATGAAAGATGGCTGGTTTCATACCGGGGACATTGGGACAATCAATGAAAAGGGTTTTCTGAAAATCACGGACCGCAAGAAGGACATTATCGCGACATCGGGCGGAAAAAAAGTTTCGCCGCAGAACCTTGAGAACCTCATTATAGGTGACCCGCTTTTTGTGCAGGCAGTGGTGGTGGGTGACCGCCGCAATTATCTT
>CAZKMJ010000099.1:0-3029 GCA_964553835.1 uncultured bacterium
GGAGATATCATACCCTCAGCTTGCATAAATTTTGTTTGCTCTCTAAGCTTTACTGTAACATTAGAGACACCCCTAGATTGAAATATGTCTTTTTCTATTTGTTCCGCTTCCTGAACGCGAGGCAGAACGATTTGCTGTTTAAGAACATAAAGCTGACTAACAATATGCGCTAGGGCAGAAACAGCATATGTCAGAAAGCTCAATTGCTCTTCTCTCGTCTTTTTATCTTGGCTTCGAGAACTTAGCCAATATGCGGACCAAGATCCAAAAAAAGCTCCGGCCAAGCTTGATGTTAAGCTTTCTACACTTACAAATTGTCTTAAAGAATTAATTATATTTAAAATATCGGCTCCTCTCATTTAAACCCTTTCCGCTTAAAGTAATTGTAAAGCCTTTCATATCGAACAGACAACCTCTCATCTTTCTCAGCTTTATATTTTTCATATTCTGCACACACAAACGAGAAGGCATTTTTATATAATGTATCGTATTCGGTTTTTTCCGACAAATTATCTTCAAACTTTCTGAAGGACTTTCCTAAATAGTCCAAAATATATCTACTATCATCATCTTTCTCAATCATACTTAAGCAATTGTCCGCTCCCACCTTGCAAAGATCTATATCTTCTTGTACTTGTTTTTGAGATTGTGTGTTTTTTCGAGATAAATTCATCAGATAATTTATAACAGTCTCTCCGATAACTATTCTGGGGTACTCCGCAATTTCACTTTCCAAGTAATACGCTTTAAAAAGCGCTGGCCCATATAGTTCCCCGCTGTCTAATCTAGTCCCAATACCCAGATCTATACCTGCTCGGAAAACTTTTTTTACCGAAAGCGAGAGTAAAAGCAGAGATCCGCATGCTGCCATCATTCCAAACAACGCGTTCATTGCGGGCAAATGATGCTTTGTGATTTCTAAAGATGTAAAAGCTATTTCAGAATCTGAAAATCGTTGATGTTCTAAGGTGCATTCACTCAACTCAAGGTAGAGCTCTCTTTTTTCTAAGGGAATTCTATCTATTGATTTCCCACCGGCAGATTTAAACGCCTCAAAATATTCGTCAAACCAACCTCTAAACTTATCTAAGAAGTGTGCCGTGGCTTTATGAGCTTCGATTAATTTTTTCTCAAAAGAAATATCCATTGAATCCTGCGTCAAAACATCGATGCCTTCGAATGCTTTTTTTTGACCCAAAACGTCAATAAAAGCGACAACGTAGTTCGAATAGTTAATATCGTTTTCCATAAAGCTAAATCTGTCGATTCTTCAACACAGGGTGAACGGGGTCTTTTTAAATCGCTCGCTGTAACTAGAGACAACTGTGGCGTTAAGGTTTTTCATTTAAATTTTGGAGAACCAGGCCTTGAGGCGGGAAACGGCTTCGTCCAGCATCTTGTCGGATGTGGCGAAGGACATGCGGATGTGCTTGTCGGAGCCGAAGGGTTTGCCGGGCACAACGGCCACGAGGGCTTCGTTGAGCAGGCGGTCGGCTACGGTGATGGAATCAAGGCCGGATGAAGAGATATCGACCCAGAGGTAAAAGGCTCCGTCGGGCTTGAAGGGTTTGCAATGCTTCACGCTCGCGACTTTTTCGCAGAAAGAATTGCGGCGCTGTTCAAACACAACGCGCATCTTGGCGGCTTCTTCGTCCCCTTTTTCAAGGGCGACCACGCCGCCGGCCTGAGCAAATGAAGTGGGGTTCGAGGTGCTGTGGCTCTGGATGCTGCCCGCGGCGTCAGCGAGTTCCTTGGTCGGGCAGGCCGCGTAGCCAAGCCTCCAGCCGGTCATGCTGTAGGCCTTTGACATGCCGTTCACAATCACGGTACGCGCGGCGATTTCCGGGTCCAGGGAAGCGATGGAATAATATTTCCGGTTATCGTAGAGAAGTTTTTCGTAAATCTCGTCGCTCAGAATCAAAACTTTCGGGAAATCTTTCAGGACTTCAATAAGGGCTTTCAATTCATCTTCAGAATAAACCGCGCCCGTTGGATTTGAAGGAGAATTTAAAATCAAAACTTTGGTCTTGGCGTTCAGGCCTTTGCGAAGCACATCGGGCGTGAGTTTAAAGTCAGAAGCTTCGGTTGTGTGCAGGAAAACAGATTTGCCGCCAAGAACGGTGACCATTTCAGGATAGCTGAGCCAGAACGGCGTGGGAATGGCAACTTCATCGCCTTCGTTCAGGACCGCGAAAAGGATATTGAAAATAGAGTGTTTGGCGCCCGTGGAAACGATGATCTGGTTTGTGGGGTAATCAATGCCCTGGTCGCGCTTGAGCTTGGCCGCAACGGCCTTGCGGAGGTCAATGGTGCCGACTGCAGGAGTGTACTTGGTCATGCCCTTCTGGAGGGCAGAAATGGCCGCTTCTTTGATAAAAACGGGGGTATCAAAGTCGGGTTCGCCGGCCGACAGGGAGACAACATCTTTTCCCTGGGCCTTCATTTCCGCGGCCTTGGCCGCTATGGCCAAGGTCACGGAAGGAGCAACTGAAAGAACTCTGCGGGAGAGTTCTATCTTACTTGCTGGGTTCGTCATCCCCTTTAAAGAACTTGCGGAGGCCACTTAAAAAGCCGCCTTTCTTGGAAGCTTCCTTCTTCTCTTCAGCAGTTTCAGCAGAAGGAGCTTTCTTTTCTTCTTTGCGGGATTCTTTTTTGGGCTTTTCTTCGACGTGCTTCGTAGCTTCTTTGACTTCGGGCTTCTTGGCCGTTTTTTCCTTCTTCGGCTTTTTCGGAGCTTCGATCGTGGCCGTGAATTCAAGCAGGGCCATGTCAGCGCGGTCACCCACGCGGGTACCCATGCGGAGCACGCGGGTATAGCCGCCCTTGCGTTCCTTGAAATGCGGGGCGATCTGCGTGATCAGTTGATTCGCAATCTGGGAATTGCCCATTTTGGAAATCAGAAGCCTGCGCGAATGAAGACTTCCGTCCTTGGCGATCTGAACCATGCGGTCCGCGAAAGCGCTGGCTTCCTTGGCCTTGGCCCAGGTGGTCTGGATCTGCTTGTAAATCACAGGGTTCCGGACAAGGTT
>CAZKMJ010000099.1:3039-8340 GCA_964553835.1 uncultured bacterium
GCAGGGCCTTGCGGTGATGGGTTTTAACTCCAAGTTTTCTACGTTGTCTTCTGTGGCGCATTTTATTTTATCCTTAGGCAGCCGGGGCCGCGGTCTTCTTTCCCTTAAGGCGCTCTTCGATGTTCATGCCCAGCGTAAGGTTCATGCTGGTCAGGATCGCAGAGATTTCGGAAAGAGATTTCTTGCCAAAATTCTTGTATTTCAGCATCTGGGCTTCGGTTTTCTGCACGAGGTCGCCGATGGTCTTGATGTTGGCGGCTTCAAGGCAGTTGGCGCTGCGGACCGAAAGTTCCAGCTCGCTGATGGGTTTGTTGATGATTTCTTTGAAAGCCAGGTCTTCTTCCTCTTCCTCTTCTTCTTCAATCGGAATTTCGCCGTAGTTGACGAAGATGTCGAGGTGACGCTGAGCAATGTTGGAAGCGTAAAGAAGCGCTTCTTCAGGGCTGATGGCGCCATTGGTCCAAACTTCAAGGATCAGGCGGTCATAGTCCGTAATCTGGCCGACACGGGTGTCTTCCACAAGGAAGTTCACTTTGGTGATCGGAGAAAAAATGGAGTCCACCGGGATCATGCCGATCGGAGCGCCTTCCTGCTTGTTGCGCTCGGCGGGCACATAACCGCGGCCGCGGCCGATTTCCATTTCAATCCGGACCGGGGTGTCCTTGGTCAGGGTGCAGATGACAAGGTCCTGGTTGATGACTTCAAGGGTTTCATCAGCCTGAATGTCCTTGGCAGTAAGCGGGCCTTTTTTCTTGGATTCGGCCACAATCTTCTTGGGGCCTTTGCCGTGATATTTCATCACGAGCTTCTTGATGTTCAGGACGATCTGGGCTCCGTCTTCCATGACACCATCCATAGAAGAGAATTCGTGCTGCATGCCATCGATCTTGATCGAAGTCACAGCAGCGCCTTCGATCGAGGAAATCAAAACGCGGCGAAGCGCGTTTCCGATCGTGGTGCCGTAGCCGCGTTCAAAAGGCTCAGCCACAAATTTACCGTAAGTCGGGGTCAAAGTGGCCTTGTCCACTTCCAACCGCTTCGGCATTTCAAAGGTTTTCCAGCGAATACCCATTTTAATCCTCCTTAGGATTCTTGCTAATTATTTTCCCCTTTTCGGGGATAATTCCAAATGTTACTTAGAATACAATTCGACGATCAGCGACTCTTCGACCGGCAGGGCCGCGTCAGCCTTTGTAGGCACGCGAACAACCGTGGCTTCCAGATTCTTGGCGTCAAGAGACATCCATTCAGGAAGCGAAAGGTCTTTCCACTTTTCCAGGCTCGCCTGAACGCGCTTCTGGGTGGCTTCCTTTTTGCGGGCCGCGACCTTGTCGCCGGGGCGCACAATAAAAGAAGGAATGTTCACCACACGGCCGTTCACAAAAATAAGACCGTGGTTGACCATCTGGCGCGCTTCACGGCGCGTGGTGGCCCAGAGAAGACGGTAAACAACGTTGTCGAGGCGGCGCTCAAGCAGCTCAATCAGCTGTTCGCCGGTAACGCCGCGCTTCTGGGCGGCGCGCTTGAAGAAAACGCGGAACTGCTTTTCCATCAAGCCGTAAATCCTCTTCATTTTCTGCTTTTCGCGCATCTGCACGCCATAGTCCGACAGCTTGCCGCGGGTCTTGCCGTGCTGGCCGGGAACCTGGCTGATGCGTTTATCAACTTTTTCATCCGTGGCGCGGCGTCCCTTGAGGCCAAGGTTCACACCTTCGCGGCGGTGAAGACGTAATGCGGGTCCGGTATAACGTCCCATGATTAAACTCTCCTTCTCTTCGGCGGACGGCAGCCGTTATGCGGAATCGGGGTCATGTCATGAATGGCGCTGACCTGAAGGCCGGCGGCCTGAAGCGCGCGGATCGCCGATTCGCGGCCCGCTCCGGGTCCCTTGACGAAAACTTCCACTTCCTTCATGCCGTGCTCAACAGCTTTCTTGGCGGCCTGTTCGGAGGCAATCTGCGCCGCGAACGGAGTGGACTTCTTGGAACCTTTGAAACCGGCAGCTCCCGCTGAAGACCAGCAAAGGGCGTTACCTTTGGGGTCCGTGATGGTCACAAACGTGTTGTTGAAGCTGGCCATGATATGGACAACTCCGCGGGGCACCTGTTTCAGCTTTTTCTTTTTAGACATGAGTTCCTCTTATCCTTTATTAATTTTATTTGGGCGCGGGCGGCTTCTTGCTGAGGCCGCTCATGGTCTTGCGGGGACCTTTGCGCGTTCTTGCGTTCGTATGGCTGCGCTGACCGCGGACTGGCAAGCCCTTCAGATGGCGTGTGCCACGGTAGCAGCGAATGTCCATGAGACGTTTAATGTTCTGCTGGACTTCCCGGCGCAGATCACCCTCGACCTTGCAGGTCTTCTGGATGACCGTAGTGATGGCGGAAATTTCTTTTTCCGTCAGGTCCTTGGCGCGCTTGTTCGGGTCCACGTTGGCTTCCTTAAGCACAACAACGGCGTTGGACTTGCCGATGCCGTAAAGGTAGCGCAGCGCGATGACTGTTCTTTTTTCTCTCGGGATGTCGACACCAAAAATACGAGGCATTTAATGCTCCTTTTAACCTTGCCGCTGCTTGTGCTTGGGATTCGTGCAAATGACATACACGATCCGCTTGCGGCGGACAATTTTGCAATTTTCACAAATTCTTTTTACTGAGCTGCGAACTTTCATAAATATTCCTCTATTTGATTCGGAAAGTGATGCGGCCGCGGGTCAAATCGTACGGCGATAATTCCACTTTCACCTTGTCACCCGGTAGAATGCGGATGTAATTCATCCTCATTTTCCCAGAAATATGCGCCAGAACTTTGTGCCCGTTTTCGAGCTCCACGCGGAACATCGCGTTCGGCAAGGGCTCGATCACAACGCCTTCAACTTCAATGGCATCATCTTTCGGCATTCATACCCTTCACTGCGTTCAGGGGGGTTCAATCCCCGGTCAAATTCACGTAACCGTTATCGATAAAAGCCACGGTGTCTTCATAGTGACTGGCCCATTTGCGGTCTTTTGTGACCACTGTCCAGCCATCGGACAACGTTTCGACCGCGCAATTGCCTTCGGTCACCATCGGCTCTATCGCAAGCACCAGGCCGTTTTCGATCCTGGCTCCCTGACCGCCGCGCCCGTAATTGGGCACCTGCGGTTCTTCATGCAGGCTGCGGCCGATGCCGTGTCCCACATAATCCCGCACCACCTGAAACCCGCGGGACTCAATCAACTGCTGTATCTTTTCCGACAAGTCGCCGATCCGGCTTCCAGGCCGGTAGGCATTCAAACCTGCCATAAATGAATCTCGTGCCGTATCAATCAGCTTTTGCCGCACGGGAGTCACTTTTCCGACCGGCCAGCTCCGCGCCGCGTCGGCGTAATAACCGCTCACCTTGGCTCCGATATCAAAACTGACGATATCGCCTTCTTTCAGCTTCTTAGATCCGGGGATCCCGTGCACCACTTCTTCATTCAGCGAAATGCACGCCGTCTTGGTGAAGCCGCGGTAACCTTTGAACGCCGGTTCCCCGCCGTTCTCGCGGATAATTTTTTCCGCGATCTCATCAAGCTCTCCGGTGGTGATCCCGGGCCTGATTTCCTGCTTTACCGCTTTGAAAACTTTTTTAAGTATCTCCGAAGACTGCCGGATAATTTCAATTTCTCGCTTGGACTTCAGCGAAATCATACCGTCAGTTTCAGCTTCTCAAAGAGCGCCTTAATTTCAGCTTGAAGCTCGGGCACATCGTAATCGCCCGGTATTTCCTGGAGCAGCCCCTTTTTCGAGTAATACTCGATCAAAGGCTTGGTCTCCTTGTCATACATCTTCAGCCGGTTCTGGATCGTGGCCGGCTCGTCATCTTTTCTCTGCGTCAGCTTTTCGCCGCAGTTGTCGCAAATCCCTTCCTTTTTGGGCGGGATGTTGCGCACGTGATAATTGCCGCCGCACTTGGTGCAGACCCTGCGGCCCGAAAGCCGGTCCAGAATCATTTTTTCCGAAGTGGCGAAATTCAGGGCCACATCAACCTGCGTGCGTTCTTTTTTCAAAAAACCGTCAAGCGCTTCGGCCTGGCCGATGGTGCGCGGGTAACCGTCTAACAAAAACCCCCGGTCAAGACCGGAGCGTTTCATCTCGTCGAACATCATTTCATTAACGAGATCATCAGAAACCAGGCCGCCCTTCTCAATCACTTCCTTGGCCTTTTTGCCAAGTTCGGTGTTGCTGCGGATATGGCCCCTTAAAATTTCTCCCGTTGAAAGCTGGGGAGCTTTGTACTTCTCACTTAAAATTTTCGCGTGGGTTCCCTTACCTGCTCCGGGAGGTCCCAGAAGAATCATTTTCATTGAGCGCGCCGCGCTTTCAGCTTTCCTCTCTTAATGAATCCTTCGTAATGCCGCATCAAAAGCTGCGATTCGATTGCCTGCATGGTGTCCAGCACCACACCGACGATAATCAAAAGCCCCGTGCCGCCGAAGAAGCTTGCGATCAAAAACGGGATGTTCAGAACTTTCGGCGACGAAACAACGCTCGGGAAAAGAGCGATGACCGCCAGAAAAATCGCACCGCTCATTGCAATGCGCGTCATGACGTAATCCAGGTATTCCGCCGTATTCTTGCCCGGCCGGATGCCCGGAAGGAACCCGCCGTACTTTTGCAGGTTTTCACTCACTTCGATCGGGTTAAACGTGATCGCCGTATAAAAGAACGTGAAAAACAAAATCAAAAAGGCTTCGATCAGCGAATAGACCAGCGAACCGTGCTGAAGGTGCCGCGCGACCCAGGTCAAGGCCCCTGCTTTCGGGAAGAAGCCCGCCATGGTTGCCGGGAACAGGATGACCGACTGGGCGAAAATGATCGGAATCACGCCCGCCTGGTTTACTTTCAGCGGCAGGTAGGTGCTCTGCCCGCCATACATTCTGTTGCCGCGTATCTGTTTCGCGTACTGGACCGGAATTTTTCTCTGGCCCTGAATAATCAAAATAACGCCAACTACTGTACCAACAAACAACATGATCATTAATCCGAACTTCCACCACGCCAGCTGCTGGTGGGACGGATCAAGCGGCGAAAGCAGCGTCCAGGTCTGGAACAGCGCGGTCGGGATCGATTCAATGATACCGGCCGTGATGACAATCGAAATACCGTTACCGATGCCATACTGGTCCACCTGCTCACCCAGCCACATGATGAAAGCCGTACCCGTGGTCAGGGTCAAAATCGTCATAAGGCGGAAAGCCCATCCCGGGTTCGGGACGATAACCACGCCCTGGAACGCGTTCGGGTTTTCCAGCCACAAAGAAATAAAAAAGGTCTGAA
>CAZKMJ010000100.1:0-7556 GCA_964553835.1 uncultured bacterium
ATGGACGGACACTTCGTGCCCAACCTGACCATAGGGCCTCCGGTCATCAAGCAGTTTCGCAAGGTCACAAAGCTGCCGTTTGATGTGCACCTGATGATTGATGAGCCCATGACTTATGTGGAGGATTTCCGTAATGCGGGCGCGGACTGGATCACCATCCATGTTGAAGCCACAAAAAAAGTCGACCAGACAATCGAGGCAATCGTGAAATCCGGGGCAAAGCCGGGCATGTCGCTTCGGCCGGGTACGCCGGTTTCGAAGCTTGAACCTTATTTGAGCAAGCTGGCCCTTGTTTTGATTATGACAGTTGAGCCTGGATTTGGCGGGCAGTCTTTCATGCCGGAACAAATTGAAAAAGTAAGATACCTGCGTTCCCGTTTTCAGGGCCTGATCTCTGTGGACGGCGGTATTAATCCGCAGACGGCTCCTCAATGTATTGAAGCTGGCGCGGACATCCTGGTCGCGGGCACGGCCGTTTTCGGCCAGCACGACCGCAAAAAAGCCATCGACTCGTTAAGAGGAAGGAAGTAAGCAGGGAATGGACCCCAAAAAAATCAGGAACTTTTCAATTATCGCGCATATCGACCACGGAAAATCAACGTTGGCCGATCGGCTCCTTCTGCACACGGGCGCTATTTCCCAGCGTGAAT
Organism: uncultured bacterium; assembly: GCA_964553835.1. Taxonomy (GTDB): domain Bacteria; phylum Omnitrophota; class Omnitrophia; order Omnitrophales; family Aquincolibacteriaceae; genus CAYLPP01. The sequence continues at coordinate 651 of CAZKMJ010000100.1, forward strand.
TCCGCGATCAGATTCTGGACGACATGGACCTGGAGCGCGAACGCGGCATTACCATTAAGGCCCGCGCCGTACGTATCAAATATAAGGAACATATCCTGAACCTGATTGACACTCCCGGCCATGTGGACTTCACTTATGAAGTGTCCAAGAGCCTTGCCGCCTGTGAAGGTGTGCTGCTGCTTGTGGACGCGGGCCAGGGGATTCAGGCGCAGACGGTCAGCAATCTGTACCTGGCCATGGAAAAAAACCTGACCATCATTCCCGTGGTCACAAAAATCGACCTGCCCATTGCCTATCCGGATAAAGTCCGCACTGAGGTCGCTGATTTTCTCGGTATTGATGAAGAAGAAATTATTTTATGCAGTGCTAAATCGGGTGTGGGCGCGGAAGAAATTGTTCAGGCCATCATTGACCGCATTCCACCGCCCACGGGCGACAAAAACAAACCGCTTAAAGCGCTAATCTTTGACTCCAAGTACGACTCTTATCAGGGTGTGGTCGCGTATATCCGTGTCATGGATGGTGAAGTGAAAAAAGGGGATACGATCCTGATGATGGCCACCGGTAATCATCATGAATCCGAAAATATGGGCATTTTTAATCCTAACCCTGAACCCGTTGAGTCGCTCAGTGTCGGCGAAGTCGGTTATATCGCGGCCAATATCAAAGACGTAGCGGACGTGCGCATTGGGGACACGGTCACTCTTGCGGCTTCACCCGCGCCACAGCCGCTGGAAGGTTACCGCGATGTCAAACCCATGGTTTTCTGCGGTCTTTATCCGATCCAGACTTCTGATTTCGCGCCGCTGCGTGACGCGCTGGGCAAACTGCGGTTGAATGACTCTTCCATTGTCTATGAACCTGAAACTTCCGCTTCGCTGGGTTTCGGTTTTCGCTGCGGTTTCCTGGGTCTTCTCCATATGGACATCGCAAAGGAGCGATTGGAGCGCGAATTTAATCTCGACTTGATTGTCACCGCGCCAAACGTGATTTACAGGCTAACCGACATGAAGGGGAATATGAAGGAATTTGAAAATCCTTCAGATTTTCCTCCGGCAAACAATATCGAGAAAATTGAGGAGCCTTTTATCCGCGCGCATGTCATGGTGCCTTCCGCCAATCTTGGTCCCATCATGCAGCTTTGCCAGGACCGCCGGGGCATTTATGTCAGCACCGAATATCTGGACCCCACTCGCGCGATTTTGATTTACGATATGCCGTTCGCCGAAATCGTCATGGACTTCTATGATAAAATCAAGTCCATGACCGCGGGTTATGGTTCTCTGAACTATGACTTGATCGGGTTCCGGGAATCGGATGTTGTAAAAATGGACATCCTGCTCAATGGTGAGCCTGTGGACGCGCTTTCTTCCATTGTTTTCAAAGAAAACGCGCATCACCGCGGCAAGAAGATGGTCGAAAAGCTGAAGGAAGTCATTCACCGGCAGATGTTTGAGATCGTGATCCAGGCAGCGATTGGCAGCAAGATCGTGGCGCGTGAAACCATCAGCGCCATGCGTAAAGACGTAACGGCCAAGTGCTACGGCGGCGATATCTCGCGTAAAAGGAAGCTGTTGGAAAAGCAAAAGGAAGGCAAAAAGAAAATGAAAAAGATCGGCACTGTGGACCTGCCGCAGGAAGCATTTATTTCCGTGCTCAGGGTGGACGAATGATGCTCTGGATCCCGCTGGCTATCCTGGCTTTCGTGCTGCTTTACCGCAGGCAGATTGCCGAGGAATTCCATAAATTCCGCACCAACCGCACGGAATGGTTTCGCGATAAGTGGAAAAACTGGGGTGAGCCGTTCCTGGTGGCCGCCATTCTTGCTTTTGCCATCCGCACATTCCTGCTGGGCCCCTATAAAATCCCGACCGGCTCCATGAAACCCACGTTCCTGGAAGGTGACCGTATTTTTGTCGACAAGGTTTCCTACCGTTTTAATGGCCCGCAGAGGGGTGACATCATTGTTTTCAAATACCCGCTCGATAAAAAGAAGGATTTTGTGAAGCGTCTGGTCGGCATGCCGGGCGACAAGATCCTGATTGACCACGGCAAACTGATCGTGAATGGAAAAGCCTTGGAAGACGCGCCGTTCGGAGAACACTACTATTACAATCGCAATGACTGGCCTTACGGCAAAGAGGGGCAGGAGTTCACGGTACCGGAAGGAAGTTATTTCGCGCTGGGTGACAACTCCGCGCAGTCTTCCGACAGCCGCAACTGGGGATTTGTTCCCGCCAAAAACATGGTGGGCAAGGCCTTCTTTATCTGGTGGCCGCCCAACCGCTTGAAAATGGTGAAATGAAGACCATCCCGCATTTTTTGTGGGGCACATCCACCAGCTCTCATCAAGTCGAAGGCGCCAACTCCAAAAACGACTGGTGGGAATGGGAAGTCCAGGGGAAGCTGAAAGAAGCTTCCGGTGCGGCGTGTGAACACTACACCCGCTACGAGCAGGACTTCGACATTATTTCCAAGCTGGGCCAGAACGCCCACCGTTTTTCGCTCGAGTGGAGCCGGCTTGAGCCTGAGGAAGGCGTTTGGGACGAGAAAGAATTCGCCCATTACAGCAAGGTGCTGCAGGCCCTTCACGACCGAGGCATCGAACCTCTGGTCACACTCCATCATTTCACCACGCCGGTCTGGCTCAATCTCAAAGGCGGCTGGACCACCGAAAAAATTGCGTATTATTTCGGCCGCTTTACAAAAAAAGTAGTCGAGGCGCTGGGTCCGCAGGTGCGTTTTTGGTGCACGATCAATGAACCGCTGGTTTTCCTGTACCACGGTTTTTACGCGGGTTTGTGGCCGCCCGGCATCAAATCGCAGATTCATTCCATGCGGGTTTTTAAAAATATGGTCCTTGCCCACATGGAGTCCTACAAGGTCATTCATGAACATTACAAAAAGGAGCTCCAGAAACCGGTTTGGGTGTCTATTGCCGCGCACGTTTCGCATTTTACACCCTGCAATCCCGGCTCTATCAGAGACAGGATCGCGCTTTTCCTGAGAAACTGGTTTTTTAACGACTTGTTTGTAGACGCGTGCGTTAAAGGCTTCCTTTTTTTTCCAGGAATTTTTTGCGAACCTTTGCCTGCACGCAAAACGCTTGATTATATCGGGTTGAATTATTACACCCGGGATTTCATTCGCCACGCCGGCGACACTTTCCTGGAAAAGTTCATCGGACAGTCCTGCGACAAGGGGCATCACCCGATTGAAACGGGGGAGAAGAACATGATGGACTGGGAAGTTTATCCTGAAGGTCTTTACCACCGCCTGAAGCACTTTAAGCACTACGACCTGCCCATTATCATTACCGAGAATGGTATTGCCACAATGGACGACAACCAGCGCAAGCGGTTCATTGAAAACCACCTCTCTGAGGTGGGCCGGGCCATGAAAGAGGGGGTCCATGTCCAGGGCTACTTCTACTGGTCCCTTCTGGACAATTTCGAGTGGGCGCACGGTTTTGGGCCCCGATTTGGCATTGTGGAGGTTGATTACAAGACCCAGCAAAGAAATATCCGAGAAAGCGCTTATGTATTGAGCGAAATGTGTCGAAAAATAGAGGGAAGCTTGTGAACCCTTTATCGAACATTTTTTTCGCGCTTTTCTGGAGGATTAAAGATGCAAAGAGACCTTTTCGGCACCGCTGCTGCTGCCGTTTCAATTCCTGATGCCATGAACGCCAAGACTTCCTTTCTTGACCGCTACAGAATGTCCATACGCCTCGACCAGGCCTTATTCCTTTTAATCGGACTTCTGGTCATTTATGTGCTCGTTTTCTCGTTTGGAGTCGAGACGGGAAAGCGTTATGCCATGGATGAGCTGCGATCCGAACGGGCCAAGCGCGAGCGCCTTGCTGAAGAGCTGCGCGGCAAGGTCATCGCCAATATGGAAAGTCTGTCCGTCACGGCCACCACCACAATGCACGCCGCGCCCGGAGCCAAGGCTGTGCCGCCGCTTGCTTCTTCGATTACAACGCCTGCGACAAAAGACGCGGCTGTTGCGGCTGTTAAAGCCATCGCTCCCGTCCTTGCGGCCGAAATTCCTGCATCTGAAACTACCGTTCCCTCGGCGGGGAAGTTCACCATTCAGATTTTGACCATGGCTTCCAAGACTGCGGCTGAGAAGGAAGTTAAAAAACTGAATGAAAAGGGCTTGAAGAGCTTCATTATTGCGCGCGGCAAGAAGAGCGAAATCTGCGTTGAAGCGTTTGATACCCGTCAGAAAGCTACGCAGAATCTCAAGGAATTGAAGACCCAGGGAATGATTCCGGCAGATGCCTATGTCCGGACTATTGCCGTCTGATTTCCCGCTGTATTTTCTTCCTTAAAAAAACTCCCTAACCCCTTTATTCACAAGGGGTAGGGTGTTTCTACCTGCCTTGTAATTTCCTGTTTCACCGGGTAAGCTTTACGCATCTCTTTTAAGAGCAATGACTTACCCATGATAAGACTCCAAAACCCTCTGCGAGAAGGGAAGGCAAGAACTGTCTCTCTAAAAGTCTGTTCACTTACTTTGGTCATTTCTTTGGTTTTTAATCCTCTTTCGTTTGCTGTTCCCGCGCAAAAAAATGATGTCAGGTCGGGAGAAAAATCAAAAGTATTCGATCCCGCTGCTTTTCCTCCAGCCCTTGGTTCGATCGGTGAGGTTTTCAAAGGCAGCTCAAAGGGTCATGTGTTCATCGTCCAGGACGCTCACGTCAACTATGACGCGCAGGTTTCCATCCGGGGGATTCTGGATTATCTTGCCGAGCGCGGAACAAAGCGCGTGCTGCTTGAAGGTGGTCATGGCGGTATGGATGTACGGCTTTTCCGCGCATTTCCACGTCCCGCCGAATTAGAATCCCTGCTGGAAGACTGGCTGAAGCGGGGTGACATATCCGGAGCTGCCACTGCGGCGATTCTTAACCCCGCACTGGAGGATTTATCAGGACTGGAAGACTGGCCGCTTTACGAGGAGCAGCTTGAAAGCTTCCTTGACGCCGCTCAGAGCAAAGACGACATTTTAAAAACCCTGTCCGTGCTTGACGCGGAAATCGCGGTCAAAAAGAAGAGAAGTTATGCGCCTGAACTTTTACGCGCGGACCAGCAGCTTCAGCGCGTAGATGATGACCCGTCAGCTCTGCCTGAAGTTCTGACCGAACTTGGCGCTTTGAAAAATCCTGAGCATTTTCCCAACCTGAGCCTGGTATACGCCGAGATCCATGAAGAGTCCAGCGGGCCCTCGCCTGAATTTATGGCAGAAATGGCATCTCTGGAAGCAAAGCTGAAGCAGTCCGCTTCACCGGCATTTCTTTCGGCTATCAACGCATGTCGGCAGGATTACGACACCCAGAAGATCAGCGCTCGTGACTATGCCAGCCGTCTTTGGACTCTGGCGGAGAAGTACGGCTTTGACGTTCAGGTTTCGGATAAATTTCACGATCAGCTTTCCCGACGCTCGCACTTTGAAAAAATGAAAGGCAGTGACTTTTTTCGCGAATGGGACCAGTACGGGCGTCAAATTCTTCAGTCGCTTGTCCGAGGCCCGGAGATGCGGGAAGTTGTCGCGGAAGCTGAAACGGCCCGCCTCGCCCGTAAACTGGCGTCCCTTGAGTTGACGCCGGACGACCTGACCCTGCTTGAGCAGAGGAAATTACCCGCGAATATTGATTTTGGAGGCGCCCTCCGTTTCTACGAAATCGCGCGCAAGCGTGACCTGGTTTTTCATGACAATCTGCTTAAAGCCCTAAACGCCAGCGCCTCAGGTTCTCCCGTTTTTCTCGCGGGTGGTTTTCATACCGCGGCCATGAAAGACCGGCTGAAAAAGGAAGGTGTTTCCTACACGGTGCTGACCCCGCATATTCAGAGCCTTGGCAGCCCGGCCCGCTATGCGGAAGTCATGAGCGGGAAAGTCAGCTGGAGTCATTTCGTGCGATTAGGAAGAAACGGAGTCGACCTGCACCTCGCGTTTTCACGCGCTGTTGCGGCTGAACTGGCCAAAAAGTCGGAAGCGCGGGATCTGAAAGAATGGCGTGACCGCGTCATCCGCGATCTTGCGGCAGAAGGGATGCTTGCGCAGGCCCGCAGATACACGGCGCTTATCGATGAAGCAGCTTCACTTCGCCGTGGGGAAACAGAACCTGACATGCGTGCCCGATGGGAAAGCCGGATGGAGAAGTTTCTAGAAAACCTTCAGAAACTTGCGGGGAAGGGAAAAACCGATGAGTCCAGCCTTGCCGGACTTTTCGGACAGCGTGCCGCGGTACCTGTTTTTGTAAACCCTGTTTTTGCAGACCATAAAGTTTCCGGGCGTTATTATTCAAGGGCCACCGGGCGTGCGGCGGCTCCCGCGCGTCAGGCTGTTTCAGTGCCCGTGTCCCGTTCCGAGTCCCGGGCGTTTAATTTTCACAACCCGGTTTTTGACGAAGCCGTCAAGCGGCTGGCGGATTTCAAGCCTGAGGGATCGTTCGTCGATGTCGCGGCTTTGGTCACGGAACTTTTTACGGATTTGCTGCAAGAACCGGGGATGTCTGAAAATTTCAGTCTGACGCCCCTTTCTGGTATGAATGTTAACGAGTTGCCCGCGCCGCAGGATGTGGCGGGCTGGACCGATTGGCATGCTGTTCCCGCGGATATTGTCACGCCTGAATTCCTTCGTGAAAATGTTCTGAAAATTCTTTTCAAGCAGGGATGGAATTTCCCAAATGGGGATGGCCTGCTGGATCTCCGGGCTGCTTCGGAAGCCGGTGAGCCGGTCCTTGAAAGAGATTTCACCGTCAACGGTAAAGCCGGAAAAGAGCGGTTGTCATTTGCCGGAAAAACAGCGAACGATCTCCAAAAAATACTGGACGCGTTGTTTAATTCCCTGATCACGGAAAAGCTTTTCACGCCTGAAGAAGCCGCTCTCGTTCGATCTGTC
>CAZKMJ010000100.1:7566-8157 GCA_964553835.1 uncultured bacterium
TGTCAAAGTCATGAAGAATCAGAGGAATGCTGTACGGGTCGATCGCGATCCCAATCATATCTTCTGGGTATTCGATGAAGATTTTCTTTTGAAGCTCGGTTCGGACCTTGCTGTTTACACCAAATGGAAGGGTGACCATAGCAAGTGGCTTGAAGGAGGCATGGCAGAGGAAGCGCCTAAATTCAATCCTTCGCCGGGCTGGAACCTTCTTGTCCGGGAAGTTGAAGGGCTTCTTGCGCAGATGCTGGCGCGTTCCGATCTGCCAAAATCCGGCAATGCGCCTGTTCTTTCACGCAAGCCGGTAAAACCCGAAACACAAAAAAGCGCCGCACTCCTTAAAATTTACTCTCTACGCCGCCAGCTCCGCCAGTTTCTCGAACTATCCCCTGAAGCACGCGATGCCGAGCTGAAGGAATTTCCCAACCCTGTTCTTCAAACCGCCGGAATCCGCATGCCGATGGACGGTGACATCCAGGCTGTCCTGGACGAGTTAACCCGGGATGGCACGTTGTCCACTTATCTGACTGGGCATGAAGTTGACGGATTCCAGCACTTTACCGGCCCTGATGAAATTTTGCTCAAAGTCAAAAC
>CAZKMJ010000101.1:0-8127 GCA_964553835.1 uncultured bacterium
AACACCAAGCCCTTCAAATATTTGTGGTTTCATGGTCAGGGTCCAGAAAACTTTGATAAACTCCCAGAGATTTTTTTTGACGCCGATGTCGTCATAATGAATGCCTGTATTGCCTGACCCGAAAATCTGGGCAAAATACGGGTAGACCGGATTGCCCGTCACCAACCACGCGCGAGCGTACCAGTAAACACCAAACAAGACCGCGGGCAGCGAAAAAATAATAAGGTTGAGCAGGAGTTTTTTTGGGGTCTTGCGGAAACTGACTACAATGATCATAAGCACCTGAATCAGAATGGAGATCAGCGCCAGGTATTTGACGCTCATGGCCAGGCCGGAAAAAATACCTGCAAGAACGAGCATCTTTCCTTTTTTTTCGGGCTCTTCATGCCATAGAATGAGACAGGTCCAGGAAAAGAAACTGAAGCACGCGAGTGCCGCGTCCACATAAGTTGTGGTGATCTGGTTAAAGAAAACAGGGGAAGTTAGCAGAAGGACCCCGGCCCAGCAGCCCGCCTGCCTGCTTCGTGTCAAGTGCCGAACTGTCCAGCCCACAAGGCCCGCCGTCAGCAGGCCCGTGATAAAATGAAAAAATTTCGCGAGAGGAACAGGGCCGAGTCCCAGGCCAAGAAGGTAAAGCATTTCCATTAAAAGCGGGAATTCTGAATTGTAATCGAAAGGTACGGAGCCTACCCTGCCCTGCTGCAGATAAATTTTTGGGAGATTCAAGTGGTAGCAAAGTGAGTCATTGGCGGTTTCCGGCGCCAGCAGTCCTGCGGCGGCGGCAGCCAGGGCGGTCAGGGTCAGCGCGGTCAGGACCCAGTCTCCGATTGAGAATTTAAATGGCCAGTGGAGCGGATTAGTCAGGTATTGCCTGGAACCAATGAAATAAAGCACCAGCAGGAAAAGATAAAGGACAGCGGCTGTCAGCAGGATCGAATGCGAAAGAATGCCGGCAATCCCCAGTCCGAGGATCGCGTAGGCAAGAAAGCCAAGGCTCATGGCGAGAGAGAGAAGGAAAAAAGGCATCAGTGCACCAGGCTGGTGATTTTATCAAGCAGGATTCCTGTGAAATAGACGGCTATGACCAAAAACGCCCATGCCAGCAAAAGCCATTGCTTCATGCGGCCGCTTTCTCCGGCTTGTCCCTGCGGAAAATTTCAATGGTTCCCCAGATAAAAAAAGCCAGTGCTGTCAGTCCCGCGGTTTTAAACATGCCGGTGGAATAAGACATTTTTATTGTGTTTGGACCGGGCTTTTCAATTTTGACCGCCCGGAAAAGATTGTCAATTCCTCCTTTAGGGACAAGCTTGCCGTTTTTTCCGTTCCAGTTCATTTCCCAGCCATAATAATGCAGATCAGAAATGTAAAGACGGCCCGGCCCTGGCGCATTGAATTCTACTTCAAGAGATTGGGCTTTGTAGTTCTTGATGGTCACGGGAACCGAGAACGCGTCCCCTTCATATATCGATGCGTCTCCAGGCAGAAAAAAAGCGCGGGGCTTCACGTTTTTGTTTCTGTAAAGCAGCACGCCGTTTTCTTCCATGATCGGCTCAAGCGACGGGTCATTTAGCGGCTCAAGGCTCATGAGGTATTTAACATTGAGCAGGCTCAGGTCCGGCAGATGCTCTTTGAGTTTTACCGGGTCCACGAGATAGGTGGAAAGTGAATTGTTGATATAGATCCAGCCTTCCACATAGTTTTTGTATTTCTTCATGACCAGAGGTGAATATGCGCCCATATCCTGGATATGGTCAAGCATGTTGGTGCTGGGAAACACCGGGAAACTGCGGTTTTGTTCCAGCTTTGAATAGACTTCCATGACCCGGTAAAGACTTGTGTCCTGTTTGAGATACTGGACTATTTTGGATTTAACCGGACCGTCAATCGTATTAAAAGGTTCTTCCCCGGCTTTGATGCTGGTGAAGCCGTAGCGGTACAAATCAAAAAGAAGAAAGGCCAGGAAAAAGACCATCAGAAGTTTTTCAGGTCTGGGCATAAAAATCAGCGAAAACGCAGCCGCGAACATGACCAGCAGAAGCACGAATTCTTCATGCGTCCTGCCCACAGCCGTGTTCGACATTTTGATCAAACTGTCATAAGTTTCGGCTGCTTTCATTTTATAGTGCTCCACGGAAAATGGATGGCCCGCCTTGCCATGATAGGTTTTCACAACCATGTTTTCAAATTTGGGATACACAGTCTGGCGGTTTGTTACCAGATAATTACCTGCAAGGGACGGCAGCAGGATAAAGCCCAGGCATACAAAAGCAAACGCGGCGGCACTTCCTCTGATTTTCCCGGGTCCCAGTTTGCCGTTAAAAAACCGGTCTGCACCTACGGCGGCCAGCACAATCAGTGAGAAGCTTACAAAGAACAGGAATTTAATCGGGGTCCGGAAACTGTTGAAGCCGGTCGTTTCCACAATCAGGCGGTAAAGGGGGCTGTATTTTCCAAGCGCGAGCAGTAGAAAAAAAACAGCCGCCGCGAGAAAGAAACCCGCCCGGCTTCCCTTTAAAGCTGTTAACGCCATGAAAACAAAAAGCAGGCCGGCAAGGCCGATGTAAAGTTCGGAGCCCAGGATACCGTCCCAGGACGGATAGAAAAGTGTGGCAAAGCCCATCGGATTCATGGAGCCCACATAGGCCAGGCCCTTTTCCGCGGAAGCTCGCGAGGAGAGAACGCTCAACTCAAAGGTTGGAAGCAGCTGGCACAGCGAAAAGAAAATACCCAGAACGCCTGATCCCGCAAACCAGACCATGGCTGATAAATCTTTTTTTTCCCACCAGCGCCACAGGAAATACAGGATGCAATAGAAAATGGTGTAAATGGCCACCTGCAGGTAGCCGCCGAATATCATGACCGCGAACACCGCGCCTAGCCAGAAGGCCTCCTGCCATTTCCTGTTTTCAATCAGGCGGTCAATCAGAATCAGGGCAAGGGGCAGCCAGATGACGACCTTTTGGGAAATATAGTTGTAATAAAAGTAGCCGCCCTGAGTGGAACCGAAAAGATAAATTAAGCAGGCCAGAAACGCGGGGAAAATACTGATCTTGAGCCGGCGCAGAAACCAGTAAAACAGCGCCGCGCCCAGCCAGTATTGGAAAAGAATGATGTAATTGTAGGCTGCTTTGACCGGGAGAATCAGAAAGAAGAGATAGTTGAGCGGGTAAAACGCGCCAATCTGGCCTTCGGCCAGGAGAGGAAAACCACAATGGATATCAGGCGTCCACCACGGCAGCTGAAAACTGCGGATCTGCTCCTGGTAAAACTTGGCCCAGGGAAACTGCTGCTCCCTGTGGTCCCCTGAAAGGAAAGCGTGCTTCAGGATGGCCAGGTCCCAGAAAAAAACAATGATAACGGCGGCAAAAGCCGCCAGGATCCAGAGTTCTTTTTTTCTCATCCGCGATTGTGGTAGGAAACAATCAGGTCCGCGATCAGGCCCAGTGCCGCCATGATAAAGGCGGTCATGAAAATAATAATGTCCGATTCCTGAAGCGTGGATGTATAAGCAAGGCTCAGGACGGATTTAACGGCCGCAAACACGAACAGGAAAATCGTGACAGGCCCGAATACGCGCAGGGGCTTGAAATACATAACCATTCGCACCACGGTATTTAAATAGGCGGCAGTGTCCTTGATTGGGTGGAACTTGGATTGCCCGATCCTCTTGTGGTATTTGGTCGGAACATATTTCACAGCATAGCCGTTGGCAAGAAATGCCAGGGTCATAGTGGTCACGCAGGAAAAGCCGTCCGGCAGGACCCACAGGTATTTTTTCATAATGTCTTTTTTGAAGGCCTTGAGCCCGGTGTTCAGGTCCGGGATACGAGTGCTGGTCAGATAGCAGGCCAGCATGCGGATAAACCATTTAGCCGGCGTGCGCAGGAGTTTCATGGTTCCCTCTTCGCTGGTGCGGGCCCCGTTGACCTGGTCAAATGCCGGGAAATGGCTTAAAAGGACCGGGATGTCGGAAGCTTCATAGGAACCGTCTGCATCCAGCATGACGATGATCTCACCCTGGGATTCCAGGATGCCTGTCCGGCGCGATGAACCGGATCCGCCCTGCACAGTGCGGCGAACTACCCTTACGCCCCTGGACTGGGCGATTTCAGCGGTCTTGTCCGCGGAGCAATCATCGACTACTAAGATTTCATAGGCATAGGCCGTGGAACGCATGGCGCGTTCAACGTCATCAATGACTTTGGCAATAGCCTCCTCTTCATTAAAAGCCGGAAGCACAATGCTGACATAAGGTTTGGTCATGACTGCCCTTTCAGTTGAAGTGTAAGAATAACCTTATTTCCCGATTTTGTAAATTTCAAAGGCGAGGCCGTTCCGCTCCCTGTCCAGGAGCTCTTTCCACGTGAATGGGCCCCCGGTCAGCGGTTGATTATCGTAAGGCAGCATCCGGCCGCTCCGGTAGGGGGTGAAGGACGCCGCAAGTTGCTCATGTTCTCGTATAGCCTGAAAAAAGTCTTCGGTTTCCTGTTTCTGTGGAATAGCAAGCCGGAAGACGTAGTCAATCCGGCGGTCTTTCATCATGGTCAAATTGTAGGGCATGGCGGGTTCTCCAAAAAGAAAGCGGGGCTTGTCCGGGTCTGTCACCATAAAATAAAGCCTGTAGCTCTTCTCAGCAGGCCGTGACAAAAGAAATTCCAGTTTTCTCTGCTGGTTGCCCGCCGCTTTTGCTTTCTTTTCTTCAAGCTGATCATTGGAAAAAGAAAGCCGCGGCATGTAAAACTCCCAATCAAGAGCAATGGCACTGCCAGCCGGGACATTTTTTTTAATCCAGTTCATTCCCTGCGTGCGAACGTCGTCCGCCAGCATGATTTTGTCAAAAAGAACGGACTTGGCAAGATTGGGTACCGCCATGAGCGCGATCCAAAAGGCAAAAAAGGACGCTGGACGGAAAAAGCGGACCGTAAAATCCGCCGCAAGAAAGATCAGCGGAGGCAGAAGCGGGATGACATAGCGGTCATAAGGCTGGCCGGCCTGGACCAGCACCAGATAATAGCCTAGGGTGAAAACTGCCAGGATTTTGTGCTCCGGGCGTCCTTTTATGATGGCCCAGACCAGTCCCGCCAGGCCCGTGGCTAGAAGAGGAAGCCCCATGCCTCCAGTCAGTGAATAAGTAAGGTGATGATACCAGGGTGTGCCTGTATTGGACGCGGACTGGTTTCTGAGTTCCGTGATAAAAAATTTAAAATCCAGGAGGCTGTAAGGGTTAAGGGCCAAAAAAAGCACGACCGCGGCACCGGCAGCTGCAAACCAGCCTTTTATGTCTCCTTTTTTTTGGGACAAAAGGCTTGCAGTCATATAAGGCAAAACAAGTGCGGCCCCATTGTATTTTAACGCGGCTGCCAGCCCTATGAATGCGCCTGAAATGAGATGGTTTTTGAATGATGGGCTCGCCTGAAGCCGAAAAAAAATACCGAAAGCTGCCAGAGTCGCGAGGTTAAGCGGGATGTCCGCGTACACATAATGAGAATCACGGACATGAAGGAAGCAAACTGCAAGCAGGAATGCGCCTGTAAGCGCGGCTCGCTGTGAAAATCTGAAAACAGAAAAAAATACCGCGATACAGGCAGTGCCCGTGAGAACGCCAAAAATGGCGCGCGCAATCAGAAAAAAAGCAGAAGGGTCAGAGTAAAAAAATGTTTCAAAGCTTGCAGCGTCTGTGAAAGCACCCGTAATCTTCCCGATGACGAAAAATATTCCGTAGCAGAAAAAGAGAAGATAGCTAACCAGGGGTGGAATTTTAAAAAAATGTGGATTCAGGTCCCCTGCGCCGAAGGCAAGCGCATGATTAACCACGATCGGTTCGTCCGCGTGGTACAGGTGAGGAAGACCAAACTGGATGCCCGCCGCGCGCAGGGCAAAACCAAGAACCAGGATGGCGGCGAGAAATAGTCCCGGCCTCTGGGTCATTTTTTCAGTGACCTGTGGGCCCATCGGATGCGGATCAGGTCGAGGAACATGTTGAGGGAGTCGGAAACAATATTGACCTTGCTTTGCGCGGAATTCCGCCAGACAACCGGCGTTTCAAGCATCTTGTAGCCAAGCTTCTGTGTCAGGTAAACAATTTCAACATCGAAGCCGAAACCTTCCAGCGTTTGTCGGGAAAAAAGGTCTCTCGCGGCATTTTTTTTGAAGGCCTTGAACCCGCACTGCGAATCTTTGACGCCTCTAAAAGTCAGGAGCCGGGCGAAAAGATTGAAAACTTTTCCCATGGTTTCTCTCAGGAAATTTTGCCGGACTTTGACCTGTGATCTGTCCACGGCCCTCGAGCCAATGACCACATCGCAGTTGCTTTCCAGATATTTCAGAAATTTTTCGGCTTCTTCGATCGGAGTTGAAAGATCCGCGTCTGTAAAAAGAAGATATTTCCCGGAAGCTTCAAGCATGCCGGACCGCACCGAGTAGCCTTTTCCCCTGTTGCCGGGATTTTTTAATACCCGGTGTGGAAAATTTTTAAGAAGTTTTTCTGCGAGTTCGCAGGTCTCATCCTTGCTTCCGTCATCAACAACCAGGATTTCGGATGTGTAAGGCTGACTGGATAGAAAGGCCGTGATTTTTTCCAGTGACGCTGGAAGGCGAGACGCTTCATTGTAGGCGGGCACTATAACAGATAGATGGATATCACTCATGACCGGCTCCTCCATTCAGTCAGAAGGTCTCCGAGACCCTCAAAAGCTGTGGAGTGAGGCTCCCAGCCAAGGCGTCTGAGCTTTTGCGCGCTGACACGCATGGCGGGAGGATCAAAGCGGCGCATACGGTTCCGCTGTACTTCAATCCGGACCGGCACGCGGGCTAGACTTGCAAGAGCTTCCGCGTAATGTTGCAGTGGAAGTGGTTTTCCACTTGCAAGATTATAAATTTGCCCCGCCTTGCCACGTGTCATGACTATTTCATAGGCCCTGACCGCGTCTTTAATATAAAGAAAATCCCGGCGGACGCGCAGGTTGCCGACCTGAAGTTTTTTGGGTTTCCGGTTCGTTTCAGCTGCTGCGATCTGATGGCTCCAGTCCGAAAAAACAAAATGGTCGCTCAGGCCCGCTCCAATGCAATTGACCGGCCGTATGGCTGAACAGTCGACTCCATAGCGGCGATGAAAATCCAAACATGCAAATTCCGCCAGCCTTTTGCTGGCGCCATACGGTTCCTCAGGCCAGGTAAAATCGGTTTCGGTCAAGGCTGCACTTTCACGGTGGAATGAGCGGCCATAAACGTGCACTGAAGAAGTCAGTACAAACCGGGTTTTGGGTGAAAACCGCTGGATGGCGGAAAGGAAATAAACTGTGCTGAGTGTGTTCAGTTGGAAAGTTTTCTCGGGCATGACCGCGGACAGTCTGACACTGCTAAGGCCCGCAAGGTGGCATATATAGTCGGGTTTGAGGCGGCGGACAATGGCGGTGACGGCACCTTCATTGGTGACATCAAGAGGCACCCACTTAATGCCTTTAACTGCGTCACCCGGGCCGCTGCCGTGGCGTGTACCTGTGACTGCGTATCCCCTGCTTTTCAGATAAGGCGCCAGGTGTGAGCCCCAGAACCCGCCTGCGCCGGTGATTAAAACCCGTTTCACGGTGTTCTGAAGGTCGGAATGCTTGAATAGCGCATGAGGTCGGCGTCCACCATCATTTCGACAAGCTGGCGGAACGATACCTGGGGTTTCCATTTCAGTTTTTTTCTTGCGGGAGTGGCGTCGCCGCGCAGAGTATGGACTTCAGCGGGACGGTAAAAGGCCTTGTTGACCTTGACGTATTTTTTCCAGTCGAGGCCGACATGCTCAAAAGCGATCTGCGCGAATTCGCGGACGGTATGGTCTTCTCCAGTCGCAATCACGAAATCCTCCGGCCGCGGCTGTTGCAGCATTAACCACATGGCCCGGACATAATCGCCCGCGAAACCCCAATCACGGCGCGCGTCAAGGTTGCCGAGTTCCAGTTTTTTTATGCGTCCAAGCTTGATTTGCGCGACCGCGTCGGTAATTTTACGCGTCACAAACTCCTTGCCGCGGCGCGGAGATTCATGGTTAAACAGGACGCCGGAAACCGCGAACAGGTTGTAGCTTTCGCGGTAATTAACGGTGATCCAGTGGCCATAAACTTTTGCGACACCATAGGG
>CAZKMJ010000102.1:0-8122 GCA_964553835.1 uncultured bacterium
AGAGTCTTGCAAGAAAAAGTTGAAGAGCAGCAGAAAGCACTACAATCTGAATTACGCGGGCCGGAATTTGCCGGAATTCCTGAAAACCTGGGAGCCGGGCAAACAGTGGCCATTTCTTCCTGACCTGGCCGCGTTCGAGCTGAAAATCATGAATGCTTTCCACGCTTTTGACAGTCAGCCTTTTGATATGGCCGCGCTCGCGGGCATTTCACTTGAAGACTGGGAAAAAAGCCGCATGACTTTTCAGCCTTCCGTCCAGCTGCTGAGTTCCCCATGGCCGGTCCTTGACCTCTGGAAACAGCGCAAAAAACCCGTGGAAGAAATCCAGGTGGAATTCGTCAACAATCCTCAGCGCACACTTGTTTTCCGCCAGGATACGGAAGTCCACACACGCCTGATGCAGCCTGCGGAATATGATTTCTTTGCTGCCATTCACGCGGGCGGCACACTGGGCGAAGCGCTTGAGAAGATTTCTGAATCTGAGGAAGATAACCCGGTCCAGGAATGGTTTCAGTTCTGGGCATCGGCTGGATTGATCACGGGCTGCGAACTTCCCAAACAGGCTTCCCGCGCCTGATAAAACTGATACAATACCTTCCATGAATGTTTCTCCCGCCACGGGCAATTTTGGCATTGAAAACCGAAAAATCGGCATGCTCCTGTTCATTGTTTCCGAGGTCATGTTCTTTACCGGCTTTGCCGGCGCTTACATGGTGTTGCGCAAAACCGCGGTTCAATGGCCCGCGGCCGCGGATTATCTAAACTTGCCGTCCATGGCTGCCGGTATCCTGATCCTTTTTGTGTCCGCATTTTTCGCGCGGAAGGGGAAATACCCGGCTGCAGCACTTGCCGCTGTCCTGTTTCTGGCGGCGCAAGCCTGGGTTTGTTACAATTTGGTCACTGTTAAAAATCTTCATCCGTCATCCAATCTGTGGGCAGCTTTCTTTTTCACGTTGACCGGCCTGCATGCCCTGCATGTGCTTGGCGGCTTGGCCTGGATGGCGCTGCCGCGCAAACCTTCACCGCTTGGCTATTACTATTATTTCGTGGCCTTCCTGCAGCTGGCACTGACCGGCCTTTTTTACTTTTAATCATGCCGAAGCCCGAAATTGTTTTTCTCGACGCAGGCACACTTGATTATGGTGACCTCCCCCTGAAAATTTTTCAGAAACTTGGCAGGGTCAAACTGTATTTCAAGACAGCTCCGGCGCAGCGGGTTGCGCGGCTCAAGAACGCGGACATCGTCGTGGTTAATAAATGCGTCCTGGACGCAGGCGTGATCTCCAGGCTGAAAAAATTACGCTGCATTGCTGTGGCCGCGACTGGAGTCAATAATGTGGACCTGGAGGCTGCGCGCAAAAACGGGATCGCGGTCATGAATGTTTCGGGTTATTCGACGGAATCCGTCGTTCAGGCCACTTTTGCCTTCCTTCTCGCTCTGGCTTCGAACCTGGTGAAATATAATGAAGCGTCACATTCTGGCGCATGGAGCCGCTCGCCGTTTTTTATGCTCAGTGATTATCCGTTAACTGAAATCCATGGTAAAACCCTGGGGATTGTCGGTTACGGGGCGATCGGAAAAAGGGTGGGGGATGTCGCGAAAATGTTCGGTATGAAAATCATGCCCGCCCGGATTCCGGGCCGGAAATATTCCGGTGGCGCCAAACACCTGCCGCTTCAACAGGTTGCGCAAAAAGCCGATTTCCTTTCTGTCCACGCACCGCTGTCGCCCTTAACTCGGAACTTGATTGATGCGCGGATTCTCCGTAAGATGAAGAAATCAGCATGCGTCATTAACATGGCCCGGGGCGGGATTGTGGATGAAAAGGCCCTGGCGCAAGCCCTCAAGGCCGGTCGGATCGCAGGCGCGGCTTCGGATGTTTTAACGCAGGAACCTCCGCCAAAAAACCATGTTCTGCTGGGTGCGCCCAACATGCTTTTAACGCCGCATGTGGCCTGGGCGTCTTTGGAATCCAGGACGCGGCTGGTCAGCGAAATTTATAAAAATCTAGAAGCCTTTCTTAAAGGCAGGAAGAGAAACCGGGTGATATGATGGATCCCGAAGAAATCCACCAGATATTAAGTGAAAAGATGCCGGGTTCTGAAATCACCATTTCGGAGTACAAGCCGGACCATTTTCAGATCATGGTGATGTGGGCCGGGTTCGCGGGCAAGGGATTGATCGACCAGCACAAAATGGTCAACCAGGCCCTGGCCCCGCAGCTTGAATCAGGCCGGCTGCATGCTGTCAAAATCAAAACTTACGCTTCACCGCAATCATAAGCCCCGCTTTTCATAGGAGAAATAAAATGAGCGATGTCATCAACCGCATTGAAAACGAAATCAAAAACAATAAAGTCGTGATTTTCATGAAGGGCACGCCCGAAGCGCCGCAATGCGGGTTTTCCGCGGCTTCTGTCGCCGTGCTCAAAACTTTCCCTTATCCCTTCAAAGCCGTGAACATCCTGGCCGACCCGGAAATCCGCTCTACGCTGCCGCAGTATTCCGAATGGCCGACCTTCCCGCAGATTTTTGTGGGCGGAAAGTTGATCGGTGGCTGTGACATTCTGCACGAACTGCGTGATTCAGGCGAGCTGGCTGGAATCCTGAAGGCTGCTTTTCCCGCTTAAAACCCTTCGCTCACAGGTTTTTCAAGAAACTGAAGCGAGGTCCCCGCGTATAGACGTGGGCGTCTTATAATCTGAACTTTTCCCGGTTTTTGCCGTAAATAATACACGGCGGTTTGCGTTTTCCCCGCCGGGACACTATCTTTTAATCAGGGGAAAGTTTATGGACGCGAAAACCTACATTACCGGACTTCTCGGAAAAGTTCTTGAGATGAAAGGCCTCGACCTTTTTTTGAAGGTCGGCACGCCTCCGCGTACCCGCATCGCGGGCTCCCTTGTGGTGCCTGTCAATAATGAACCCTTTACCGACGAGGCCGCCAAGGCCCTGGCCGCAACCTTCCTTAATGATTACCAGAAAAAACTCCTGGAGCAGAACCGCAGTGTGGACTTTGCTTTTTCCGTACTCAGCGGCAACCAGCGTTTTCGCGGCAATGTGTTTTACCAGCAGGGAAACCTGTCCTATGTTGTGCGTACTCTGTGGAAGAAAATTCCTTCATTTGAAGAACTGCGCATTCCGCCGGTCTTGAAAAAATGCGCGCTTGAAAAATCGGGCCTGATTTTTATCTGCGGCACTGTGGCATCCGGGAAAACCACGACCATTACCACCATGCTTGACATGATGAACAATACGGCGGAACGCCATATTGTGACTATCGAAGACCCTATTGAATATGTCCATGAAGACAAAAAATGTATTTTTAATCAGCGCGAGATCGGACAGGATGCCAATGATTTCAAGTCCGCGCTGAAATACGTGGTGCGCCAGTCGCCGGATGTGGTCGTGATCGGTGAAATGCGCGACGCTGAAACTTTCATTTTTGCGCTGACGGCGGCGGAAGTGGGACGGCTCGTTATTGCCACTGTACACGCAAAATCGGTGGTTCAGATCTTCGATCGCGTGCTGGGATTTTTCCCCGCGGACGAGCGCGACCAGGTTCTGAGCCACCTTTCGTTCAATATCACGTGCTTTGTGGCCCAGAAACTTCTGAAGCACAAAGATGGCAAGTCTCTGGTGCCCGCGTTTGAGGTCCTGGTGGGCAACTACACGCTGCGCCAGCTTGCGCGTGAAAAGAAGTTCGACCGCATTCCTCAGGCCCTGCGTAACGCCGAAGGCGAAGGCATGCAGACCTTTGACCAGTGCATTTTCAAGCTGTGGAAGGACGGCGATATTTCTACGGAAGAGGCGCTGGCAACAAGCGAAAGGCCGCAGGAACTTGAGAACCAGATGAAGGGCATCAGCATGGAAGGTCAAAAAGGCAAGATCCTGGGAGCCTGATGCAGTCTTTCCTGCTTTTTATTTTATGTTCCGGCCTTGCGGCCCTGATCTGGGCCGTTGCCATTGAGCCCAGCCTTTTCAGAGTCCGAATTTTCCAGTTCAAGCACCCCAAACCCCTGAAGCGTCCGTATAAAATTCTCCACCTCTCCGACATCCATTTTGCAGGCCCCCACAGGAAGCTTTCCCATTTTTTTGAGAAGCTGGCGTTGGAGACTTACGATTTTATTTTTCTGACCGGTGACATTTTTGACTGCGACGAAGGAGCGCCCCACGGCACGAATGAATTGAAGAAATTGAAGGCCAGGCATGGAATGTTTGCGGTCTGGGGCAACCATGATTATTACGACTACAAGTTCAGGGATGTGTTCATGCAATTCAACAAATATCCGGCGACACTGAACAAGCTGGACGTCCTGGAAAAAGCGCTGACGGATGCGGGTGTGCGCCTTCTTAAAAATGAGACCATCGAAGTATCAACCGGCCATGATATTTTTCTTATTCACGGCCTGGACGACCACGTCACACAGCACGCGGAATTTGATAAGATTGTGCCCAAAATCCATCCTGAAAAACACAATCTGCTTTTGACCCACACGATCGATGTTTTTCTGCACTTGCCAGAAGGAAAAATGGACATTTCCTTTTCAGGGCCTATCAGTACCCACACCCGTTTTGGCGCGGATTACGCGCGCGGAATGAGACCGCTCAAAGGTACGGCATGTGTGGTTTCGCAGGGAATGGGAACCAGCCGCTTTTTCAAGTTCAGGTTCTGGTGCCCGCCGGAAGCGGTGGTGCTGGAGATAAATCCGTAGTTACCAGTTTTCCTGGTAGATTTTAATCAGCGCGAAGAAGAGTGAAAGCACGACAGGTGCCAGGAAAATCCCCAGAAGCCCGTAGAGCTTAATCCCGCCAAGAATTCCGAAAAACAGAAGGAAGTAAGGGAGTTTTGTTTTTTCCCCAATCAGCGCAGGTTTTAAAACATTGTCCATCAGGCTGATGACAAGCCCGCCGAACAAAAGCAGGATGATGGCTTTCGAGGTTTCGTGTGTCACGAAAAGATAAATGACCCACGGCCCCCATACGCTCATAGCGCCCAGCACAGGTACCAGCGAAAGGAGGAAGGTCAGGAAAGCGAAAAACAGTGGAAGGGGAATGCCCAGCACTCCGAAAATGAAAGCGGCCAGGATGGACTGGATAAAGGCGGTGAGCAGCTGGCCGCGGAGCACCGCGGAAAGGGTTTCGTTGATCCGTGCCGCAAGCTGGTTCTTGTTTTTTTCTTCAAGCGGCGCGACCTGATAAACAAAGTTGTAAATTTTCCTGCCGTCCTTGAGAAAGATAAAAATCAGAAAAGCCATCAAGCTGAGGTTCAGTATAACAACCAGGATGTTTTTTGTGATATTTCCAGCCTGGCTGGCCGCGTAATTGCCCAGCGCCTTGGCCGTGCCCAGCAGCCAGGAAGTCACGCTTTCCTTTAAAGGTTCCCAGGCCACGATTTTTTCCTGGATATTGCGGATGGGTCCGAAAGTACGGAGGTCTTCCACCAGTTTTTCAACTCCGCCTGAACGCACGTAATCGGAGGCATTCTGGTAAAGCTCAATGGCCTGGCCAGAAACGTTCATGAACAAAAGGACCAGCGGCGGCAGAACCAGCAGGATAATGACCAGGGTCATTAGCAGCGAGGCCGCGGTTTCATTGGGCATGACTTTAAGAAGCCTGGAGTATATTGGATAGAAGGCAAACGCCAGGATACCGGACCAGAAGAAGGCCTTGAAGAACGGGGACAGGATCAGGAATACCTGAAAGACGACGAAGACAAGCAGGGCCACGAAAAACAGCGAAATGAACTGGTCCCGTTTCATGGACATAGTTTAGCAATGAATTTGAAAATACAAAATGAAATTTAAGGGGTCAAAACCGGGCCCTACAGTCTGGAAGGCAAGAGGCCGATACATTTTCAAAGCATTCTGAGGAGATTTTATGGCCGGAAAAAAAATTCTGCTTGTAGACGATGACCCTGATTTCATCCAGCTCCTGGAATTTGACCTCAAAAAGCATGGTTATGCCGTCGCGACTGCCTGCAACGGCGAAGAGGGGCTGGAAAAGGCGCATAGCGAAAAGCCCGCGCTTATTATTCTGGACATCAAAATGCCCAAGATGGACGGGTATACCTTTGTGCGCCGTCTGAAAAAGGATGATGAAACCAAATCTATACCGCTGATTGTCTTGACCTCCTACGAGCCCATGAAGGATATGTTTCAGCTCGAAGGGGTCAAAGACTACTTCGTGAAGTCCGTCGACATGCAGGGTCTGATGAAAGCGGTCGACTCCCATCTCAAAGACGGCGGGAACTAGTTTTAAAACCCGGCTGGTAATCTGATGAAAGAACAGCTGCCCTATCTGGGCTTCCTAAAATCCGTCACTTTCGCCATCAAGCAGTTCCGCCTCTACTCCGAAAAGCATCCCATCACTCAGCAGGCCCTGACCACGCTCAACACGGAAATGGAAAAGTTTTTCCTGACTGCTGACCGGATCACGCTGGGTTCCATGCGCAAATTGCTGGTCGTTAACTCACAGATTGTCAGCGAAAAAGAAAGTGCCGCCCATGAACTGGCCAAGGAATTTGACCGTCTTGGCGTTGAAGCGCTGACCATTGAAAAAACCGTAAAAATTGATGAGCTTGCCAATTTCCTTCATTTAATGGCAACGCCTACCAAGACGCTGGAGCAAAAAGGAGGGCTACGCAAGCTTTATGAAGCCAGCAATCCTTCTCCCAATATCAAGCTGGCTTCGGGCAGATACGAGCTGGTGGGTGAAGGAGAAGCTGTGCTTGCCGAGGGCAGCGCGCCCAAGGCTGATGCTGACCGTCCTCATCAGGAAAAGCAGGATAGGAAAGATGAAGGAAGAACGCTGCCTGAAGGCATGGTGGCGGTTCCTGTTGGCATTGCGGAAGTTATCAAGCGCCTCCAGATGGACAACATGCCCGCCGCAGGCAAAAGCTCGGCCGAGCCTTTGCCGGTCATTGACTGCGAAAAAATAGTGACGCAGATTGAAAAAAGCCCCAAAGAGGTTGTCGATATCGCGCTCGAAAATGCCAAGACTCCGCCTGCGCTTGAAACCACCATCCGGAAATTAGTGAAATATTTGACGGAAGGGCTTGCGGCTTATCTGGCTGAGCAGGGCAAGGACATTACCAAGGCCATGGCTAAACTTGCCAAGGAATTCGAAAAGTCCATCAGCCAGGTGCTTGAAGGTAAAGACTGCGAAGAGCTGAAAAAAAAGGTGCCGGAAATTTTCCGGGAAGCCGAGGATGAAATGCGCATCCAAATGATGGTGAATATGCAGAAGGCGCATCCCGGCGACATGAAGCTGATCCAGAAAATGGCGGAAAAGCTTTTCAAGGACGATGAGGTGCGCGAGCGCCTCAGCAAGAGTCTGCAGAACGAACTGGGGGAGGCAGGCTTGAGCGCGGACCAGTGCCAGGCCATTTTGGGCAAGGTGCAGGAAAAAGAGGCCAAGAAAAAAGCGCGAGTGACCATCGACGCTGAAGAGCTTGAAGAATTGCGCGACAAAGCCGGGCGTTTTGACAAGGTTGAGACAAAATACAAGGAAAAGCTCGACAAGGTCGAGAAGGAAAAGAAAAAAGTAACAGACGAAAAGGAACGCGTCGAGAGTGTGATCCACAACCTGGCTGAGGGCGTTATGGTGGTGGACAAGGCCGGCAAGGTGCTTTTGATGAACCCGGCCGCGGAAAAACTCCTGGGTGTCAAGCAGTCGGAAAAAGTCGGCAAGCCGGTCACGGACAACCTTAAAGACGACCAGATGGTTTCCATGACGGCAGGCAATTTGAAAGACCCCGATGAAACTGCCAAGAAAGTGGAAGTCATCAGCCTGAATGACGAAACCAAGCGCGTGCTTCAGGCCAGCACCGCAGTCATCGAAAACGAAGACGGTCAAACTGTTGGTATGGTTTCCGTGCTGAGTGACGTGACCAAACAGAAGCAGCTGGAAGAGTTGAAGGACAAGTTTGTGGCCAATGTTTCGCATGAGCTGCGTACGCCACTGGTGGCCATTGAAAAGTCGCTTGCCCTGATCCTTGAAAAAGAGCTTGGCGATGTTACGCCGGAGCAGCAGAAATTTCTGGAGATCGCGCGCCGCAATATCGGCCGCTTGTCCCGCCTGATCAATGACCTGCTTGATGTTTCAAAGCTTGAAGCCGGAA
>CAZKMJ010000103.1:0-8105 GCA_964553835.1 uncultured bacterium
GGCTCCTGAAGTATTACGAGGCTCATCATGAAAGTTTCAGGCCGGACATTTCCTATTACAAGCAATGGGTAAAGAGTCATATCGGCAGACTAAGATCGCGCTTAGGCGTTTTTGTGGCAAATCTCCGGCGTCCTGCCAAGGCCAGCATGTCGGATGTGACGCCATCGATGAACGGGCCTGCAATTTATGTTCTAAAAGAAAAACTCAGTACCGAATTTCGTGTTTTTGAATACGGTTCCGGGGACTCTACGCTATTTTTTGCTTCAAGGTGCCGGGAAGTTTGCTCTGTGGAATTCAACTCTTCATTTTACGATCGGCTTCTTCCCAGACTTCCTGCAAACGTAAAACTTTTTCTCCGGCCGCTGGATTTAAACGGTGACTACAGCAGAACAGTTCTCGAATGTGAAGGTTTGTTTGACGTCATTCTGGTGAATGGCCAGGACAGGCGCCGCTGCGTTGAAAACAGCCTCAAAAAATTGAAGCCGGAAGGTGTCCTTGTTCTGGAGGATTCCGAAAGTAAAAACGACCGGGAGATTTTCGATTTTATGAAATCTCGCGGATTCAAGTGTCTTGCCATTAAAGGGCCCAAACAGGGAAATGTCGCCGAGACAGCATTTTTTTACCGCTCACCCAACTGTTTTGGATTTTAAAAAATTCTGAATATAAACAGCTTTACTTGTAAAGCCGGTTTATAGAAGGTAACCTTTAAAAGAAGCAAGAAATAGCGGGGTGGGGTCTGCGATGAAAAATTCAAAATTAATAAATATAATTGCCGTTTTTATCATGATTTTTTTGGAGCAGATTTTGTGCATGCTGATGATTTTGCGCCTGTGGCTCCGGCCGAAACAACGACGCCGGGGGTAGCTGTTGATGAAGTCCGGGCACCGGTCCTGCCGCCTCCTCCAGTCCAGGCGTCCGCACCTTTACCTGATTTGGCTGCCCAAGACAAGGCTGTCAGCACTCCGCCGGTCCAGAATACTGTTGTTACGACTGAAGATTCTATGAAAGCCGGAGCGCCTCCTACCGCGCCTACTCCGCGTCCCAAGGAGCCGCTGACCCAGGAACAGTTCAAGGAGATCGTCAAGACCCTGGATTTACGGGAACCGATTCAGATGACCATGATGGACGGGACGATAAAGGTCATTACCGTGGACAGGCTTCTCATGTTTGATAAAGACGGAGAGGACACGGAAAATATAGCGGATGCGATTCTTATCTTTTTTGTGTCTGACGGCAAGGTTGTGGAAAATGTAGGTTCTGCTGTGTCGATCACGCAGGTTAATGTTGCGCCTGCTCCGCGGGAACGCTGACTGTAAATTTACAGAAGTTCTTCATCCGCCCAGCCGGGACGAACTCGGGGACCTTGCTTCTTCCTGTTGTATTCCTTTTTGGAGGGGGTAACGCGGGATTTTGGGTTAATGGTCCAGGAACGGCGGACTTTGGGAGGCTTCGTTTTTTTCTTCCTGGCCATCACCAGTCCATATTTTGATAGGGTTTGAAAATCTCCAGCATTTTACCGTGTAATTTCCCATTGGAAGCCACATTCTGGAAATGCTCCAGCTTTAAAGGCTGGCCTTTAAAATCCGAAATTTTCCCGCCCGCTTCTTCCAGGATCACCATGGCCGCGGCCTTGTCCCAAGGCTGTAAATTAAATTCCCAATAGCCGTCGAACCGCCCGCACGCCACATAGCAGATGTCCATGGCCGCGGAGCCTGTCCTGCGCAGGTCCAGCACTTTCAGCAGCATGTCTTTGAACACCGCGAGGTATTCATCGGGCCGTTCGCGCCGGTTGTAGGGAAAGCCAGTGCAGACCAGCGCGTCATCCAGATGGCTGGCCTTGGAAACTTTGATTTTTTTACCATTCAGCGTGGCGCCGCCGCCCCGGATGCCCAGAAACAGTTCGTCCCTAAACGGATCGTAGACCCCGCCCATTTGAAGCACGCCATTTTCTTCATAGGCAATGGAAACACAAGAGACCGGGAAGGAGTGCGCGAAGTTGGAAGTGCCGTCCAGGGGATCGATGATCCACCGGCAAGGTGATTTGCCCATGGGAGGGGACTCTTCGGTCAGGATGGCGTGGTCCGGAAAGGCCTTCTGAATGTTCCGGACGATGATTTTTTCGCATTTCTTGTCGATCTGCGTGACAATGCTCAAAATCGTCTTTTTTTCGATGGATTTCTTGGCATTAATAGAGGCCTTAAGGACCTTCCCTGCGTCCTTCAGGCACTTCAACAGCACGCTTTTAATTTTGGGCTTGTTCATATAGAATAACGCTTCCGTTTTTGGAACGCCATTTTACATCATTTCAGGAGTTTGGACATGAAATCTTACAATGTGACCCTCATCCCGGGCGATGGTATCGGCCCGGAAATCGCGGAAGTTGCCAAGGCCTGCATCGAAGCCACGGGCGTTAAATTTAACTGGGACATCCAGCATGCCGGCGTGGACGTCATGGAAAAAGAAGGCACCCCGCTTCCGGACCGTGTCCTTGAGTCCATCCGCAAGAACAAGATCGCGATCAAGTCTCCTATTACCACTCCGGTTGGCACCGGTTTCCGTTCCGTGAACGTTGCTCTGCGCAAGGAGCTCGATCTTTATGCCTGCATCCGTCCGTGCAAGTCCTATGACGGCGTGCGTTCCCGCTACAAAAATATCGACCTGGTTATTTTCCGCGAAAACACCGAAGACCTTTACGCTGGGATTGAATTCCAGAAGGGTACGCCTGAAGCGCTGCAACTGATCCAGGATATTGAAAAACTTTCCAAGAAAAAGATCCGCACAGACTCGGGGATCAGCATCAAGCCAATTTCCGTTTTCGGTTCCGAGCGTATTTTTAAGGCCGCGTTTGAATACGCGCGTAAATACAAACGTAAGATGGTCACGGCTGTGCACAAGGCCAACATCATGAAATTTTCTGACGGCCTTTTCCTGGAAGTCGGCCGCAATGTTGCCAAACAGTATCCGGATATCGAGTTCAATGACCGCATCGTGGACAATATGTCGATGCAGCTGGTCCAGTTCCCGGAAAATTATGACATGCTGGTTCTGCCGAACCTGTACGGTGACGTGCTTTCCGACCTTTGCGCCGGTTTGATCGGCGGCCTGGGTATTGCCCCCGGTGCCAATATCGGTGAGGGCTACGCGCTTTTTGAAGCCACCCATGGTTCCGCGCCCAAGTACAAAGGCTTGAACAAGGTTAACCCTACCGCTGTTATTTTGTCCGGTGTACTGATGCTGGATTATATTGGCGAGACGGAGGCTTCACAGCGGCTTGAAAAAGCGGTCGCGGATGTCATCCGTGAAGGTAAAGATGTGACCTATGATCTGAAGGCCTCCAAGGATGACAAGACTGCGGTAGGCACCAGGGAAATGGGTGCGGCCATCATTAAAAAGTTACAGGCAAAAACAGTAAAAGTGTAAGGACCCGTCAAAGACGAGAGTTCTGATCTGAAGAGGAGATTTATGAGCAAGCCGAAAGTGACTGTTGTTGGAGCGGGTTTCGTGGGAGCGACCACGGCACAGCGCATTGTTGAAAAAGAAATCGCGGACGTTGTTTTGATCGACATTGTGGAAGGCATGCCGCAGGGCAAGGCGCTGGACATGATGGAATCCGCGCCGGTTGAAGGTTTCAAGACCAAGATCAAAGGAACCAACTCTTACGCGGACACTGCCAATTCCGATGTGGTGGTCGTGACCGCTGGCATCGCGCGCAAGCCCGGCATGAGCCGTGACGATCTTGTAAACACCAATGCAGGTATTGTTGGCGGCGTTGTCACCGAAGCCGTGAAATATTCTCCGAACGCGATCTTCATTATTGTTTCCAATCCGTTGGACGTCATGACTTATCTGGCCTGGAAAAAATCCGGGCTGCCTTCCGAACGCGTTTTCGGTATGGCGGGGGAGCTGGATTCCGCGCGCATGGCCTGGTTCATCGCGGAAGCGTTGAATGTCAATCCGGGTGACGTGCAGGCTATTGTGCTTGGCGGCCATGGCGATGAAATGGTGCCGGTTCCGCAGCACACCAAGGTCAAGGGCAAGCCCATTACGGAGCTTCTGCCCGCGGACAAAATCGAAGCCATTAACACCCGCACCCGCAATGGCGGCGCCGAAATCGTCAGCTACCTCAAGACCGGCAGCGCTTATTACGCGCCTTCTTCTTCTGTGGTGCGAATGGTGCGTTCCGTGCTGGAAAACAAGGGTGAAGTCATCGCTTCCTGCGTCTGGCTGACCGGCCAGTACGGCCTGAAGGACGTTTATTGCGGCGTTCCCGCCAAGCTGGGCCGCAAGGGCATCGAGCAAATCGTGGAACTTCCTTTGACTGACAAGCAGAAGCAGGAGCTCCACACTTCGGCTGCGCATGTCCGCGAAAACTGCGAAAAAATCACTTTAGTTACTAAATAATTTATGCGGCCATCGCACGCAGTCTTCCTTAAACTGCGGCGATGCCGTATTAAAACATAGGTTTTAATGGACAGCTTTAAATCCCGTTCCCAACTTTCATCCGGCGGCAAGAATTTTTCCATCTGGCGCCTGGACGCTCTGACGAAAGCCGGTTTTGACATCAGCCGCCTTCCTTTTTCCATCAAGATCCTGCTGGAAAATCTTTTGCGTACCGAAGACGGCAAGGCCGTTCGCCGCGAAGACATTGAGGCGCTGGCGAAATGGGACCCCAAAAAGAAATCTGAAAGTGAAATTGCCTTCACTCCCGCGCGCGTCATTCTGCAGGATTTCACAGGCGTTCCTTGTGTGGTGGACCTGGCGGCCATGCGCGACCAGATGGTGGCGCTTGGCAAAGATCCGCAGAAAATCAACCCGCTGGAACCTGTAGACCTGGTCATCGACCATTCTGTCCAGGTAGATGCTTTCGGCACGCCCTCTTCCTTCCAGGAAAATGTTGAAAAAGAATTTTCACGCAACCTCGAGCGTTATCAATTCCTGCGCTGGGGGCAGTCAGCTTTCCAGAATTTCCGCGCGGTCCCGCCGGGTACCGGCATTGTGCATCAGGTCAATCTTGAATACCTGGCAGGTGTGGTGTTGACCAAGAACATCAATGGTGAAACCGCGGCCTACCCTGACACGCTGGTTGGAACAGACTCTCATACAGTCATGATCAACGGTCTGGGCGTGCTGGGCTGGGGCGTGGGCGGTATTGAAGCAGAAGCCGCCATGCTGGGGCAGCCGGTTTCCATGCTGATTCCGGAAGTTGTCGGCTTTAAATTAAAAGGTTCCTTGAAAGAAGGTGTCACTGCCACTGACCTGGTGCTTACTGTCACGCAGATGCTGCGCAAAAAAGGCGTAGTTGGAAAATTCGTGGAATTTTTTGGTCCGGGCGTAGATAAACTGAGCCTCGCTGACCGCGCGACCATCGGCAATATGGCGCCTGAGTACGGCGCGACCATGGGGTTTTTCCCGGTCGACAATGAAACGCTGAATTATCTGAGGCTGAGCAATCGTCCGGCCGCGCTTGTCCAGCTTGTGGAGGATTACTGCAAGGCGCAGGGTCTTTTCCGCACCGCGCAGTCCCCGGAACCGGTATTTTCAGATACGCTGGAACTGGACATTTCCACTGTCGAAGCCAGCATGGCCGGTCCCAAGCGCCCGCAGGACCGCGTGGTTTTGAAGGACGTAAAAAATTCTTTTTCAGCCGCGCTGACTGCTGCCGGAAAACAGAGTGAGCCCGGGCATGACAAATTGAAAAATGGTTCTGTGGTCATTGCTGCCATCACCAGCTGCACCAACACTTCCAATCCTGCTGTCATGATCGGCGCGGGCATTCTGGCCAAGAAGGCCGTGGAAAAAGGCCTGAGCACTAAGCCGTGGGTCAAGACCAGCCTGGCGCCCGGTTCCAAAGTGGTCATGGATTATCTGGACAAGACCGGCCTCCAGCCTTTTCTGGAAAAATTAAAATTTAATCTTGTGGGTTATGGCTGCACAACCTGCATCGGAAATTCCGGCCCGCTGCCGGATGATGTTTCCAAAAAAGTGAAAGAAAATGATCTGGTTGTGGCCGCGGTGCTTTCCGGAAACCGCAATTTTGAAGGCCGCGTTAATCCGCAGGTACGGGCCAATTACCTGGCCTCACCTCAGCTGGTCGTGGCCTATGCGCTGGCGGGTGACATGGGCGTTGATCTGACTTGCGACTCCCTTGGAAACGGCAAGGATGGAAAACCTGTTTATCTGAAAGATATTTGGCCCACCGACAAGGAAGTCCATGAAGCTATGAGCAAGGTGGACGCGGAAATGTTCAAGCGTCAGTACGGAAATGTTTTCGAAGGCGACAAACACTGGCAGTCCATCAAGGCGCCTTCCGGCCGCCAGTTCGTGTGGGACGCCAAATCCACTTATGTCCGCAAGCCGCCTTATTTTGACGGCATGCCTGCTGTACCCGGTCCATTGAAAGACATTGTTGGCGCGCGGGTGCTCGGTGTTTTTGGGGATTCTGTTACGACCGACCATATTTCACCCGCGGGCAATATTGCCAAGGACAGCCCGGCCGCGAAATACCTGACTTCGCATGGCGTTGAGCCCAAAGATTTCAATTCCTACGGCGCGCGGCGCGGTAACCATGAAGTTATGATGCGGGGCACTTTCGCCAATATCCGTTTGAAAAACCTGCTGCTGCCTGGCGTGGAAGGTCCGTACACTAAGTATTTTGAAACGGGCGAGCAGATGTTTATTTATGATGCCTCCATGAAGTATCAGGAAAAAAAGGTTCCGCTGATCATTCTGGCCGGAAAAGAATATGGTTCAGGTTCTTCGCGTGACTGGGCGGCTAAAGGCCCCATGTTGCTGGGCGTGAAGGCCGTGATCGCGGAAAGCTTTGAACGTATTCACCGCAGTAATCTGATTGGCATGGGCATTCTGCCTCTGGAATTTGAAGCGGGCCAGAGCACGACCTCACTGGGTTTGAGCGGCCAGGAAACTTTTTCCATCGAAGGGATTGCAAAAGATCTTGCTCCAGGCAAAAAGCTCACAATCAGGGCCGGGGAGAAGACTTTCACTGCCCGCTGCCGTATTGACACCCCTGTGGAACTGGCCTATTATCAGCACGGCGGTATTCTCCAATACGTTTTGAGACATCTGGCCAAATAAATGACAGAAAAATCTCAGCAGGAAGTTAAAGTTTCACCTCATTTTTTCCTCCGGCGTCTCCACTCGCTGAGTGGTGTTTTTCCCATCGGCGCGTTTCTGCTTGAGCACATGTTTTCCAACTCCTTCATTACCCGGGGGCCGGAAGCTTACAACAAGCAGATTGAGTTTCTGATGAGCCTTCCGTATGTGCCCGCGCTGGAGCTTTTTGGCATTTATTTACCCATCCTGTACCACGCGTTTTACGGTTTTTATGTCATGTTCACGGGAAAGAACAATCTGGGCTGGTATCCTAAAAAGGAAAATTGGCTGTACTCGGCCCAGCGCTGGACTGGCACGCTG
Organism: uncultured bacterium; assembly: GCA_964553835.1. GTDB lineage: Bacteria > Omnitrophota > Omnitrophia > Omnitrophales > Aquincolibacteriaceae > CAYLPP01. The sequence goes on from CAZKMJ010000103.1 coordinate 7,432, forward strand.
ACTTTCATCTATATCTCTTACCACGTTTATCACACCAAAATTGTGAACATCCTTTACGGTACCGAAGTCAGCTATGCGCGCATGGCGCAGCTGATGCATGATCCTAAAATTTTTGCTTTTTACATGATTGGCATGGCGGCGGCCATGTTCCATTTTGCCAATGGTTTGTGGGGATTTCTGATCAGCTGGGGTGTGACAGTGGGTACAGGTGCCCGCCGCATGTCGGGCTGGATATGCACCCTGCTTGGCCTTGGTCTTTATTTCGCCGGCGTCAACGCACTCATTCATTTAATCAAATAAGGGTTTTATGGCAAAAAATAAAGTCATCGTAGTCGGCGGCGGTCTTGCGGGCCTTATGACCACCATCAAGCTGGCGGAAGCCGGCATCGGTGTGGACCTTCTTTCCGTTGTTCCTTGCAAGCGCTCTCATTCTGTTTGCGCGCAGGGCGGCATCAATGCTTCCGTTAACACCAAGGGCGAAGGCGATTCGCCGGAAATTCACTTCGAAGAAACTATTCTGGGCGGCGATTTCCTGGCCAATCAGCCCATGGTGCTTGAAATGTGCAAGAACGCGCCCAACTTTGTTTATATGCTCGACCGCATGGGCGTGCAGTTCAACCGCACGCCGGAAGGCTTGATTGATTTCCGCCGTTTCGGTGGAACCCGCTTCCACC
>CAZKMJ010000104.1:0-8097 GCA_964553835.1 uncultured bacterium
CAGGACGCGTTCCCCGGCGGCCCCTTTCTTTACGCGCCTGTTATGGCCTGTTTTTTTTCGCTACTGGCCCTGATGCCACTCCCGGCGGCAGCCGCAGTATGGAACCTGATGAATCTTTTTCTCTTTTTTATGTGCCTGAGGCTTTCGGCACGCCTGCTGGGCCTGCCCGGACCCGGGGCCCTTTTCAACCGCAATCCAGTTTCACTTGCCGCCGCGGGCTTTCTCTTCTTTATCCTTCTTGATAACCTGACCATGGCCCAGGTAAATATTTTCATTTTGTTTCTGCTTCTTGCAGGACTGACAGCCTGGCAGAAAGAAAAAAGTTTTGCGGCCGGTAGCGCCCTTGCAGCCGCCATCTTTATCAAACTAACACCTCTTCTTTTTTGCGTATTTTTTGCGGTCAGAAAATCCTGGAAAGTGCTCGCAGGCGTGGCAGCAGGAGCTGTTATCCTTGCGGCCATCATTCCCACGCTTTTTTTTGGCTTAGAAAAAAACAGCCTGTACCATCGCCAGTGGCTGGGGCGCATGATCAAACCCGTCATCAGCAAATGGGTGCCGGGCTGGCAAAAAGAAAAAGACAATCCCTTCAAGCTTTCTCCGGAAGAAGTGGAGAGCATCCGCCTGACCAATTTGTTTGTGGACAAGAATCAATCACTTGAAGGGGCGCTGACACGGCTCTTTTTAAAAAACCGCAACTCTTACGCTTATGACACCAAGTACCCGATCTACGCGGGCCAGCGCTACAGCCGCATGCCGGTTTTGGGCGGTTTGCCGCCAACTCCCTTGCGCCTTTCCATTCGCGTCTTGCAGGCAGCTTTTTTTCTTTATCTTATGGTCCTGCTGGCAAAACGGAAACGGCCTGAGGAAATATACTTCTTGGCTGTACAGCTCTCACTTGTGTTCCTCAGCATGACCCTTTTGTCACCCATGGCACGCAGCCATCAATTTATTTTCTGGACCCTTCCAGTGGTGACTTTCCTTTACCTGTTTCAAAATGGTCTGGCCTCTAAAATGCTCAAATGGGGCGCTGGCGCCGCGGCCCTTCTTTACGTGCTGCAGGCAGTCCCATATGGAAAGGCCGCCGGCATGGGCGCGTGGGCCAACCTTACACTCTGGGCCTGTTTTGCAGTTCTGGCCGCAAAAAAACCTGAGCTTGAAAGGATGAATGCATGAACAAGAATTTCCTGGCCCTGTTATCGGGCGTTTTAATGGTGGTCCTTTTTTTATCAGTGGGTGAAATCATTTCCCGTATTTACATGAAGAAAACCCACAAATTGAATGAGTTCGCGGACTTGATTGAAGACCAGGGTGTGACCCGGCAAAAGAAAGCAGGCGAGAAGCGAGTTTTTATTGTGGGGGAAAGCGCGGTGCGCGGCGTCCCTTACTCCATGGAAAGCTCTTTCTCGGGTTTTTTGCAGCAGCTTTTCGATAAGAGTGGCCATCCTGAGGTCAAAATCGTCAACACGGGTATTCCTGGCCGCCATTCCTTTTATCACCGTGAAGAAGCCCAGACGCTTATCGACTACAAAGCAGACGCGGTCATTCTTTACGCGGGCAACAACGACACACGCGACTTCAGCAATGTCATGCGTGATGTGCCGTACGCGCTGCTGGATTTCAAATTGTTCTGGAATTCAGGCCTTTACTGGTCAGCCAAAAGAAAATTTCAGAAAATGCAGTCCAGGATCAATAAAAAACGCGGGGGTACCGGTGCCATTAACTACAACCAGGACGATGTGTGGCACTGGACCGATCTTTACCTGAAAAAGAAAAAGCACTACCTTGAACACCCCGCGCTGGGCATACAGCGCAAAATGAAGGCTGTGGAGGACTACAAAAACAACTTGAACGCGCTTGTCCGCAAATTGCGCTCACACGGCATTGATGTCTATATCATGCAGCTTCCGATTGTTCACGAAGTCGCACCTTCGATCGGCGATTATGCCCGGAAAGGCTATCAGTTCGTGCTCAAGCCCCACTTCAAGAGTCCGCAGGAAGAAATGGAATGGAAACTCCTTCTGGCTGATGGACTGCGTGGCATGAAACAGAAGAAATTCGCTGAAGCTGCAGCCGCTCTTGAAAAAGCGCGCCTGATTAACGCGGAAAATCCTTTTCTTTTCCAGCTGCTGGGTGAGTGTTACGCGGAACTGAAGGATTTCGACAAGTCGCGGAAAATGTACGCCGAGGGCAAAGACCGGCAGATTCAGTCTCCTGGCGGCGACTCGTATAAAAATGAATCTCTTGCCTGGATCGCGCAGCAGAATGGAGTTCCTCTTGTTCCTGTTCAGCAGGCCTTTGAAAAACTGTCACCCAACGGGCTTGTGGGCCGCAATCTTTTCCTGGACCACTGTCATCCCAACCTTCCCGGCCATAAAGTGCTGGCGGCTGTTGCCATGGAAGGGCTTTGCGCCAAAAATTTCGCGGGCTGCAAACCCGATCATTGGGACTCGTATTATCAGCTGCTGGCCGGCAGCACAGACCAGAAAAGCCTGGCCCAGGAATACCTGCTGACTGCTTTTTATTCGCTCAACGGTACTGCCTGGACACCTCAGCCGGATTACAAGGAAGCGCTTTTCTATCTGGAAAAAGCGAAACCCATTATCCCTGAAAACGCGGACCTGTATTCTTTCCTGGCCGTGGTCTACTGGAACCTGGACAATAAACCGGGCGCCGGGGACAGTCTGGACACACTCAAACGGCTTGATCCGGAAAAATATAAAAAGACCCTGGCCGATTATCCGTATCTGGCCCCAAAAGCTGCCGCCTGATCGTGACCTCTTCCGGCAGCCGCCTTCACTGGCTTCCATCCGTTTTGCTTGGCGCCATGTTTTTTTTCATGGCCTGGGGAAATCTCCACAAATCACTTTCCTACGACGAGCCCAATAACCTCCGCTACGGCTATAAATTCCTGACAGAAGGGCCCATGGCCGAACCGGAAGGCCAGCGTATGCCGGTCCTGGCCCTGAACGCGCTGGGCTGCGTTTCATATGGCTGCGATTGGGAAGTCCTGGACTCAAGGGAAATGTCGCGCCTGATTGTGCGGCTGCCTTCGATGATTTTCGCGCTGCTGGCAGGATGGGTCCTTTATATCTGGGTCATGCAGGCATTTGGCCGAATTCCCGCGCTGCTAAGCCTGGGCCTTTACGTTTTCAATCCCAACTTCATCGCGCACGGAAAACAACTTACGTCCGACATGGCCGTGACTTTTTTTGTGCTGGCCTGGATGTTTTGCCTTTGGAAACTTTCGCGCACCCAAAAACGCCGCTGGTTTTTTTTGGCCAGCCTGAGCGCGGGCGGCGCGCTGCTTTCTAAATTCAGCGCGGTGCTGATTCTGCCTGTTTCAGCGCTTGTCATGGTGCCGGATTTCTGGAAAGCGTGGAAAGAGGAAAAAGGAGCCACAGCAGTCAAATGGGCCGGCGCAGCCGCGCTTTTCGGCCTCCTTGTCATTTTTTATGTCAACGCCGGATATTTATTTAAAGGCTCGTTCACGCCGGGTTCTCAATATAAATGGCAGAGCCGTTCATACCAGAAGCTCCAACACTGCAATCTTCCTATTCCGTTCCCAAAAATATTTATGCAAGGTGTTGATTACACAAAATATCTCGAAGAAAATCCCCAGATCGGAAGAGGGAACAATTACATTCTGGGGAGGACACGCCGTAAAGGACGCTGGTACGCCTATCCTATTATGATCGGGCTGAAAACCCCGCTTGCGCTTTTTCTGCTGATCTTTCTGGCGTTCCGGCGCAGGGCCGCGAAAGCACAGGGCCTGAACCTTTTCCTGTGGCTCCCGTTTGGAGTATGGGTCTTTGTATTCAGCGTTTTCTCGGAAGCGCAGCTGGGTATCCGTTACCTGCTTCCGGTACTTACTTTTCCAATCATATTCGCTGCAAGAGAATTCGCCGGCCCCATGTCCGGGCGCAAATTTAAAACCCTATGTGTCCTGCTGGGCTGGTACGCGTTTTCTTCCCTGTCTTACATGCCCCACAGCATGTCCTACTTCAATGAAATCATCGGCCCCCGGGTCAACGCCTGGCGCTATCTGGCGGACTCCAACCTGGACTGGGAAGATAAAAATTATTTCCTGCGTAAATTCCGGGATGAGAACAAAGACAAAATCCTGCATTACCGCCCCAGACAGGCACGGCCAGGCTATATCCTGATTGGCGCCAATGACCTGACAGGCGTGATGGATGAAAAACGCTTTGAATGGCTGCGAAAAAACTTCAACCCCATTCAGCATGTTACCTACAGCCATTATCTTTTTTACGTTCCTAAACAAAAATTCCGTGAAATCTTTCCAAGCGGTCCGCCACCGCCCGTGACATGAAAAAAATTTTTAACATTCCAATTCTGGTTTACGCGTTCCTGTCTCTTTTCCTGGGCCAGGCTGCCTGGCTTGCGTTCACTAATTCCACGGTTTCAGATGAAGTAGCGCATATCGTAGCTGGCTACACGTACCTGAAATACGATAATTTCAAACTTAACCCGGAACATCCTCCGCTCGCAAAACAAATGGCCGCTGTCCCACTGCTTTTCATGGACCTGAAATTTCCGGAGGACATCCCGGCATGGAAAGACGGGGAAGGCGAACAGTGGGAGCTGGGACGCACCTTTCTGTATAAGAACGGTAATCCCGCGGAGAAAATGATCACAGCGTCAAGGCTGGCACTTTTACCGCTGGCCATCCTGCTTGGGCTGACTCTTTTTTTCTGGGTCCGCGACCTGATGGGGGAAACAGCCGGTATTTTTGCTGTCTTTCTTTATTCTCTGGTCCCTGACCTGGTCATCAACGCCTCGCTTGTCACGACCGACTTTGCCGGAGCGGTTTTCCATTTCCTGACTTTTTACCTGCTTTATCTCTACTTCAAAACGGAAGGCCGGAAATACCTATTTGGCGCAGGAATTTCCGCTGGGCTGGCACTGATTTCAAAATTCAGCATGATCCAGATCTACATGGTCTTTTATATGATTATTTTTGCCATGGCATGGCTGGACCGGCTTCCAAAAGAGGAGGTCCGCTTCCCAGTCTGGCTGCTCGCGGCAGTCACCGCACTGGCTGCTCTTGAAAAAACTTCGCGTGAAATTTTCGCGTTCCCGGTCATCTACTTGTGGCTTTCAGTCCTTTTCCCGAAATGGCCTGTTTTTAAGAACAAAAAAATTCAGGCCGCGGTCTGCATCCTGCTGGCATTGCTGGCTGTCAGCCTGGTTGTACCCGCGCTGGATTATTTCGAACCGGCCTACTGGTTCAAAAAATTCAGGCCCCTGCGCCGGTTTTTCCGCGGCTGGGCCATTTTCCGTGACCATGCCGTCAAGGAGCAGCATCCCGGCTTCTTTCTCGGCCAGATCAGCAACAAAGGTTTTAAGCTTTATTATCTGACCGCCATGCTGGTCAAAATCCCTCTGGCGGTGTGGTGTTTCGCAATCCTGGGTTTCGTGACCGCCCTGATGAAAAAGCGTTTTGCCAAAACTGACTGGCTTTTTATTTTATTGCCCGCCCTGACGTTCTGGGGTATTGCTTCCTTTATCAACAAAGTGAATATCGGAGTCCGCCATGTCCTGCCGGTTTATCCGTACTTCCTGATTTTCGCGGCAGCCGGTTTCCAATACCTGCGCGAGAATGGTTTATTAAAAAAATTTGCGGCCGGCGCACTATGTGTTTGGCTTGCAGCCTCTTCAGCACTCGCTTTCCCGAATTACCTTTCTTACTTCAATGAACTTGCCGGAATATGGGGAGGTGGCCATAATATTTTGAGCGATTCCAATATTTCCTGGGGCTCGGATCTAAAACACCTGCGGGACTATGTCCGTGATAACAAGGTCACCGAGATCAAGACCCTGTTGATGTTCAATTTCCCGGAAGAGCTGGATTATTACGGTCTTCCCTGGAAGCGGGGAGAGGAAGACTTTAAAGCACGCAAACCGGGACTTTACGTCCTCGATGTTTTCCATTATCCTTCGCTGATTCGCGAAAAAGAATACGCGTGGCTAAAAACCCGCAAACCGGATGCCAAGGCAGGAGGGTCCCTCTGGATCTACAAGCTATGAAGACAAATTCCGTGCGCCCCATACTGGCGCTTCTTTTCAAGTCCGCGGCCTTTGCCGCGCTCGCGTTTATGGTTTACTGCATCTGGGCCGGGTTCCCGGTCGCGGTGGGTCCCATGACCCTGAAAATCAAAAATCTGAAACCGATTTTCACTATCTTTCTTTCAAGCGCACTGCTGTCCGCATGGTTCTCAGCTAACAGTGGAAGGGAAGGCATGGCCAGTCTTAAAAACAAGGTCGAAGCCTGGACTTCCAGACCGGAAGCGTTGTGGGTCCTTTTCGGGCTGTCCGCCATTTTCCTGACCTGGCAGCAGGTGACCGAATACCTGTCGCTGAACGTTAATTTCCTGCCCTTCAGCTTTTTCGATTACATGATTTATTATTATTTTCACGGCAAGATCCATTACACCGGCCTGCTTCATACTTTTTACCACATCAACAATATCATGTTTGTTTTCGCGCCGGTCTGGGCCCTGTTCAAATCCCCGCTGGTCCTGACCCTGGCTTATGGCCCTCTGGCCGCGCTGGCCGTTTTCCCGCTGGCTTCCATAGTCCGCAAGCGTTTCGGCGGTAATACGTCCGTGGCCTGGTTCATCTCTTTCATATATCTCAATTATCGCTACCTGCAAAATGTGCTGCAGATGAATTTCTGCGTTGAAATTTTTTATCCTCTTTTCATTTTTGCCGCCGTTTCCATGGCTTTGTCCCGCCGATGGGGATTTTATTTTCTTTTTGTTCTTTTGGGGCTGTCGGTCAAGGAAGACTCCTTCCTTTATTTTGGCGCCGTCGGTATGCTTGTTTTTTTCATGGGAAACAGGGCGCAGGGCATCGCGACCGGCGTTCTGGCTGTAAGCTATTACATTTTCATCACAAAATTTTTCATTCCCTGGACAGGGAACACCGTCCTGAAAGAAAATTTTCACAATTTTGGATCACATATTTCTAGCGGAGGTGAGCTAATCCGCGAATATCTGACCCAGCCGGACCGGGTCCTGAAAATATTCGTGGGTGAACCGGCCAAGATCCGCACCTATTTCAATCTTCTGTCACGCGTCGCCTTCCTGCCTCTTTTTACACCGGCGTCCCTTTTAATTCTGGTTCCTATTTTCCCCGTCTTCGCGCATTCCACAGGCTCGGATGTCGACTTTTACGACCTTCATTTCCACTACGCGGCCGCCGTGGTGCCTTTTGTATTTGTGGCCATGGTATTCGGCTTTTCGGGCCTTTATCGCCGCCTGCCAGCCCATTTCCGGGAGAAATTCGTATGGCTGGCCCTTCTGACCATGCTTTTTATCAATGGGGGGCATTTCCGGACTGAATCCTTCAATTCTGAGGACCTGAAGTCCATCCGGTGGGCCAAAGAGCTGCCTGCGGGTGCCATTGTGCTGACCCATGGACATTTGCTTCCCTATATAGGCTATCGCGAGTATAATTTCTACCTTGCGGAACCTTTTGAGCTGACGTACCATGCGGCTCACAAGCAGTACGTAAATGCCGACTATGTGCTTATCGACCGGCATGTAAATTCTTACCCATGGGACAAGGGGAAGATCGAACAGAAACTGGCAGATTACAAAAACAACGCGGAGTATGAGCTGGTTGTGACGGACGGAACCCGCACCCTTTTCAAAAGGAAAAACTCCGATGCTGACGGAAAAAATGGCTGACAAGAAAAAAGTCACGGTGGTCATGCCCGCTTACAACGCGGCCCTGACTCTGCAGGACACCTACAACAAGATTTCCACGGACCTTGTGCATGAAATCATCCTGGTGGATGACGCCAGCAAGGACGACACCTACACCCGCGCCAAGGAGCTTGGCATTATCAGCCTGCGCCACCGCCATAATCTGGGCTATGGCGGAAACCAGAAGACCTGCTACACCGAAGCGCTGGCCCGCGAAGCCGACGTTATCGTCATGATCCATCCCGACGGCCAGTACGACCCCTCATTCCTGAAACCCATCCTTGAGCCGATCCTGAAAGGGGAAGCCGACGTGGTGCTGGGTTCCCGCATGCTTTACAAGAAAAACGCGCTCAAGGGCGGGATGCCG
>CAZKMJ010000105.1:0-2129 GCA_964553835.1 uncultured bacterium
GAATTTCTTTCCGCGGTCATTGATGATTCAAACACAGGCCGAGGCGTTATTGCCATGAACCTGACCAATTTTGAGATCCGGCCTTTCCGCGCGGACGCCGTGGTGTTCTGCACCGGCGGCTGCGGCATGATTTATGGCCGCTCCACCATGTCTATGATTTGCACAGGCGCGGCAGCGGGCGCGATTTTTCAGCAGGGCGTGAATTACGCGAACGCGGAATTTATCCAGGTGCATCCCACTGCGATCGCGGGTGAGGACAAAAACCGCCTGATTTCCGAAGCGGTTCGCGGGGAAGGCGGCCGGTTGTGGACCTACAAAGACGGCAAGCGCTGGTATTTCATGGAAGAGTGGTATCCAAAATATGGCAATCTGGTGCCGCGCGACATTGCATCGCGCGCTATTTTTAAAGTGGTGCGTGAACTGAAGCTTGGTCTTGACGGCAAGGACGTGGTTTATCTCGACATTTCTCATGTGGACCCCAAAACTTTGAAAGCCAAGCTTGGCGGTATTCTGGAACTTTACGAAAAGTTCATGAATGAAGATCCGAGCAAGGTTCCGATGCGCGTATTTCCGTCTGTCCATTATTCAATGGGTGGTATTTACATTGATAACAAACAGATGACCAATGTGCAGGGCCTGCTGGCAGCGGGGGAATGCGAATATCAATACCATGGCGCCAATCGCCTCGGCGCGAACTCACTGCTTTCATGCTTGCAGGGCGGGCTGGCCGCGGCACGCACGGCGGGTGAATATATTCAGGGCCAGAAGGGCTCTTCCGAAGACACGGCGGACAAATGGTTCCACCAGCAGCTTAAAAAAGAAGAAGGCCGCCAGGACGAAATTCTGCGCATGCACGGGAAAGAAAATCCATACGAACTGTGGCAGGAAATGGGCAATATCATGACCGACAATGTCACGGTGGTCCGCTACAACAAAAAGATTGAAGAGGCGGACCAGAAACTCCAGGAAATCCAGGAGCGCGCCAAAAACATCAATGTGAATGACGTTTCCAAGTGGGCCAACCAGACTGTGGTGTTCACACGCCAGCTTTTCAACATGCTGCAGATCGCGCGCTGTATCACTCTGGGAGCGCTTGCGCGCAATGAAAGTCGCGGCGCTCATTATAAACCAGATTTTCCCAACCGTGACGACGCCAACTGGCTCAAAACCACGGTCGCTAAATATACGCCAAAAGGCCCGGAACTTTCTTACGAAGCGGTCGATACATCATTACTGAAGCCGCGCGAACGGAAATACTGAGCGGCTGCTCAAGGACGTGGTTTCATTGACCGCGCCTTGATGTGCCGGCGTATAGACGCCGGTGCGGAAGCCGTGCGAACGCAGGTATTAAGGTAAAAATGCCAAAAGAAAACAAAACCATTAAAGTCAAAATCAAACGCCAGGAAGGGCCGGACGCCAAAGCGCGTTGGGAGGAATACCATATTCCTTACCGTCCCTACATGAACGTCATTATTTTGCTGCAGGAAATTCGCAAGCACCCCAAGACTTTTGACGGCACGCCTTCCACTCCGCCGTCCTGGGAATCCAGCTGCCTGGAAGAAGTTTGCGGCATCTGCACTATGATCATCAACGGCCGCGCGCGCCAGGCCTGCTCCGCGCTTGTGGACCAGCTGGGCGATGAAATCAGGATCGAGCCCATGACCAAGTTCCCGCTGGTGCGCGATCTTATTGTGGACCGGTCCCGTCTTTTCGACACCCTGAAACACGTCAAAGCCTGGATTCCGATCGATGGCACGCACAACCTCGGACCTGGACCGCGCATTTCTTCCGAGCAGCAGCAAAAGGACTACATTATGTCCACCTGCTTTTCTTGCGGTTGCTGCCTGGAAGTCTGTCCTCAGGTCAACGACAAGTCGGATTTCATAGGCGCCATGGCCATTAACCAGGCGCGCCTGTTCAATGATCATCCGCTGGGCAAATCCACGGCCAAGGACCGCCAGCGCGCGCTTATGGCCAAGGGTGGCATTGAAGACTGCGGTAACGCGCAGAACTGCGTCAAGGCATGCCCCAAGCATATTCCGCTGGTGGAATCTATCGCGGATATGAACCTTCAGATCACGAAAAACATTTTCGGACTTCTGAAGGAATGAGTTATATCCCCAAAACGG
>CAZKMJ010000105.1:2139-8057 GCA_964553835.1 uncultured bacterium
CGCAAGTCATCGGCCGGGTTACTATTGGCGATTATTCAAGTGTGTGGCCGGGCGTGGTTGTCCGCGGCGACATCAACAAAATCAAAATCGGAAAATACACCAATATCCAGGACCTGAGTCTTCTACATGTCGAGACCAACCGCGCGTGCATTCTGGGAGATTACGTAACGGTCGGACATCAGGTTTGCCTGCACGCGTGCACGGTAAAAAACCAGTCCCTCATCGGAATTGGCTCGATTGTTATGGATGGGGCTGTGATTAGTGAAGGGGTCATCCTTGGCGCGGGAAGCCTGGTCACGCACGGCCAGAAACTCAAGCCTGGTTCCCTTTATTTCGGCCGGCCGGCCAAATTTGTCCGGAAATTGTCTCAAAAAGAGATTAAAGGGCTTAAAGCTTGGGCCCTGCGCTATGTGGATTATTCCAAAGCTCATCTGGAAGGCCGATACGGCAGGCTGTCCTGACTGGATTGGCGCCGTATCGCATTTGCATGTGGGCGCAAGTGCCCGGTTTTGAATAGAAAGTCGCCTTTATAAAGTCTTTTTTTATTGTAACTTTCCGCTATAATAGTAGGTCTTTATGCCACCTGAAACAGCAGCTAATAAGCCTGATTCGCATTTCGTAAAAGGCCTGGAAGGCGTTGTCGCCTCTCAGACCGTTTTAAGCCTTGTAGACGGCGCGAACAGTAAACTTTATTACCGCGGCATTCCGGTTGAAGAGCTTGCTGCCAATTCCTCTTTCGAAGAAACGGTTTACTTCCTCTGGAACGGAAAACTTCCTTCCGCTGCCGAACTTGATGGTTTCAAAAAGCAGCTAGCCCAGCAGCGTGAAGTTTCCCCTGAAATTTTAAAAATCCTGAAAACCTTTCCCGCGCACGCTCATCCGATGGGCATGCTTCGCACCATGATTTCCACCTTGGGCGTTTTTGACAAGGAAGGGGACAAGCAAGACCCGGAAACCATGAAGCGCCAGGCTCTGCGTTTGACCGCTTGCGTGCCGACCATTATCGCGGCGTTCTACCGGATCCGCAGCGGCAAGGACCCCATTGCTCCGGACACGAAACTTTCCCACGCCGCTGATTTTCTTTACATGATGCATGGCAAGGCGCCCGCGCCTGAAATGGAACGCGCGCTGGATGCCTACCTCATTCTTCTGGCCGACCATGGCCTGAATGCCTCTACTTTTTCCGCTCGCGTGACAACGGCCACGGAATCTGACATGTATTCCGCCGTGACTTCCGCGGTGGGCACGCTTAAAGGCGACCTGCATGGCTCCGCCAACCAGCACGCGATGGAAATGATCCTGGACATCAAAGACCCGGCCAAGGCCGAGGACTATGTTCGCGATCTTCTGAAACAGAAGAAAAAGGTCATGGGTTTCGGCCACCGCATTTACAAGAAGGAAGATCCGCGCGCCACGGTTTTCCGTGACACCGCAAAGAAACTTTGCGAACGGGTCAATGAATTTCGCTGGATGGAAATTTCAAGCAAGGTCGAAAAAGTCATGTGGGAGGAAAAGCAGATTCCGTGCAACGTGGATTTCTTTTCCGCCTCCGTGCTTTATGTGCTGGGTTTTCCCGTGGATTTTTTCACGACCGTTTTCGCGGCCAGCCGCGTGGCGGGCTGGACCGCGCATGTCATTGAGCAGCGCGCGGACAACAGGCTGATCCGCCCGGCCGCGGAATATACCGGCCCTATGGGCGTGCATTACGTCCCGGCCGACAAACGCAGGTGAGGAAACAGTGAACGTCCACGAATACCAGGCAAAAGAAATTTTTCAGAAGTACGGGATCGCGATTCATCCCAATGCTCTGGCGAGGACGGCCGAAGAAGTTTACGATATTGCTAAAAAGTGGATGAAGCCCGGCGTTGAAATCGCAGTCAAGGCCCAGGTGCACGCGGGCGGACGCGGCAAGGCGGGCGGCGTTAAAGTGGTGCATTCTCCCGAAGAAGCCCGTGATCTTGCGAAGAAGCTTTTGGGCACACGCCTCGTGACTTTTCAGACCGGCCCGGACGGCAATCCGGTCGACTCCATCCTGCTTGAGCAGACCTCTCCACTGGCAAAAGAATATTATGCCAGCATCGTGCTGGACCGCAGTGTTTACAAGCCGTGCCTGATCGTTTCCGAAGCGGGCGGTATGAACATTGAAGAAGTCGCGCACACAAACCCGGAAAAACTGATCAAGGCGCATTTTTCTCCGGAAGCGCCCATGGACGAAAAGCAGGCACTTGAAGTCGCGGGCCGGCTGAATCTGGCCCCGGACCACACCAAGAGTTTTGCTTCCGTTTTTATCGCCATTTCAAAAATTTTCCTCGATCTCGATGCTTCGCTGATTGAGATCAATCCTCTGGCCATCATGAAAAACGGCAAGGTCATTGCTATTGATGCCAAAATCAATTTTGACGATAACGCGCTTTACCGCCATCCTGAAATCGCGGCCCTCCGTGATCCGGCGCAGGAAGATCCTCGTGAAGTCGAAGCCAAAAAGTTCGACCTGAGTTATGTGGGTCTTGAAGGCAGCATTGGATGCATCGTAAACGGTGCCGGGCTGGCCATGGCCACTATGGACATTATTAAATACGCGGGCGGTGAACCGGCCAACTTTCTGGACGTTGGCGGCGGCGCGAACAAAGAAAAAGTCGCGGCCGCTTTTAAAATCATTCTGAAAGACGCCCGTGTGAAGGCTATTTTGGTCAATATTTTCGGCGGGATCATGCGCTGCGATGTGGTCGCGGAAGGCATTCTGGCCGCGATCAAGGAAGTGGGTGTGAAAGTCCCGCTTGTGGTGCGCCTCGAAGGAACAAACGTTGAAGAGGGGAAAGCCATTTTGAAGGCTTCGGGACTTAAAATTATTTCCGCCTCGGAATTTTCCGAAGCCGCGGAGAAAGTGGTGGCCGCGTTATGAGCGTGCTGGTCAATAAGAACACCAAAGTCATTGTGCAGGGCATCACAGGGACCCACGGTTCCTTTCATGCCGAGAAAATGCTGGCTTATGGCACCAAGGTTGTTGGTGGTGTGACGCCAAAAAAAGGCGGGCAGCAGGTACACGGAGTTCCGGTGTTTAACGCCGTAAAGGAAGCTGTTCAGGCCACGGGCGCCAATGCCACCGTTATTTATGTGCCCGCTAATTTTGCCGCGGCCGCGATCAAGGAAGCGGGTGAGGCAGGCATTCCGCTGATTGTGTGCATTACCGAAGGTATTCCCGCGCTTGATATGGCCAAGATCAAACCCTGGATCATTGAAAAGAAAATCACCCTGATTGGCCCCAATTGCCCGGGCATTATTACGCCAGGGGAATGCAAAATCGGGATCATGCCGGGCTATATCCACAAGCCGGGCAGGATCGGTGTTATTTCCCGCAGCGGTACGCTGACTTATGAAGCGGTGTGGCAGCTTTCCACCCGCGGCATCGGCCAGTCAACATGCATCGGTATCGGCGGCGATCCGATTGTAGGAACCAACTTTGTTGACGCGCTCCCTCTTTTTGAAAATGATCCCGGCACCGACGCTATTATTCTGATCGGCGAAATCGGCGGCTCCGCGGAAGAAGAGGCCGCTGAATTTATTGAGAAGAAAATGAAAAAGCCTGTGGTTGCATTTATCGCGGGCAGTACCGCGCCTCCCGGCAAGCGTATGGGTCATGCCGGCGCCATTATTTCCGGCGGCTCAGGAAAAGCCGAAGACAAGATCAAGCGCCTCAAGAAGGCGGGTGTTACAATCGCTCCCAGTCCCGCTCTGCTTGGTGAAACCATGGAGAAAGTTCTGGGGGAAAAATATGCTCAAAAATCTCGATCACGAGTTTGATGAGTATTTAAAAGCCCGCTCGACCCAGGCCGTTCCAATCATTTCCAGCCTTCCGGAACGGCTCCAGAAGACCTGTTTCCGTTATGGCCGCTTCACCATCCCGACCTTTTTTAAAGCCTACTTTCTGAGCCCCAAACAGGAGCACCTGCTCAAGCGGGTAAGCTCAACCATGGCACAGGTCATCAACAATGCCGCGCGCCTTTATTTTGAAGAAAGCCATCTTTCCTATCTGTTCCGTTTCAGCCCCGAGGCCGCCGACCTGATCAAGATCGATCCCGGCTATTCCCAGACGGTAGTTTTCGCGCGCTTTGACGCGCTTCTGGAAGGCGAAAGCCTGAAGTTGATTGAGTTCAACACCGACTCGCCCGCGGGTACGGCCTACACTGACCAGCTGGAAGAAGTACTTTTTTCCGAGCCGCTCCTGCAGGATTTTTTTAAGGAAAACCAGCTGGCCCAGCAGTCCCGCGCGCAGAACATTCTGGACGCCATGCTTGCAACCTATGAAGAATTTGGCGGTTTTGAGACTCCGCAGATTGCCATCATCGACTGGAAAAATGTGCGCACCACGCCGGAATATGAATATTTAAAAGTTTTTTTTGAATCCAAAGGTTACAAAACTACGATCGCCGACCCGCGTGAGTTGAAATACAAGGGCGGTAAGCTGTATCACAAAAATTTCAAGATACATCTGATTTACCGCCGCGTGATTTTTGATGAATTGGTGGAACGGCTGGATGAGGTGCAGGACATGATCAAGGCCTACCGAGACCGCGCAGTGTGCATGATTAATCCGCTGCGGTCACGCCTGGCAGGAGACAAGGCGCTTCTTTCAATTTTAACAAACCCGGAGTATGACCACTTTTTCACCGAAAGTGAAAACAAGATGAAGCGCGAACACATTCGGGTGACCCGCCGGCTGGTGGACGCTGAGGATTTTTACGGGCGCAAGAAGGTTTACCTTATCGACTTCCTTAAAGAGGAAAAAGAGACCCTGGTGCTGAAACCCTCGTCGGCTTTTGGCGGCCGGGATGTGACGATCGGACGGGAAACGCCTGACGCGGAATGGAACGCCGTCATCGACAAGGCTTTGAAGGGGGACTGGGTGGTGCAGGAGTTTGTGAACATTCCGATCATGACTGTTCCTGAGGTCGTGAATCATAAGCTTGACTTTGCGTACAAAAAATATAACTTTAATATGTTTGTTTGCGCTGGCAAGTACGCCGGCAGCGGGGTTCGCCTGAGCTCGGAGAGCATGATCAATGTGGCCAAGGGCGGCGGCCTGATTCCCGCGGTAGCTCCTGAACATATTCCTGAACGTTTCGGCAATTAACATTCAACAGGGCCTTATGGAAAAACATCCCCGTGTTTTTACGTTGCAGGAAGCCAACGCGCTTCTGCCCGAGCTAGAAGTTATTTTAAAAAAATTCGACCAGAAAAAGCGTCAGTCCGAAAAAATGCATGACGAGCTGCTGATGGAAGAGCTGTTGCGCCAGCGAGGGCCCGCCAACATGAGCACGGGTGAGCTGGAGCAGCTTGAAAACTTTTTGACCGAAGAAATCGCGAAGCTGGACAAGACTATCCAGGACATTGAGTCTGAAATCCGGGCCATCCGGTCCATGGGATGTAAAGTACGCAACCTTTCACAGGGCCTTATTGATTTCCCGGCCGAGAAAAACGGAAATTCTATTTTTTATGTCTGGAAACGCGGTGAAACGTCCGTGCGTTATTACCGCCACATCGAAGACCGCAGCAGTATTTTTCCGCTCGAAGCCTGATGGTGTAAAAGGGGCGTAAAAAGCCTCTGTTTCATTGACAAACCCCTCTATAGGCGATAATATCCGATGCCAGAACTTCCTGAAGCAGAAACCCTGGCCGTGCAGCTTTGCGCGGCTCTGAAAGGGTTGACGGCCGACAAGATTTTGATTTTCCGGCCGTCGGTTTTGAAGGCCGGAAAACCAGAGGATTTCAGAAGTTTTCTGGCAGGCCGGAAAATTGTTTCGGTCAGCAGGCGCGGAAAATTTATCGTCATGCTTTTTGATAATCAATGCAGGGTCTGGATCCATCTGGGGATGACCGGACAGCTCATCTGGAAGTGGCAGGAAAACCAGAAAGACCAC
>CAZKMJ010000106.1:0-7994 GCA_964553835.1 uncultured bacterium
AACCAAATGAATTTCCGATTTTAATCTGACTACCGCCGTAAACCGACGTGTTCGCCTCCCTTGCCGCCAACTCTTTTTCAAAAGCATCCGCAATTCCAGTACCCCAGATAAAGTCGGCAGTTGTGAAAGATTTTTCCTTGATAGGTTCCTTGTTTTCCCGTTTTCGCCTTTCATTAAGCTCTTTGAAAAGCCGGTCCTTCACCTGAACCAGATTTTTCCAGTCTCCATCCGCCAGTTCGCTGAGTACATCAATCCGTTTAAGGCCAAAAAGCTTGAGGAAGCCGCCCTGAGGAATGGACAAGCTGCTGGTATCAAGTTTCAGATCTTTGTAAAGCCCGGGAAGAGTACTGCCTTTTTCGCCAAGCCCGAAAGAAACGGAAATCACTTTCATGACCCCATGATACATTTCAAATCTTTCCCGGAATTTCACGCGGGCCTGGTCTTCAATGCCCGCGGCAAGAAAGAAAACTTCATAGCCACGGCTCCTGACCCATTTAATGGAAGGATGACGGTCGAAATAGACATCGAAGTCCCAGTCTACTTCCGGGGAGTCCAGCTCCGCGGCCACATCCGCGGATGTCACGGGCATTTTCTTCTCAGCGGACAAAGCTTCGAGAACGCGAAGGGATTTAATATCGGCGATCTGCCCCACGGGCAACTTTGTTTCCTCCACGACAGCCACGGGAGCAGCAGAACTGCCTTTGTCCAGCTCTGCAAGGCCGGCTTGTATGTTCGAAATGAAATGCCCCGCCTCTTTCTGGTTGTAGCCAAAAGTCATTCCGACTGCCGTGTTGGACCCTCCGGTGGTTGAAAAGCGCACGTCAAATTCCTTGCGGTATTCCTCCACAATTCCCAACCCCCAAATAGTGCGGGGAATGGAGAAATTATTGGCGCTGACTTTGGGGACAAGTTCGCCAAGCTGGTCTTTTAAAAGGCGCAGCGGCCAGGCAGCATTGTTGTCATCTTTTAAATTGAGCCACGCAAGGACGTACTTTTTGACCTGATCAGGCCCGGCGTTTGCCGTGACTTTTTCTTTAAGATAGGCCGCAAGATGGGGCCGTCCCGCTGTTTTCTTGCGGCTGGGTTTGAAATCCGTTAGATTTTTCGCGATCTCATTCAACAGATAGCCTTGTGAAGGTGATATCTCGCTCAAGGCCTTTTCTTTTTTGTCCAGGAACAGCGTCAATCTTTTGTATGAAACCCGCAGCGTCGTCTGTTCAACATCAAAAACCTTTGCCGTGGCATCAAAATCAGCACCGCTTTCCCTGAATGCCGTCTCAATTTTTTCCCTGTACTGGACTTCCACTCCCATGGCAATGGCCACGCCCGCTTCCCCGCCAATGTGCATGTAATACGGGATTGAATCCCCATGCTCGGCCTGAAGCTTTTCAAAAAGCTTTGCCATGTTCCATTTCACGTCATCTTCATCGAGCAGTTTCGTCACGTCCGCCGGGCTCATGGCCAGCTTGTCGCGCAGCCATCCGGACGTTAATGTGGAAAAATCCACTTTCTTAACACGGACTTCGGAGCGTTCGGCAGCCGTTTTGTATTTTTTCAGGTCAACCTGAACAAACCGGATTTTCTGGGAAGCATGTTCAGCAAGCACTTCCGCCAGCCGCGCGGGCCCTGACAATTCGTAATAGGCGCCTGATTTGCCGTCCTCATCCTCTTCCCGGTAAAAAGCGATTTTGGTGATGGCCGCCGGATTTTCATCAATCATTCTGCGCTGGAAGTTCTGCGCCTTGTCATCCTTGTGGATGCCGCCGATAGACGCGTCGCCAATGTCGATATATTCGAAATACTGCCGCAGCCACATGAAAAGCTGATCGCGCACCATAGAGCCGTAATTCTGCCCTACTTCGCTCATGACCGTATAAACCCCGTTACCCCGGACACTCTCTTCATCCGCGACACTGTAAGAGTAAGCGGCCACAGGAACTCCCGCGCGGAAAAGGATCAGCGTGTCTTTTTGCTGCCCGTCCCACAACTTCAACTCGGTCCCCTGCCAGAAAGAACGCAGAAACTTAAGTACCGGCCGGGGCACACGTTCTTTTCTCAGCTCCGAAAAAAAACTGAATGAAATCTCAGACTCCGCCGCAGAGGCCCTTGATTCGGACCTTGCCATGTCCGCCGAAATCAAGTCTTTAACAGCCGCGGGGTCTTTTTCCGCGATCTTTTTGAAATATCTTTTGCCGTCCGACTGCCCCAGGGATTCAAGTCCGAGGTCGGCATATTTTTCCGGGGAATGTTCAAGCGGGAGGCGGTCAACACGCGAATAGGAAAGAATGCCGCCCACTTTAAGGTCCCGGATCAGCTGGGCATGAAATTCCGCGCTGTTTTTCGAAAGGACCATGCTGTTCCCTGCCCTGTTCACACGGACCAGCGAAATATCACGATCTTTGAGATTTAATTCCGCACTGCTGCCCGGGAGGACAGAAAGATCAAATTCAACAGGCACGGCCGCATGGTGTTTCTTCCACTGGACCTTGAAGTTCCATCCATCTTCCGTGGTAAATCGGACGGAAGGATCAAGCTTCATCATCACAATGGTGATTTCATTCACAGGCAAGCCTCTGGCCAGAAATTCACGGAGCCGCGTGCCAAAGGAAGGCGTTTTAACCAGTTCTTCGTCCAGAAGCCGGAATACTTCCTCGATTTCCCTCGGGTATCGCTGAATTTTTTCAAAAAGATTTAAATCGTCACCCTGCAGCTCCGGCGAAGCGTCCCGGATGGCAAGAAATTTTAAAATATCATCGCGCAAATCCTTGTAGCTGTTGTCGTTCAAAATAACTTTGCGGATACCGGGAATTTTTTCAAGATAGCTCAGCAAAATCACCCTGAAATCCGCGCCTGCGGCGGGGTAATAAAGCGCGCCTTCCAGTTTCTCCAGATCAATCTCACGCGCTTCCGAACGGGGTTGCTGCGGCTTACGTCCCGGTTTTTTGGCCGGGATGTATTTCTTGACTTTGTTGTTCAGAGTTTCAAGCGCCTCCTTGCCCGCCTTGATGCTTTTGATGCTAGACTCCGGCCAGGTGCTGTAGGCCTGGTAAACAAGATTCGCCATTTCAACTTTATTCTTTGCCACGGCTTCCTTTGCCTGATGCAGTAATTCCATGACAAGACGCCTGTCGTTGGGGCCAAGCGTAGAGCTCAGCAGCACTTCCTCAACTTCAGTAATTCCAGCGAGCAACTTGTCATTTTCAGCAGATGTATTCTTTTTGCCCGGTTTTTTCTCATTCGCCCGGACTTCGGAGCGCGGCAGGATTCTGACGGCATTTAATTCTTCTATATATTCAACCTTCGCGTAAACCGCAATGTCGGGAAGAAATTCGTCAAACGGCATATTAGGATGGAAGACAAGAAGAGAACCGGGGCTCAATTTCCGGATCAGCTCCGGAATATCCAGAGCTGGAATTCCTTCGACAAAATCACTCGTTCCTGTCGAGAGGACAGGCGGGTAAATGAAAATAATGTCAAATTTTGTCAGGTCCTGTTCCATATAATCGCCCAGCACCCAATGGACCCTGGAAGGATCAATCGCGGGCCCTTGATCAGGGCTCGCAAGTTTTCCGGTTTCTTCTACAGCCGCTTCCATAAGTCCCTTGTCTCTTTCAAACCCCGTAACATCAACTCCCTCAGCCAGCGCGTTGACCATATGGACCAGATAACCGTCGCCACTGCCCAGGTCCGCGAACCGCGTGCCCGGCCTCAAATACCCCATGGCGCGCAAACGGTTGATCAGAACCTGGATTTCCTTCTTTAAAGTCTGGCCATAGGTGAAAAGGTTTCCCTGCCCCCAAAGCTCCGCTTTCCTGCCCGCCATAATTTTTTTGTAGGCCGCGAGATGGGAAGCGCTGATCGCATTGACAGCGGCCATTTTTTCCGGCGGGACACCATTTTCAAGAATGGTGCGCCTGTAGCTCCGCCACCATAAAGGCGCGAATTTATCGCTGTCCAGGAAAGTCTGGTAAGCAAGACGCCTGATTTTCAGTGGCGTGTTTTCATCCACAGGTTTTGGCATGAGGCCTCCGACAGGCGGAGTCGAACTTTTATCGCGGGCCACGACCGAATAAACCGTGTTCCCGGGCACACCGAGATAATTGATAGATTTTGAAATACGGAATGTGAATTTTTCCGGATCACGGTTGACAACCACATTAAGGCCTGTTGTGATTTCACCGTTCTCTCCCTGCTCTTCAAAGAAAACCGCTTCCGCGCCAAAGGGCTCCAGAAGAAAGTAAAGATCGAGCGCGGCCTGCTGGATTTCAGGCGGCGCCTGGGCAATATCATTGCGGTCCAGAGTCGCGACATCTATTGGAATTTCAGGCGCAGTGAACACCAGCTCTTTGACTGCCGGAATTTCAGGGGCCTTTTCGGGCTCTGCAGCTCTGGGGGTCTCAAACGTTTCAGCTTTCGGGGCCGCTTTTCGGCCGCTCTTCTTGAGCTGCTTGCGAGCTTCCTGGAGGATTTCATCAAGCGTGATCTCGACATCTTTTTTAACTTGATTGCGCGTCAGAACAAAAAATTCGTCGTCGACGACTTCAAATTTTTCTACACCTGAAATTTTATTTTCGCCAAGTTTATGCGCCAGCCATTTAGTGATGTCCACATACTGGTCTTCAAACACATAATAAAACTGCGTGTGCCCGTGAAGGTCGGTTACGCCCAAAATGGGGCCATGGATTTCATAGCTGCTTTTCTTGCCTTTGTGGCTCTTGCTTTCACGTGCCAGCAGAATTTCCCCGCCTGAAAGGTTGCTGATTTCCTGGTGGGTCACCAGATTGAAAATTTTCAGCGTGCCGGTGGATTCTGTTTCCCTGTCACTTAAGCGCATATAGGCGGGATAAATGAGTACAGGGTCGCCGTATTCTTCCGGCCAGGCAATCAGGCCTTCCTGAACCAGCGCTCCGCCTGCGACAGCGGTCAGCATTTCACGGAGCGTGGAAGGTTTCAGGTCCGTGACCGCTTCTGACAACCCTTCGGAAAGCGAAGCCCAGCTGTCATACTTTACCGCGCTCCTGCTGCGTGTTTCAGAGCGTATCCAGGGACCAAGAGCTTCCTGAAGCAAGCGGTGAAAATAACCAAGCCCCGCACTCTTCAATTCAGGAATGATTTCCTTGCCCGGAAAAGTCTTGTGAATCCAGTTTTCAACTGTAGGAACTGCTTCGCTTTCGGAAGCTTCATAAAAAATATCCAGCGGGACCCAGACCCATTTTTTAAACTCATCACTGTACCGAAGCCCACTCATGGTTGAATTTTGCACCACTGTAAAGAGGCTGATCAGGGACTTGTTAATCCCAAAATAATCGGACAACCGCGCGGCAATTTCATGGTGATCAATTATGTTTCCGCCTCCTGTTTCTTCCCAGAATTCACTGAGCATGCTGTCCACCAGATTTCCGCCGTTGACGCCAGCATTTTCGTCACCTCTGGGAATGACCCCCAGCTGAATAAGTAGGTTTTGCCGGTAAATATCCGCGGGCAAGGCCAGCGAAGGCAATTTATGATCGGCTTTTCCTGAAGGCACGGTAAAAGTGTCCGGGTAATCTTTTTTGCTTAAGGGTCGCAAACCGAGCACAAATGACCAGCGACCTTTGATTTTTCTCAAAAGGAACCCCCCGCCTACGCGCATTTTGGGTTCAGGCATTTTGTTCCATTCCTGGAAAGCGGAAGCGTCATAGCTCACACGGCCAGCCTGGTAAGCTTCAAGGAAAATGGCGCGCAGTTGGTCAGCGTTAAGGTCATTAATGCTGATCTGACCAGGCAGTTTAAAAGACTCGCCGAAATCCCCTATCAGCATGTCGTGGAAATTACCCAACGGCAGACCAATACCTGCTGATCTCCCTCTTAAAAACGGTTTACCGGTCCCAGACTCAAGCCTTGAAGTTAAAAATTTTTCTAGCCAGGGGTGGTTCTTTTTATAAGCGGGATGAACTTCAATCCCGGATCCGCCGCGCAAATTCCCGGATTTGTCCAAGGAAAGCTTAACCTGTCCCACCAGGTCTGGACTGTCAATAAAACCGGAATAATAAGGCTTCAGTACAAAATAATCATAAAGCGGGTTTAAATGAATCGTATAAACCGCCGAAGATCCCTCCGAGTCTTTCTGCCCATACTGGTATTGAAGCGTGATGGCCTGCGCCTGTTTATTTTCTCCAAATTTTACAGGCTTGATCCAATACACAAAAGTTGTAAATCCGGAAACAGTTGAAGGAAGAAGCTTGTCCGCGCTGGATATCAGACGGAGTTTTACATTGCCGGTGGCCCGCATTTCCGCGCGCTGACCGGTGGCCGGGTTAAAAGGTTTTTCAAAAATTTCCTTGATCTCTCCAGCAGCTTCTACAGCTTGTGGGCCGGAGGCTGTAACTCGATATTTCACTCCGCCATAAAACATACTATAAAAATTATAGAATATGCCCGTAGGAACCTGCTGCCCCGTTTCAAGAAAAACTTCCACCTTGGTACCCGCCGCTTTGAAATCCTCAATGGCTTTCATGGCGGCTTTTACTCTTAAACCATGAGAAGAAGTCTGCCTTGAAGACTCAACCCAAACCGTATGTTCAGAATCACCAGAAGCCCTTACTTCAGAACGTTCTTCCGCGGACGGCGCTTCCCCTCCGGGCTCACCCGGCGGCACTTCCGCTGCCGACTCTGCCACGGGACGATACGCCGTAGTGGATTCACGTTCGGAACGCCCGGCAAGATTGCGGAAAATACGCCATCCCAGGGTGCCACCGGGAGCATCAAACGTTGTCTCACCCAGGTAATCAATTTTCCGTTTGCGGAACCAGGAAAACTCCCGGGGGAAATAATAGGTGTTCAGTTTCCCCCCATCTGAAAACATCATTAGGGCGTCAGGTTTGAGCCGGCTTTTGACCTTTTCAAGATAAGGCTTCAAAGTTACTGCGCGGCGATTACCGTATTCATAAAATTCCGGCTGATAAAACACCGCGAGATCCAGAGCCCCGGGAATATCGTCAGCGGAAAGTTTGAAATGGATTTGCCGGCCTTTCCATTGAATATCGAAAGAATCTCCCGTTTTAAAATCAACGCCTCCCTGCCCATATCCTATCCCGCGGAAAAATCCGCTGACAAGCGTCCTGATGTCGCCAAAAGCAGACTCGGCAGCGCGGACCGTCACTTGGGAAACATTGGGGAAATGGCTGAGAAATTCCAGCGTGGTATTCATGTTTTTCCAGCCGTCAAAATAAACGGTCTGGACTTTCAAGGCTTCGGCGTTAAAATTCTCGACTTCCTTTTTATGGCCGCGGGCAATCTCAGCAAGAGACGAATCAGACCGGACATAAAATTCAAGTGAACCGTTTGAAGTCCACGCGAAATGAAACAATGGTTTCATCCCCACAGGCTCGACTTCACCCTCGAATGGATTGTAAATAATCAGAACGGCGCGATCGTGCATGTACTGGGACAGGATTCTAAACATCTCACCCTGGCGGGCGCTGCCATGCACGTAATAAAAGAAAACGTCGAAGTCTTTGAGCCTCCGGCGGTCCTTAAGAGTTAAAATCCCGTCTTTGAACCAGTCTGCATGATGGATGGAAATTTTTCCCGGATCGAAAACATGATGACCTGCCGCGCGGGCAAGGCCAATAATGCTTTGCTCCCCATTGTCTCCGAAAATAATTTTCCGGGCAGCTTTGAAAACCGGTTCCGCCAGCTCTTCCCCGGCCGCAATGTCCGCGCCAAAAGCATTTGCCGCGAGAAGATCCCGGCCCGTACCCACTCCCCAAGTCCAGTATTTGTCTCCAGGGCCAAGCCCAACCGTTTCAAAAGCGGTAAAGATATCGTTGAAATCAGATCCGTGGTAAACAGCTTCTTCATGATGCGTCTCTCCCGGAAACCTGAAATACAGGCCGCCTCCGGGAGGTAAATGATATCTTTCTTCAAGAACAGGCATGCTCTTGCGCAAAAATTCCACCGCGGCCTCACGCTCATCAACCGCGGTCCTTACTTCAGAGCGTTCTTCCGCGGAC
>CAZKMJ010000107.1:0-7990 GCA_964553835.1 uncultured bacterium
GCCATGAAAATCTTAAATCGGATTTTTTTGATTCTGGTTCTGGCAGGCATTTTTTCGCCGGAGGCGTTTGCCGCGGAAAAAATAAAAGTAGCCGCGACCAACGGCATTCTGGCGGACCTTACGGCAGAAATCGTGAAGGACAGGGCGGAAGTCTACCGGATTGCCTCGCCGAAACGGGACATTCATTTTTACGCACCGACACCGCGTGACGTCATGAAAGTCAAAAAAGCGGATGTGTTTGTGCACCAGGGCCTGGACCTTGAGGCCTGGCGCGGCCCGTTGCTCAACGCCGCGGGCAATCCGCGTTTTTTGAATTACGGACCGGCTCTGATTGATGTTTCCAAGGGAGTGCCCTTTTTGGAGATCCCTTCTTCTTTGTCGCGGTCGGAAGGGGACATCCACGCTTTTGGAAACCCGCACTATCTGATCGATCCTGAAAATGCCAAAATCGCGGCGCGGAACATTGCCGCGTCGATGGCCGCCGGCTATCCGGAAGAAGCTGATTTTTTTAAAAAGAATGAAGAAGCATTCCTTCAAAAGTTGAATGAAAAAATCAAAGATTGGGCAGGCCGCATGGCGCCTTTTCAGGGGCAGCCTGTGGTGACCTATCACCGCAGCTGGGTTTATTTTGCCAGGCGCTTCGGCCTAGTCTGTATCGGTGAGGTGGAGCCCAAACCCGGGATTCCGCCAACGGCAAAGCATATTGCGTCGTTGACCGCGGCCATGAAAGAAAAGGGAGTGAAAGTCATTTTGAAAGAAACCTACCGTGAAAGCGGTGGGCCGAAGAAGATCGCTGAAGCGGCGGGTGCGCGTGTGCTGACGCTGGCGCAGGACGTAGGTGAAGTCAGCGAGGCCGCGGACTATATTTCACTCATTGAATATGATGTCCGGCTGATTGAAAACGCGCTTGGCGCGAAAGGGGAACGGTCATGATGGAAGGTCTGGCTTTGTTGTTGAAACCGTTTCTTGCGTGCCTTGTTCTGACCGGCATCCATGCCTATCTGGGAACGCATGTTATCGAGCGGAAAGTTATTTTTGTAGACCTGGCCCTGGCGCAGATCGCGGCTTTGGGCGCGGTCGTGGCCTTTCTTTTCGGATTCAACCTGCACG
This sequence comes from uncultured bacterium, assembly GCA_964553835.1. GTDB lineage: Bacteria > Omnitrophota > Omnitrophia > Omnitrophales > Aquincolibacteriaceae > CAYLPP01. The sequence goes on from CAZKMJ010000107.1 coordinate 1,111, forward strand.
CGAGCCAGACTTACTGGTTTTCGCTGGGCGCTACTTTTCTTGGCGCTATTATTTTTGCGCTCACGCGCGGCCGGCAGGAAAAAATTCCGCAGGAGGCGATCATCGGCATCGTTTACGCGGTGTCCGCGGCCGCGGCCATCCTGGTTCTGAGCCGCTCGCCGGAAGGGGACGAAGAAATTCGCCATATGTTGATCGGCAATGTCCTGCTGGTGGAGTGGGGTGATATTGCCAAAATGGCCGCGCTCTACGGATTAGTGGGTTTGTTTCATTGGGTTTTCAGGAAAAAATTTATCCTGATTTCAACCCGCCCGGAGGAAGCCCGGCGCCAGGGCATTCCAGTCCGTTTCTGGGACACTCTTTTTTATCTGTCTTTCGGCCTAGTGGTCACAAGCTCGGTGCATATCGCCGGCGTGCTGCTGGTATTTTCATTCCTGATTATTCCAGCAGTTGCGGCGGCCATGTTCACGCAAAGTATGCGCGCGCGTCTGGCCTTCGGATGGATTTTCGGGGCGCTGGCGAGTGTAGTAGGTACCGCGTTTTCATATTACGCGGATTTGGCCAACGGTTGTTTGCTCTTTTGGAGCTGCCTTGACTCTATCGGCGCTCCTGAATCTCAAGGGGAAAATATAAAAAAAAGTTTCAAAATTTCGACCGCGAATTTGACCTATCGATTGTTCCTGCTAGTTTTTGCTAGTTTGAAAAATTCCGCCTTTTGATTTCCTTCCCTGGATAGGGTACTTTTACACTCTAACCACTTACATGACAGCCAAATACATCAAATTAACGCGCCGAATTCCCGCGCTTTTTTTAGTCCTCTCTTTCCTCTTAACTCCGCCTGTGCCTGCGGCAGTTTTTGCGGCACAGGAGACACCCGCTTCATTTAGTGGTAAGGGAAAAAATAGAAATTTTCCTGTCCGCCCCGAAGACATCCGCCTTCCTGAAAAAATCGGCCGTATTACCGAAATTTTCCAGGGGGAAAAACCGGGGACTCTTGTCCTTGTGCAGGACGCGCACGCTATCCCCGACGCTCAGCGCAAGATCCGCGATATTCTGGATTATGTTCAGCAAAGTTACGGCGTAACAGAAGTTCTGCTGGAGGGCGCATCCGAGCGTCTTGACGCGCAGATTTTCCGAAGCTTTCCCGCAAGGAAAGATCTGGAAACCGTTATCGAGGAATATGTGGCGCGGGGTGAAGTCGCGGGCGGAGCGGCGGCCGCGATTTTGAACCAGGCCCCGGCCGTTTACCAGGGGATTGAGGACTGGACGCTTTACCAGAAGGGCCTGGAAATTTACCGCGCGGCACTGGAACAGCAGGAAAAGGCAGGCCCTCGTTTCGCGGCAAGCCGGAAAAAGCTGGAAAAAAACAAAGAGGCGGTTTATTCCAGTCAGCTTCTGGCGGTGGACCGAGCTCTTTCTGGATTTGAATCAGGCGAGGAAGATTTCGCGCAGGTCCTTCAGGCGCTTGCCAAGCTGCAGGCTCCTGAAAAAAATTCAGCGGTCTCCATGGTGCTTGAAGAAATTAAAAATTCGGACAAGGACCAGTCCGAGGTTGAAAACGAAGTCCGTAGGATTGCGGAGGGCATCCGTGAAAAAGATGCTGAATTTTCCAGAAAATACCAGGCATTCCGCACTTCGCAGATTTCCACTCCGGAATTCGCGCTTTACCTGACCCGGTTTTCGCCCTCCTTCTCCCCGAGGCTTGCAAGCCTTATCAACAGCCAGAAGAAGATCAGCGCGATGGAAGGTACGGAGACGTTCCGTGAGTTTGAGGCCTATGCCTCCGGTATCAAGAAAAGCCTGATCAGGACCCGTGAAGAAAAAATCCTGGATGAGAAAAGCAGGAGGCTTGCCCTGCTTGAAAAATTTCTGAAGCTTGAGCTTAGTCGCGAAGAGTGGGAAGAAGTTTCTTCCGCGTCCTGGGCCCGTGAAGGTGTGCTTGAAAAGCATTTTGAGTTCTACCGCAATGCCGAAAAACGCGATGAAGTGTTTTTTAAAAAAATCACTGATTTGCTTGGCCAGGCAAAGAATGCGGTCCTGGTTACAGGCGGTTTTCATGCCCGGGATCTGATGCGTAAAATGCGCGCGGCCGGAATATCCTTTGTTCTTGTCATGCCGGAGATTGAAGACCTTTCCGGAACGCAGCTATATCGTGAACAGATGCAGGGGAAAGTCTCCTGGCAGAAATACCTGCGGTTTGAAAATGGCAGAGCCAGCCTTTATCAGGCCTTTGTGCGTGCCTTGCGCGACAGGTTGTTGCTTGAAAACCCGGATGTCAAAGGCTGGCGTGACCAGATTGTGCGCGACCTGGTCAAGCAGGAAAAAGCCACCGAGCTTCGGCGTTACACTTTTTTTCTGGATGAACTTCTTGACGATCATTCCGTCCGTTATCCATGGCAGGAAAAAGTACAGACTTTTATCGCAGGCCTGCGCCAGCTCCAGAGTTCCGGCCGCCTGACCGAAAGCAATGTCACTTCGCTTCTAAAACCCTCCAACATTATCACCGATATCGGCGGCCCTGCTGTCCTTCAGCCATCGGCCTTTACCGGCCGCGCGGAGGTCCGCGTTGAGACCAAACCCGTGTCCGCAGAAAAAATTGCAGCAGCATCAAAGTCCGCGGAAATAATCACCGAAGCTCCAGCGCGTTCCGAATCACGGTGGAAATATCTGGCCGTCATGGTTTTGATGCCGGCATCTGTCCTGACACTTGGCATTTCCGCGATTATGGCCACGAAATCTTTCGAAGACCTGCCCATCCATATCGCCGCGGTCCGCGGCCTGCAGTTTTTGACTACGACCGCAGCTCAAATGAGTATGTTCACCATTTCTGGTTACATTTCTCTTTGGCGAAAAGAGAGAGGCGATGCTTCCTGGAAACGCGCGGCCAAGTTGGCCATGGCTTTGCAGTTCACGAGCATGCTTTGGTTTGCTATCAAGCCGGGTCTGCGCATCCTTCTCGACCCTTACGGCGCCACAGTCATGGTGGCTGCAGACACGCTGATCGGGCTTGCTACTGTTTATATCCAGGTCGTGATTCTTAATGCCATGGACCGGCATCCATGGAAAAAAATAAAAGAAAATGTCCGCGGACAGTACTGGCTGCTGTACGGGTTTTACGGGACCATCTGGGGTTTTTTAAATTTGGGTGTTTAGTCACTGCCTGAAAAGTTCGCTTTTATCCTTCCGCTGATTTCCTCAGTCGTCAATTTCGTGTTGAACTTTTTCGTGGCTTATTATCTTTTTCAGGCCGCGCAAAAAGGCCGCATGAAAAGTTTCTGGATTGCTTCCGGAGGGCTCCTGCCTTTTATTGCAATTGGTTTCCTGGCCTGGACATTCGGACAGATATACGGCTGGCCAGTTTATCTTGCCGGGGTTGTGGCCGTGCTGGCTTATACGCCATTTGCGCCGCGCAGTGTCCGCCCTTTTTTCCGCGGCCCAGAACCTGTTGAAACTCCCGCCGCCCGCTCTGAAGCACGTGTTAACGCGCAGGAAAATCCCGATATCTGGCTGAATGAACCTCTTTACGGCAGACGTGAAATGGATCCGGAGGTCCGGGATGTACAGCTCAGGGAATATGCGGACATATCAGCTAAAAATGGAATGACGCCCATGTATACGGCCGAGAGGTTGAGCCGGTTGACCGGGAAAAAAGTTTTTATCAAGGACGACTCGCAGCAGAAGGGAGGGTCCTTCAAAACCCGCGGAGTACACTGGGAAGTTTTATGGTTGATCCGTGAAGTATTAGAGAACCCCAACCGTAAGGAAATTTTGAAGCATGGTTTTCAAGTGGTGACGCAGTCCACGGGTAATCACGGTATTGCCATGATCCGTTCCGTTCGGAAAGTCATTGAGTGGTACCGCAAGGAAGGTTTGGCCAAAAGACATCCTGAGCTGGCTGCTGATCCGGAAATCGCGGACCTGCTTTTAAATATTGAGCCGGTTGTTTTCACCATCAACAAGGAATTGATCCCCGACGAAAAGCGGACCGCCATGTTTGCTGAGCTTGAGGAATACCGGAAACTTGTAGGCCGTGCTGACGCAGGAAAAATTGATGACGCGTATCCGACGTATGAAGCCGCCATGGATGAACGGAAAAAATATATGGAGGCACAGGGAGAGTACGCGGGTTACGCGAGTCACGGCGGCTATGTGATCATGAAAGGTCATGGCTGGCTGGGCTATGAAGTGGCGCAGCAGCTCAAGGCCGCGGGTATCGGCGAAGACCAGAAAGTGACCCTTGTTTTTACGGTGGGTGCCGGCGGCCCGCTGGGCTTTGCCAACGGCCTGCGACTGGCTCGTTTTAAAAATACTTCAGCGGTTATGGTCCAGTCCAACCGCTGGGATGCTTTTGTCCGCAGTCTTCAGACAGGTGAACTCCAGAAAAATATTCCGCCTATCAAGCCGACGGACGTTATCAACGACGCTGAGGGCAATAAAATTCCTGTCCGTTTCGCGGACGGCCATGAAGTGGATGGGCCGGAAGCCGCTTCTGTAGATCGGGCCCGCCTGACCATTGACGCGGCAGTAGCCGTGGATGAGCGCGCGGCTTACGACAGCAGCGGCGTCATCATGCTGGCCGACCTCAAGGATTCAACGGGTGATGAAGCGGTTGTGGGTGGTACTTCCGCATTGACCGCCGAAGCCATCCTGACTTACGGCAAACAGATCCCGGCCATCCGCGACGCGGACGCGATTGTGGTGGTCAACATGGAAAAGTATGTGGCTTCTGCCGTCCGAAACCATCAGAAAGAGCGGATGTCGGTGCTTGATGAAATAGAAAGCGAATACGCCAGCCGATCTGAAGTGCGATCAACTTCGCAGGAGCTAAAATTCCCGCTTTATCTTGATCAGGAAGTTCTGAAGGCGCTTGAAGCGGTGAATCCTGAAGCGCTGAATCTCATCCCTTTGACCTCCACGCGTTTCAGCGATCTGTTCCAGTTCTGGATGACTGTGGGCGGGAAACGGGTGCATTTGCTTTTGAAAAGGCCGCGCACACTGCCTGTAGAAGCCGACCAGCTGGCGCTCGAGCGTTTGAATAAAAACGAACTCGACATCATGAAAGATATTGTAGAACACCCGCTTTATCCCAGAACCGGCGAGCGCCTGACAGTCCAGGGCCGCAGGTGGCAGCACCCCAATGTTCGTCTTGGGATCTGGAATGAAAAGCTTCAGGGGCTGATTTTCCCGTTCCTTGAATTGAATGAAGGTGCCACTGACGCGGATGACGTTTTTATCAAGCGCAAAACTTATCTTACCGGCCCGCATTACTTGACGATGGCCCTGCAGATGACGGGCGCCGTCGGATTCCTGCATAACCTTGGTATTGTGCACCGCGACATCAAGCCTGCCAATTTCTTCACATTCGCTAACGGTGTGGTGCTGACGGACTTCAATCTTGCTTACAACAAAAACAGCAGCCGTCCTTCTCTGATGGGCGGTACGCCTTTGTACGCGCCGCGCGAACAATGGGAAGGCGTGGTTCCCGATTTTAAGGACGACGTTTACTCGCTGGGGATGACTCTTCTGAGGATATGGCTGGGTTCCCACCGGCCCGCGGATGAAGTTGATCATGTGGGTTACACCAGTTTGACGGGTATGCCGCTTCGTTATGATGTGGATTTCCGCGATTGCCCGCTGCAGGAAGTGATTAAAAAGGCCATGGGTCCGGTTGAGAACCGGTACGCAAGCGCGATTGAAATGGAAGAAGACATCCGGCGGGTGCACGAACGCCTGAAACGCAGGGCTCTTGCGCCGCCGCGCGCCGGTCAGTCCCAGGAAACCCCGCAGAATGTTGATGAGGAGGCGGATAACGCGCCGGTCATTTCGCCGGGCCAGCCCATTCATCCCGTTGTAACAGGGAATCTCTATACCATCGGTGAAACCGGTGCTAATGAGGCCGCGGAGTTTCCGATTATATCTGCATGGAATGACGCGGGGCAGGTCAGAGCCATGCTGCGGAATATTGATCCGGACCTGGAACTGGTCAACATTGAAGCCAAGGGCCCTTCCGGGGTGCTTTACCTGGTGCGTGACAAAAAAAGAGAAGAGCAGATTAAACAGCAGATCGCGGAAATTGAGCAAAGAAACCTGACTAAGCCCGAGGGCGAATGGGAACCCGTTCCTTCTGTTGATGACGCAGTGGTTGCGTTTAAAATTCCCATTGGGTCCGACTACTGGGACGAGAGACCGTCATTGAACAGCGATGTGCGCAGGAGTGTTATCAATCACGGAGCGCACAGCATTTTCTCGCACGATATCACACTTGGGTTTCAGGCGCAGGGGACGGGTTTTGTGCCCAAGCCTCTTGGCTTTTATCACATCAAGATCCGTGACGTAGACGGTATTGACTTCACGACCTATGCTCTGAAGCTTGAGCGTTTCCTGGGTGAGGACATTCATGATTACATGGAAGGCAACCCCGCCCATATGCGTGAATTTGCAAGGCAGTTCACGATTTATCTTTTGCGGCTCAAGGGAATCGGCCAGACTGTGCAGGGTCTTTCCAAATCAGATCCTGAACCTCTTCAAGCCATCAACCTGAAATTTGTTTATAATGCGCCGCCCCGCGAATCTCTGCGTTTGACCAGTCTCGGGTTGCTGCGTGATGAAGCCGGGCATTCCGAGCTCGTTACCACCGATCGCGCCGCATTGGCCCAACAGCTGTTTGAAGCGGCCGAACGTGTTCTGAGTACTGTCAAGACAGAAACCCCATTTGTTTGGCTGGAAAAGGAAATCCGCGCCGGCATTCAGGCAGGTCTTGTGGAATTTTATGCCGAAGGCGAAGCCACCGCGACGCATCATCCTGTGGTAGAGCCGGAAGCGGAAGTGCCGCCGGCTGAGCCCGGAGGGGAAGCGCCGTCCGCGGAAGAACGTTCTGAAGTAA
>CAZKMJ010000108.1:0-7928 GCA_964553835.1 uncultured bacterium
AGCGCTGTTTTTATTTTCGCGGCGCGGGCCTTAAGAGGTGTGTAATCCAGGTCACAGGCCGGGTCTGGTTTTTCCAGATTAGCTGTCGGAGGAATGAAGTCGTTTTCCATTGCAAGCAAAGAGGCAATGATTTCCACCGCACCCGACGCTCCCAGCATATGCCCCGTGATGGATTTGGTTGAACTCATGGAAATTTTGTCTGCCAGCGGGCCCAAAAATTTTCGAAGCTGGCCGGTCTCATAAAGGTCTCCATATTGCGTGGCCGTGCCGTGCAGATTAATATAATCCAGCTCTTTCTTTTCAACCCCGCTCAATTTAAGGGCTGTATCCAGAGTGCGCGCCAGCGTGTCTCCTTCGGGATCAAACTGCACCACATCATAACCATCCATGCCATATGCTCCGCCCAAAATCTCCCCATAAATTCTAGCTTTGCGAGCCTTGGCGCTTTCGAGAGTTTCAAGAAACACAACGCCCGCGCCTTCACCCACGCCAAAACCTGCGCGGTTTTTTGAAAAAGGTTTCATGGGGCTTTGGTCTAGCACTTTCATATTCTGATAAGCAGCAAGCATCAGCGGCGTTATGGATGCGTCGCTCGCGCCGGCCACACAATAATCCGCAATACCCTCCGAGACAAGCCGCGCGCCTTCCAATATAGAGGCTGTACCCGTGGCGCAAGCCAGGACATAACATTTTGCGGGACCCTGGATTTTCCATTTCCGGGCGATCCATTGTGCTCCAAAATTCGGAACGGAATTGCAGTAAATACGTGCTCCCAAAATCGCGCTTGGGCTTCTTCGAAAACGGTCCCCAAAGCGGTCAAGGGTATGGACTCCCCCTTTGCTGGAACTGACAACAATGCCGATCCGGTAAGGGTCCGCTTTTTCAGTATCAAAACCCGCGTCACGAAATGCTTCGTCTGCCGCGCCTACTGCAAATTGAATGAAAGGATCAAGCAGGTGAGTGCCATGCACATGCGGCTGGAAATGTTTGACTTCGTAGGCAAAATTGACGGGAAAATTGGATGCATCGAAAGATTTGACGGGCCCGCCGCCATGAATACCTTCTTTGAGGTTTCTGCGAAACTCAGGGATGCTGCTTCCCGCGGGTGAGATGATTCCAATTCCGGTCGCGACGACGCGGCGTTTCAACTCAGCCCCCTTTTAGGCGCGAGTGAAAATATTCTGGGATTCAAGCAGGGCCAGGACTTTTTTGGTGTTTTTGGAAACGCTGTCCTTTTCATTAAGATTAATATCGACAATTCCTTCGCGGAATTCATTGGACCCAACGTTGACGACGACCACCGAAGAGCGGTCCACGACTTCCTGAAGAAGCCGGAGCTCTTCATCGTTCAGGTTGCTGGCAGTAGCCAGGACAATCAGGCCGGCATCCATTAAAATGTGGCCGACTTCCCCCAAACGGCGGACATGCTCGCCGCGCTGGCGCTTTTGAAGGTCCGCGTCCAGGCCGCGCAGAAGATTTCCAATACCCAGGAAATAAGTTTTGGCACCCTTTTCAAACAGCGCTTTTTCAACTTCCTTGGCGATGGTTTTTTTGTCGACGCCCACTTTACCAGTCAGAAGAATCAACCTGGGTTGATGTCCGTATTTGGCGCGGCGCGCTTCGGGCTCTACAATGCTGAAGTCCCACTTCATTTCACGGACATGTACCTGTTCACGCACTTCCGCCTGCTCGTCGCGCACCAGCGCTGAAATAATACCGCCGCCGGCAATATCATACTGGTCGACAATAACAAAACGGCCCGTGGCTTCAATCGCTTCCGCCAGGTCAAACGCAAGCGGTTTACCGCATTCCAGCACACATTGCGCCACGTCATGGCGCTCGATCATTTTCTTGTCCGCTTTTTTCAGGTCAGACGCATCAATAATTTTTTTGATGGATTTCAGAGAAACCGGTACTGCGGCTGTTCCGATCTTCAGTTTATATTCCTTGTCGAAAACCATGGGGTTTTTCCCCATCCAGAAAATTTCAACCTGCACCAGCGGGCTGACCAGCGGCTGCGTTTCATCCAGACGGCACATGACATCGCCGCGGTTAATATAAATCTGTTCCTTGAGCGTAAAACCCGTGGAGTAGCCCGCGCCGATTTTTTTTGGTGACGGCGCGTTGAAAATTTCGATGCTCTTGATTTCCGTACGCTTGTTTGAAGGAAGGAAAATGACTTTATCGCCCACCGAAATAGTGCCAGATTCGATTTTCCCGGCCACAATGCGGCGGTCATCGCCTTCTTCGGTGAATTTGTAAACACCCTGCACCGGCATGCGGAAAGGCTTATTTTCCAGGTCCGGTGCTTTTTCAAAAAGATCCAGGACTTCCAGAACAGATGGACCTTTGAACCAGGGCATATGTTTGGTGGGTTCTGTCAAATTTTCTCCATGCATGGCGGCGAGTGGAATGAAAAACTTTGGCTCCACACCGATTTGCTTCAAAAATTTCCGGTATTCCGCTTCGATGTCCTTAAATGCTTTTTCGCTGTAATTGACCAGGTCCATTTTATTGACGCAGACCGCGATCTGGCGGATGCCAAGCATGGAAAGAAGATACCCATGGCGCTTGGAATTTTCCTGCACGCCTTCTTTGGCATCAATGATAAGAAGGGCCGCTTCGGCGCGCGCGGCGCCAGAAACCATGTTTTTCAGAAATTCAATATGGCCGGGTGCGTCAATAATGATGTATTCGCGCTTTTTGCTTTTGAAAAAGCAGCGCGCGGAATCAATGGTGATACCCTGCGCCTTTTCATCCTTGAGCGCGTCAAGCAGGAACGCGTATTCGAAAGGCTTGGAATTGCGCTGGCATTCAGCTCGGACCGCGTCCAGTTTGCCTTGCGGCAGAGAACCGGTGTCGGCAAGAAGGCGGCCGATGACCGTGCTCTTGCCGTGGTCCACGTGGCCCACGATCACGATATTCATTTTAAGATCGGTTTTTTCGGCAGCTTTAGTCATGATTACATGTATCCATCTTTACGCAGGGTTTCCAAACCGCCGTCTTCGGCGTCCTGCGCCCGACCGGCACGTTCGGCGATGTTCGCGAACTTGCCGGTTTTCAATTCTTCGATGATTTCCTTGATGTTTTTAGCCGGAGATTCCACGGGGAAAGTGCAGGGATAGCAGCCGAGGGAGCGGTAGCGTTTGCCAGTGCCCTGGTCAAAATAAAGAGGAACCACGGGAATATTTTCCTTGTCGATATACTCCCAGATGTCCAACTCCGTCCAGTCCAGCAAAGGGTGGACGCGAATGTGGGTACCGGGCGCGAAATCCGTTTTGAACTGGTTCCAGAGCTCAGGCGGCTGATCTCCAATGTTCCAGTCATTGCGCTTGTCGCGCGGTGAAAAATAACGCTCCTTGGAGCGGCTTCCCTCTTCATCGGAACGCACGCCAACGATTACACCCGTGTAAGGCTCCTTGTTTTCATCGACCACATATTTTTTCTGAACATGGTCCATTCGCCAGCGGGTCCATTCGCCGGAGAGAGTTTTGCGGAGCGCTTCGGTCTTAAGAGTCTTGCAGCAGGTAAGGCGGTCCAAATTGCCATCGGGATAAGTGCGCTTTTCTTTCAGCGCGTCCACATTCTGTCCGTAAACCATGTTCAGTTTCCAATCCAGGGCAAGTTTGTCGCGATACTGGATCATTTCCGGAATTTTGTAAGCAGTATCAATATGAACAAGCGGAAAGGGTACGTGACCTGCAAATGCCTTGCGGGCAAGCCAGAGCAGGACGGTACTGTCTTTGCCGATCGACCACAGCATCGCCAGATTCTTAAAATTGGCGTAGGCCTCGCGCAAAATATAAACGGATTGAGCTTCGATTTTTTCGAGATGTTTCATAGAGAAGAGGACGTATTATAACAGAAACGTTGGATTTGAAAAGGGTTACGATCAATAAACCCTATCGAATCGGTAGATTTACGTTTTCCGGGATTCGAAGTGGAAAACCTGGCCGGTCACACCCTTCATGGCGTCCGAGCATAGATAAAAAAGAAAGTCCGCAACTTCCCCAGGCTCGGAATAACGCGCAATGGGACTCGCCTCCAGATTATTCTGCAGGACCTGCTCCGGAAGGTTTTCGGTCATGGCGGATTTCATAAAGCCAGGGTTCACGGCATTGACGAGAATATTCTTCTTTCCCAGTTCCTGGGCCATGGACTTTGCAAGCCCTATCAATCCGGCTTTGGCCGCCGCGTAATTCGAAATCCCTATCCCGCCCTGAATGGCGGCGCGGCTTGTAATCATCAAAACTTTCGCGCTTCCGCTTTCCTTGCTTGCTTTGAAAAGCATCTGGAGGATTTTTTTTGTCAGATAATACGGAGCTTTGAGGTCCACAGCCATGACGTGGTCCCACTCCTCTTCTGTTAAGTTCTGGAGCGTATGGTCGCGCACCGCCGCGGCGTTATGGATGACGCAATCAAGCACACCGGCTTTTTCTTTCAGGATTTTTGCGAATTCATCAATGGCAGCCGTGTCAGCGAGATTGAGCTGAAAACCCTCCGCGCCAAGATTTTGAAGTTCCTGGGCCGAGGAAGAATTCTGGTGGTAGGTGAAAAAAACGCGGTATCCCGCGGCTTTTGCCTTGCGGACGAAACAACTTCCGAGCCGGCTGGTACCGCCGGTGATCAGGATGTTTTTATTCAAACTTGCGCGGTGTCTTTTTTGGGTTTCTTGGCAGGCTCAAACCCGGCACGCTTCAACATTTCGAAATCTTCATGCATGGGATTCGCCGAAGTTGTGAGGTAACCGCCGATGATCAGACCGTTAGCTCCGCCATTTAAAGCCATTTCCTGGTATTTATTTCCAAGATTGACTTCCCGTCCGCCCGCAAGCTTGATGTTGGCTTTTGGATGGATAAACCGATAGACCGCGATGGTCTTGACCATTTCAAGCGGGTCCGGCGCGGGAACATTTTCCAGCGGCGTTCCGGGACGCGGGTTGAGAATATTCATAGGAAGACAGTGCGGCGCAAAAGGCTTGAGTTCAAAAGCTAGTTTGATACGGTCCTCGCGGGTCTCACCCATCCCCAAAATGCCGCCGGAACAGATTTCCATGTTTCCTTCCTGCAGCATTTTCAGGGTTTCGAGACGCTTGTCATAGGTGTGGGTCGTGACAATTTTTGGATAAAATTCACGCGAGCTCTGAAGGTTATCGTTGAAACGGCGCACGCCCGCGTCTTTTAAACGTTTTACGCGATCGGGCGTCAAAAATCCCAGAGAGCCGTCCAAGTTCATCGATGTTTCAGCTTTAAGGCGGTTATAAATTTCAATGACCTGATCAAATTCCTTTTCGGAAAGATCCCCGCCGCTGGTAACCACGCAAAAATTATGCGCTCCCTTTTTCTCAAATTCCTTCGCTGCCTGCACAACTTCTTCGGTCGGCATCATCTGGTAGCGGTTGACGCGGGTGTCAAAACGCACGGACTGTGAGCAGAACCCGCAATCCTCACCACATAGATAACTTTTAGCGTTGATCAGCGAGCAAAGCCCCGGCTCGTTGGAATTGAAATTAAAAGTGATTTCCTTGGACGCATCCAGCAGATCACCCATGTCAGGACTTGCTGTATCAATTTCAATCAGGCGCATGGCCTCTTCAAAAGTGACCTCACCGCCGCCAATAACTTTGTTTTTGAGTTCTTCGATGAATGGATTCATTATCCCTCTACGATATCGCCAGTGACCGGGTCCACTCCCACGCCCTTTTGGCGCAGGGTCTTTTCGGCTTTTTCAATGTCCGCGGCATTGCCTTCGAATTCAATGGTAGCTTCGCCAGCTTCCGCGGAAATTTTAGCGCGGCGGATATTTAAGAGCAGGTTGTTATCGCGGGCCACCAGGAACATTAAAGGTTCCTTGATCAGTTTCTGCGGAAAAACCAGATGAAACGCTTTTTTCGGCATGTCAGCCTCCGTAGACGGGGCTTTCAAAGCCCCGCGAGTGTGTTGAAATCATCGGATTTCAGCCTCCGGCGATCGCGGGAACGATGGAAATCTGGTCCCCGTCTTTTAAGGAAGTTTCTTCCTGCTGCAGAAAACGAATGTCCTCTTCGTTCAAATAGACGTTCACAAAGCGGCGCACTTTGCCGGTGTCATCGCAGATGCGGTCCTTGATGCCGGGAAAGTTTTTTTCAAGCTGGTTGATCATGTCTTTGACGCTGCCAGCCTGGACATCGACCTCGCCCTTGTTGTTGGTAAGCTTCTGAAGCGGTGTCGGAATCCTAACTTTAATTGCCATTTTATTCTCCTTTACTGACAAGCGCGCGGTTTTCTTAACCGCGACTTGTTGCGGTTGTGCATTAGCACAACTAAATTTTTACTTTTTCTTTGCCGCTCATAACCCGGCTGTCAAAAGATTCCAGGTTCGGCTCAATCTGCGCGGGCTCGCCAATATGATCCTGAATCGCTTCCATGGTTTTCATGCCATTGCCCGTGATTGCAAGCACAGTGCTGCCTGTTTTTGGAAGGATGCCCTGCGCAATCAATTTTTTTGCGGTCGCGACCGTAACACCACCCGCGGTTTCCGTGAAAATACCTTCGGTCCTCGCAAGCAGCTTAATCCCTTCACGAATTTCATCGTCCGATACAATGCCGGCTGCGCCGCCGGAATTAAAAATAACGTCCTTTGCGTAATAGCCGTCCGCTGGATTACCAATAGCAAGCGATTTTGCAATCGTCTGCGGCTTGACCGGCTTGATGACATCGGCTTTTGCCTGGATGGCTGTTGAAATAGGCGAACAACCTTCGGGTTGAGCGCAGAAAATTTTGGTGTTCACCTTGTCGATCAATCCGATTTTTTCGAATTCTTTCAACGCTTTCCAGATCTTGGTGATCAGCGAGCCGCTGGCGGCAGGCGCGACAATGTGGTCTGGCGCTTTCCAGCCAAGCTGTTCCGCGATTTCAAAACCCATGGTTTTGGAACCTTCCGCGTAATAGGCGCGCAAGTTGATGTTCACAAAACCCCACTTGTATTTAGCCGCGATTTCCGCGCACAAACGGTTAACGTCATCATAGTTGCCGTTGACCGCGACCAAATTCGGGGAATAAACAAGCGAAGCGAGAATTTTGGCCTTTTCAAGTGACGCAGGAATAAAAATGTAACGTTTGAAACCGGCCCAGGCCGCATTGGCTGAAACCGAGTTTGCCAGATTTCCCGTGGAAGCACAGGCCACCGTGTCAAAACCAAGCTCACGGGCACGAGATAAAGCAACCGCCACCACGCGGTCCTTGAAAGACCAGGTTGGGTGGCAGACAGAATCATCCTTAATGTAGAGCTCCTTAACTCCGAGCTCTTTGGCCAGTACGTCCGCTTTCACAAGCGGAGTGAAGCCCGAATAGAAACCGGCGGTGGGTTCTCCATCAATAGGAAGAAGTTCGCGGTAACGCCAAAGACTCTTGGGGCCTTTCTGGATTTTGTCGCGAGTCAGCACTTTCTTGATGCCATCATAATCATAGACAGCTTCGAGTGACCCGAAACAATATTCACAGACATACAGCGCCTGCTTTGGAAATTCACGCGCGCATTCGCGGCAGCGCAATGCTTTTAAAAATGACATTCTGTTATTTCTCCTCGATCAAACTTTGAAAGCTTCGTCCATGCTCAGGTAGCGCTCACCTGTGTCACAGATAATCGTAACAACATTCTTGCCCGGACCAAGATCGCGGGCGACCTGCAAAGCGGCCCAGACATTCGCGCCTGCGGAAATCCCGCACAAAAGCCCTTCTTTTGAAGCCAGCTCCATGGAGGTTTTCCATGCATCCTGATCTTCAACCTGAATGACCTGATCAATGATCTGGCGATTCAAGACTTCCGGCACAAAACCCGCGCCGATACCCTGGATTTTATGGCGGCCAGGCGCTCCACCAGAAAGAACAGGGGATGTTTTGGGTTCAACCGCCACAACCTTAACGCCTGGATTTTTCTTTTTAAAAACT
>CAZKMJ010000109.1:0-733 GCA_964553835.1 uncultured bacterium
GGCCGCCGCCGCTGGTCACCACCATCATTTTGTGGGCCATGACCTTGAATGCCATGCCCCGCGCCACATATTGAGTTAAAAGCACCTTTTTCGGGAATTGTTGCTCAAGCGGCTGGTCTTTCTCGAGACTTTTCAGGCAATAATCCGGAGCCAACCGGTCAATCATGGGGCCTTTGACAGCGTAATAACCTTTGCTGTCAGCCCATTCCAGAAATTTCACCAGCCGGTCCGGATATTCGTGAAACTCGTCGATATCCGCAAGCAAGACCCAATCCTCCCCTAAAGTATGCTTCTGCCTGCAAGCTACGGAATGGATGTATTTGACCGAAGTGTCATAAACGCCGATCCATTTTTCCGTTTTCGCACAAACACCATTTTCTTTCAGGATAGCGTACGCGCGCTCCAAATTTGGAGCGCTGGCAGATTCGGCATGTAATACTAAAAGGAAATTTTCAGGCGGGATGCCAAGTTTTAGGTAGTGGTGAAGCCAGAAGGGAAAAATATCCAGGTCCTGGTCAACGCCGATGACTGCGTGGACATAAATTTTCATTTAATAAAGGTATTTAGAGACAAATTCGAATGGTTTTTGCCAGTAGTCATCGCCCGCGGCCATGGGCAGGTCATTGTGGGCGCCATTGGGAATGGTGAACAAGGCCTTGGGTTCCGGCGCTTTTTCCAGAAGGTCGCCAGACATTTCATAAGGGCAGATTTCATCCTGAGCGCCATGCAGTAT
>CAZKMJ010000109.1:743-6752 GCA_964553835.1 uncultured bacterium
GGACTTTTGATCTTCGAGATATAGTCTTCGTTGAAAAATTCAAAACCTTTCATCAGGAAAGAGGGCGCCTGCGGATAGTGAAGCCGGCCCAGTTCCAGAAAAGAGGTGAAGGGTGCTTCCAGTACCAGGGCCGCGGCCTTGTGGCTGCCGGCAAGCCTGATCATGGCATAAGTGCCGAGTGATTCACCATAAAAAATAAGACCGGAAAGCTTCTTGCCCGCTTCAATCAAATAACCGAGTCCCGCTTCGGCATCCCGCACAATATCTTCGCTCTCTCTAATTTCACCCGAGCTTTTTCCGTAGCCGCGGTAATCCAGGAGCAGGACAGAAATACCGCGGTCCAGCCAGCCTTTGGCTTTGTAAAGTCTGTGAGAAATATTACCGGCATTGCCGTGCATAAAATACAGCACAGCCTTTTCATTTTTAGCTTTCAGGTACCAGCCATGCAGGCGGGCGCCGCCCTGCGCGGCCACAAAAATGTCCTCAAAATCAAATCCATAATCCTGGGGTTTTTCGTAAAAAGTTTTTTCGGGGAAGAAAATCAGCTGACGGATCACAAAATCATTTTTTCGCGGGAACTTGCGGCTCTTTGAGGCGGTCTGCTTTTTCAAAGAGCTGCTTGTAAACAGCCTGCGGGAGGGCAAGCACGGCCTGGCTGCCCCTGAAAGAAACGGGATATTCCTTGCCGCCCTCGATCGGACCGCCGGCCTGAAGGAAATAAGATTTTCCGTCTTTGAGCACCACTTCAAGGCTTTGCTGACCCGCTATTTTCTGCTCTTTGGGGTCCAGAACCAGCCGGGTGAAACGGATGTTTTTAAGGTCATCTATATAATAATTCAGGCTGTCCCATTTTTTTTGCGCGGGGCTGGCCGTCAGCTCTTCCTTGCCGCTCCTGACCGTCAGCTTTTCTATCTTGTCGGTTTCAATACCCAGGGGATTTTCACCCATGAAGGCAGTGTCATCAATTTCCAGGCTCTGAAAGAAATATTTGGACATCTGATAAACCGTTGGGTCTCCCTTAACGTTTATATAAACCGCCTCGGTTTCATTGTCCCGCTTCCCCGCGGTGAAAACCTTTTCCTCACCGCCATCAAATGTAATGTTCATGCGCCATGTGGGTTTGTCAAAACCATAATCCTGAGCATTCGGGTCCAGGATCTTTTCAGCGTTGCGCGTGGTCAGAGCCGCGATAAAAGCCGCTGTCTTTTCGCCTCCGGGCTGGAAAGGCATACCCGGTCGGTTATAACTCCAGAGTGCGCCTGAGCCCTTGATATCCGCTTTCACTGTTTCTTTTCCCTGCTCAAAAGTGGAAATTTTCAGGCCGCGCACACGGTTAGGATCCATGTCCAAAAAATTGGTCGCGGCCCAGAAATCCTTGGGAAGCGTGGCGTTGGCCGGGTTACCGCTGACACCCATGCGGCCAAACAGGTCAGCCTCAGCCAGATAAACACTTTCAGAATCTTTCTTGCGTAGAAAAACACCGTTACCCGGATCTTTCGTGCCAAGTACAAGCTCCAGAGCCGGGCCCGCGTTTGTGGAAAGGGTGACGTGAAATGAATCGGGGTCTCCGATGCCAAAATCCTGAAATATTTTTTCACCGCGCCCGCGAAGTTCACCTTTGGCATCACGGATTTCCTTCAGCAAGTCTCCAACCTTGGATTCGCTGGCGCGCGCATTGCCAAGAAAACGGATTTTCCACCCGCCCTGCTCTTTGGCCATTTCAATCCGGGTGTTATCGTCCGCGGCCTTGCCGTTTTTCAGCTTTTCGATCACGATCTTTTCAATTTTGGCCGGATCAAAAGAAAGGTCGAGCGGGGTGTACTCTTCCAATGAAAGCTGCGGAGGTTTCTGCGACTGGCGGATGAACGTCCCAACGCCTAGTGCTGCAAGAATAATCAGGAGGAAATAAAGTTGTTTGGTCTTCATCTTGCCGGCGCGAGAGCCCGGAGATAATTCTGCTTCTCCTGCCTTCTGAGCAGCATGCGCGACGCGCCGCCCGCGGCAAGCAGGGCCGGGATCAGAAACATGACAAAAAAGCGCCAGCCGACTTTGGCAGGCGCGGAAATTCTTTTAAGAGTACGGTCAATGGGCTGCTTGGAGCGAATGCTGACCAGCGCTTCACCCAGGGTCAGAATGTCGGTCGAATTGATCAGGAAATTTAAATGGCCGCCGCCGCGGATCAGGTGCTTTTGGAATGAAGTGCTCGCGCCGATCAGAATCAATTTTCCGGGAGCTGCCTTCACGGCCTCTTCAGCTTTTTCTTCTTTTTTCTCCGCGTCCTGAGCGGCGTCCTTGGTCAGCCATTGCGGAACAGCCTTGCCCTCAAAAGCGTCCGCGAACTGCCCCTGCACCATGACGGCGAGAGGAAAAGGCCCGCGCTTGCTTTCCTGCTTGATTCCAAGCTGCTCCGGCGTCAAAACGCCTTCAACAAAAGGCACGGTCCAGGAATTTTTGCTGGAGGACAAAAGCCTCTCAACCTTCAGCCCCTGCGCCTTGATCTTTGCGTCATCAACATTGACCGAGGTGCCCCACAGATAAAACATGGCGGGCAAACGTGATGTAATGGAAACATTTTCGTTCATACCGTCTTCATTGACCAGTATCTGAATCGGGATTTTGACCGGCACAGAAACCTCAAATGGGCCAAGCCGCGCGCCGCCGCTGACATTGATGACGTCACTCTGCTCGTCCACCAAAATATTTTCATCCACTTCAAGGCCCCAGGCCCGCAAGAGCTCGTTAACATCCGGGCCTTCTTTTTTGCTGTTGATATTCAATTCGCGGCCGTTGGTCTGGTAATTGTATGTGTAATTCTGCACAGACAAAAACACCGAGCCGCCGCCGCGCAGGAAGCGGTTGATCTCATAACGCTGCCGCTCGCTCAGGGCCTTGGGCTCCAGAACAATCAGGGTCTTGGTTCCTTCCGGAATGGGTTGCTTTTCAGAAAGATCAATTCGCGAAACCTTGTAACCTTCATATTCCAGGGCCATTTGAACGACTTCGTAATTATCTTCACGGTAACCACCCGCCGATTTCCCGCCCAGCTGCGCAAGCAAGGCCTGCAGCTCAGGATTGACCTGTTTTTCTTCATACGGCGCGATCATAGCCACCGTAGGCGTGGAATCCAGCGTCATGCGGTAAATGCGCGACATGATCAGATATTCCAGTTCATTCAAATTGTCCGGGATGACGCGGGGAATCATTTCTTCGGGTCTTTCCTTGTAGGCCAGGGTAATGGCGGAATAAACCAGCTTCACAGCCACTTCGTCGGATTCGACGGCCTTGATCTGGAAAGGCTGAATCCCCTTCTTTTGCAGCTGCTGCTCCAGGCTTTCACTTTTATCCGGCTGGTTTTCCACCACATTCGCTGCTTCCATGTGGAAAATTTTGTACTGAAAATTTCCGCCTGAAGCCACGCGCAACTCATCCAGCTTGTCGACGACTTCCTGTTCAAGTGTTTTCATACCGGTGGGCATTTTGTCTGAAGGCGAAATATAAAACTTGGCGATGACCGGCGCCTTGACGGCATGCAGGATTTCGCGGGTCGCGGGAGAAACGGTGTAAATTTTTCCTTCGGTCAGATCAAAGCGGCCCAGCGCGATACCGGAAAAGAACCAGTTACCAAAAAGAAAAATGCCAACGCTGACGATCACGGCAGCCGTAAAAATTTTCTTGGCGCCCGCACGCATGCGGCCTTCCAGCCAGAAACCATTGAGCACCAGGAAAATCACAGTGCCCGCGGCGAAATAAAGCACGTCACGGTTGTCCGCGACGCCGCGCGCGAAAGATTCATAATGCCCCGCTGCCCCGATGTAATGGCGCAGAAAACTTCCCAGTCCCGGCACCCAGCTGTCGATCGATGTGGCCATGAATTCTGTGCCGGTCAGGAACAGGCCGAAGCAAACGATCATGGCCAGAATGAAAGCCACAATCTGGTCACGGCAAAGCCCGGAAATAAAAATGCCAAGCGCCAGGAAAAATCCGCCCAGCAGAAGAGAACCGAGATAGCCACCCGCGATCGCGCCAAAGTCCGGCGCACCCAGAAATTTCAGCATGATGGGAAGAGTCAGCGTGCCAGCAAGCGATGCCGCGTAAAAGACAAGGCTGGCAAGAAATTTTCCAATGACCAGTTCATGCGTCGCCATGGGAAAAGTTAAAAGCAGCTCAAGTGTGTTTCCTCTTTTTTCGTCCGCCCAAAGGCGCATGGTGACAGCGGGCAGGAAAACACAAAGAACAAACGGGAGCAGCATAAAAAAAGCCCGCATTTCCGCCAGTCCAATAATAAAAAACTGCGTCATGAACAGGCCGCCGTTTAAAAGGATAAAAACGATGATAAAAATGTAGGCGATGGCCGCGTTGATATAGGCGGTAAGCTCACGCTGGATAACTGTGCCAATATGATGAAGGCTCTTCATACTTTGACCTTTTCCTTGCCGGGCGCGAGAAGTGCGATGAAGATGTCTTCCAGACTCAGGTCATGGGCCGCGCCGCCCTTGGCGCGTACCTGCGCGGAAAGTTCCTGAAGTGTTCCCTGCGAAACAATTTTGCCTTCATTGATAATGACGATGCGGTCGGCGATGGATTCCACCTCGGAAAGAATGTGTGTGGAAAAAATCACGGTCTTTTCCTTGGCCAGATTTTTGACCAGAGAGCGGATACCGATGATCTGCAGCGGGTCAAGGCCGGAAGTCGGCTCGTCCAGGATCAGGACCTTGGGATCGTGAATCAGGGCTTGCGCTAGTCCCACACGCTGGCGGTAACCTTTGGAAACTTCGGAAAGCATATGCTTCCATATAAAAGAAAGGTCACAGGCATCTTTGACCCACTGAAGGCGTTCCTTCAGCTTCGCGCCCTCAAGTCCGCGTGCCGCTCCCACAAACTTCAGGTACTCGTCCACCTGCATATCCATGTAAAGCGGCGCGGTTTCGGGAAGATAGCCGATGGACTTTCGGACTTCCGTGGGTTTCTCCAGAATATCAAAATTTTCGACTGTGGCGGTGCCGGAAGTAGGGCAAAGGTAGGTGGTCAGGATGCGCATGGCCGTGGTCTTGCCCGCGCCATTGGGACCCAAAAGCCCCAGGATCTCCCCCTTCTTCGCCTGAAAGGAGATACCGTCAAGGGCCTTAAAACTGCCATAATTCATGGAAAGATTACGGACATCAATCATGACTTAATTTTACGGCAAAAGCCGTCCAAAATTTAGCACTTGCGCCTGCGCGCAAGCATGAAAAGTCTAGTCGCGGCGGCGGCCAAAGAGCCGGAGCAGGAAAAGAAACATATTAATGAAATCCAGATACAGCTTCAGAGCGCCCATGATCGCAATCTGGCCGGTAGCGCCAGAGCCGTTCTGGTGGATCTGCTTCAGCTGCTGGGTGTCATAAGCGGTCAGGCCGATAAAGACTGCGACACCGGCATAGCTCAGAAAAAGGTCCAGGGCCGTGGATTTCAGGAAAATATTGACCAGCGTGGCGATCAAAACACCGAACAGGCCCATGATGAGATAGCCGCGCAGGGAGGTCAGGTCTGACTTGGTAACCCATCCAAACACGCTGACTGCGGCAAAAGTACCCGCGGTAATGAAGAATGTCGTAGCAATGGAAGCGCCTGTATAAACGAGAAAAATATAGCAGAGGCTCAGACCATTCAATGCTGAGTAGACAAGAAAGCCCGCGGTCGCGGCCTGTGCGGAAATTTTCAGAATGGAAGCGGAAAGCCAGATGACAATGCCTAGCTCGACCAGCATCAGGACAAGAAAGCCGCCGCCAAGCATCGAACGCAGGACCCATTCAGTCCCCGCGGCCCACTGGGCCACAAAACCGGTAAGTAAAAGTCCCGCGGCCATCCATTGATAAACCTGCCGCATAAATGTCTGTTCAGCTACAGCTTCGTAACGGTTCATATCAGCCATTTTTCGCCTCCCAATAGATTAAAACGATAGGAATCCATTCTAGCACTTTAGACGCTCGGGTGCCTGCTTTTGTTCTGAAAAAAACGCACCAGCATCGTAAG
>CAZKMJ010000109.1:6762-7841 GCA_964553835.1 uncultured bacterium
GAAAACCTCTGGGGAAAAGACGCGCGCCAAGGGGTGTAATTTTGTTCATAAAGCCCGGCAGGATCACGGCTTTGCCCGCCATCAGACCGCGGTAACCCGCGTCCGCCACCGGTGCCGCAGGCATCATAGTCAGGCTGAAAAGCCGCAAGTTCTGCATGCCGGAAACCTGCTGAAATTCGGATTCTGTGGGTCCCGGGCACAAGGCGCTGACGGAAACACCGGTTCCTTTGACTTCATTGGCAAGGGCCTCGGAAAAGGAAAGCACGTAACTTTTGCTCGCGTAATAAACCGCCATGAGCGGCCCGGGCTGGAAAGCCGCGGTAGAAGCCACGTTCAGGATCCTTCCCTTTTTATTTTTCAGCATGGAAGGAAGAAAAAGCCGGGTCAGGTCCGTAAGTGAAATCATATTCAGCTGCATCATTTCTGAAAGAGTCTTCGCGTCGCCGTCCTTGAAAAAACCATACATGCCGATGCCCGCGTTATTGACAAGCATGTCCACTTGAATACCCCGTGACTGGATCTGCGAAAAAAGTTTTTCTGCCGAACCCGGCTGGCTCAAATCCGCGGGCAAAGTCACACATTCAACTCCATACTTATTGCGGATTTCTTCCGCGACCTTGGAAAGCCTGTCCTGGCTGCGGGAGACAAGGACCAGACCATGGCCTTCACGCGCGAAACGCAGCGCCAGCTCACGCCCGATACCGGCAGAAGCGCCGGTAATTAAAACCGTTTCCCTGCTCATTTTTTCGGAAGAACACTTTCAATTTTGGACCGGACATCAAAAGAATCCGGCTGAATTTTTGAATCAAACCGCGCGACGACTTTACCTTCGGGATCGACCAGGAATTTATTAAAATTCCAGGTGATGTCACCTTTAAAATCCGTTTCGCTGGTCAGATACTGGTAAAGCGGGTGGATGTCGTTGCCCTTGACGCTGATCTTGGCGAACATGGGAAAGGTCACGAAATAGCGCAGCGCGCAAAATTTCTTGATCTGCTCATTAGAGCCCGGTTCCTGGAAGAGAAAATTATTGGCGGGAAAACCCAGTATTTCAAGCCCGTCAATCCGGTGATCACGGT
>CAZKMJ010000110.1:0-7793 GCA_964553835.1 uncultured bacterium
CCTGAGGCAGCTCGTCCAGCCCGGTCTTGCGTAAAAATGCCCCAAAGGGTGTCGTCGTGGCGGCCGCAGACATTTTCTTGTCAATCTCCGGAGAGACAGCTTGTGCAGGAACTGTCTTTTTCAAAGTTCTCATTTTTAGAATAACAAATTTTTTCCCGTTCTGGCCGATTCGCTTTTGGCGGAACAGCACGGGCCCCCGCGAAGTCAGCTTGATACCCAAAGCCATAAAAGCCATGATCAGAAGGGTCAAGGGAAGGAGAATCAGGGCAAGGATGCGGTCCAGAATTTCTTTCAGCAGCATGTTGGATTTTCTGGCAAATTCATCACGGAAGCCCACCAGCGGAATGCCGCCGATATTGGTGAATTGAGCGCGTTCCACATGGAAATGATAAAGCACCGGAATCATCCAGCACTGGATGCCCAGCTCGCGGCAAACCTGAAAAATCCCGACAATAGCTTCTTCATCCAGCTTGCGATGCGCGATAAACAGCACGGTAGCGCGATGCTTGCGAGCGATATGTTTCAAATCTTCAAAACCACCCAGGCACGGAGGGTTGAGCGGCTTGCGGACCAGGCGCTCAAGGTTGTCATCCAGAAAACCCACCACATGGATTCCAAGCTTCGGCGACTGGCGGATCCAGCGTTCCAGCCGCTGGCCATGATACCCCGCCCCATAAATCAGCGCATTGCGCACCCCGACGCCTTTCTGGTTCAAGTCGATAAAAATAAACCGGGTCATAAAGCGGAGAATACTGACAAGAAAGATGGCCAGAAAGATGGAGTAAAACACCGCGAGGCGGGAAAATTCCACGGAGCGGTAAAAAAAGCTCAGACCAAAAATGCTCATGTAAACGATCCAGATGGCCTTGAAAATCAGGCTTTGCTCTTCGATGCCAAGCAGGCCGATTTCAGATTTATAAAGGCCGACCGCATGAAAAATAGGCACGGCCAGCAGAGGCATGATCAGCAGGATCTGGGAAAAAATTTCAAAACTCTGGTAATTGCCGTGCCATGGAAACATGATCCACAGCAGGTAGCCAAGCGCAAGGGCGGCTTCAAGCGCCAGGACGTCGAGCACCACAATGAGCGGCGTGCGCACGTTGGTAAAGCCCGTCATGTGCCAGCCAGCTTTTCGCGGAAAATTCTGTAAAAGAAATACGGGATTTCCATCAAATACCTTTTCATGAGTCTTTTAGGGTCATAAAGCGCGCGGAAAAGCCATTCAAGATGGGCCCGGATCATCCATTCCGGCGCCCTCTTGAAATGGCCAGCGGCATAATCAAACACCGCGCCGCCGGTCAGAAAAATTCGTGCGTCCAGCTTTTCCTGGTTGTCCATAAGCCACTTCTCCTGAATGGGCATGCCAAAGCCTACCACCAGGATATCGGGACGGGTACGGCTTATTTCATCGACCACTTTCCGGTTTTCTTCTCCCTGCCGGTCAAAATAGCCGTCCCGGGTGCCCGCGATTTTAAGGGACGGGTAACGGGCCTTCAGGCGGTCGGCGGCCTGCTGCGCAATGCCGGGCTTGCCCCCGACAAAATACATGGAGAGTCCGTTGGCCGCGGCAAATTCGGACAGCTGCCAGATCCAGCGGTCGTAAGTAATTTTTGGCGGAACCGGCTTGCCCAGAACGTTCAATCCCCAGCGCACACCGTCACCGTCGCAGAAAATAAGCGGCGCGCGGTTGATAAAATCAGCCAGCCAGGGGTTCTGGAGCGCCAGGCACACGCAGTGCACATTAAGGTTCAGCACCGCGGCTTTTCTGCCCGCGCGCGATGTTTCTAAAATGTAAGCATGGACCTGGTCCATGTTCACATTATGGAGCTTGAGCCCCAGAAAGCGTATAACCTGCTGTGTTTCTGACACTTAAATCCCTCTAGGATTCCATTTTCGATTTGTTATAATCATACTAGCATAATGAAAAATCCGGGTGCGGCAATTCAAAAATTGGTCCTTTCCCTTGCCTCAGCCCTGCTGACTCTATTCGCGGTCTTCACCCTGTTTGAAATATTTCCGGACTTGCCAGCCCGCCTGCATTTAACAACCGTCATTCCCTATTATGCTTTGAAAGAACGCTATGTGCCGGACCCCAGCCTGATTTTTAAAATCAGGCCTTTTTATTCCTACCGCGGTGTTTTTCCCGGCGATATTCACGGCTTTTTTTTAAAATCTTCCTTCAAGGCCCCGCCCTATGAAGCTATTTATGACGCCGATGGTTTCCGCAACGAACATGGGCACAATAAAACCGACGTAACCGTCATTGGCGATTCCTATATGGAAGTCGGCCTGAGCAATCAGGACACTTTCGCGGCCTGGCTTGAAAAATCCAGCGGCCTTTTAACCGCCAATTACGGTATGGGCTGGTATGGCCCCTTCCAATACGTGGAAGTATTAAAACGTTACGCTATTGAAAATAAACCGCGGTTCGCCCTGTTCTGCTTTTTTGAAGGCAATGACCTGGATGATATTTTTTATTATATGAAATGGCAGCAAGGCGGAGCCTATTACCGGTTTAATCCGTCCGGAAATATCCTGGAACGATTCGCTGCATGCCTTAAAGAATCCGCCTGGGCCATGATAAAATTCCTGATCCGTCGCTGGGACCCTCGGCGCGCGGAAATCCGGCTTGGAAATACTGCCTATCATACTGCGTTTGTTTACTCGGCCAATACCCGTTCCAGGCAGGAGTTGGAAAAGTCCGCGGAGGTCGTTAAACTCAAACAACTCCTCAAGGAATTCAACGAAATCTGCGCCCAGGACGGGATCCAGCCGGTCGTACTTTTCATCCCTTCCAAATCGCATATTTACCTGCCCTACGCTTCCCTGCCTGCCATGGATCCGTCAAAGATCGACGCTCAAAAGAAAGGCAGGGCCGAAGTAGAAAATTCTGTCCACAGCGCAGCGCAGGAAATCGGAATGCCCTGGCTGAGCTTTACCCCTCTTTTTGAAAAAATGGCAATGGAAGGAAAATTTGTTTATTACGAAACTGATACCCACTGGAACACCGAAGGCCGCCGCGCCGCGGCCGAAGCTACGGCTGCTTTCCTGAAAGAACTCAGCGCCGCTCCTGCCTCAGCATAGGTTCCAGCTTTTCCGCAAGATACTCGGCCACCAGTTTGTGCCCAAGCTCAGTCCAATGCCTGTCGCCATGCGGACGGTAAATCAGGTTTCTATCCGGAATTTTCTGAAAAAGATCCAGCGAGTCAACATAGAGATCTGTATCATTCAACACCCTCTCTTTGAACCTGACCGATCTTTCATCCCAGAAAGTCGGAATGTCCAACAGGACAAAGCCCGCGCCATGCGCATGTGAAACTTCAGCAATCCTCTTGACCAGCGCCACAGCCAACTCATGCTGATAAGCCTCGATCTTGTCAGTCTGCAGCTCCTGCTTGATTTGCTCCATATGCTGTTTTTCCAAACGATCCTTGGCTGCCAGGGATAGGACACGGTTCAGATAATTGTAGAGGTAGGAATTCTGCGCGACCCAGTCATAAACCGGAAACTGCCGGAAAAAAGTCTGCACTTTTCCGCCCGGAGAATATTCCCGGTGATAGACAACGGGCTTGGCCTCTTTATTCAGACGGTAGAGCCCGCTCCGGAGATTGTCAGCATAATCGTTGATAAAAAAGCTGAGCACCACGATGTCCGGCTTAAACTGAAGGCCCTTGTTCTCCAAAACTACAAGTTCTTCCGCGTTGGAATATCCGGACACACCGGTGTTGATAACTTCGGTCCGAATCCCTTTTTCTCCAAGCTTTTTCTCAAGGAGAGTACCAAACGAATCCTCGATATTGACCTCGGAGGCCATGGTAAAAGAATCTCCCAACAGCAAAATCCGCTTTATACCCGCGGGTTTTTCAACAGCAAACTCTTTGTCCGCGCGAAATCCCTGGTTGTTAATGCGCACCTGCCAGTCGCCGTCCGCGCTGCGGTGCCGGTAGGTCATGCCCGGTGTATTGGCGCGGATGGTGAACTCTCCATAAGGCGCGGAAACAACAAACCTGGGGAAAAGCGGCACTTCCCTGCCCAGAAATACACGCACCAAAATTTCACCAAGGGCGAGGGTCAAAACCGCCAGGAAAACAACGGTCAAAATTGAAAAGAATATTTTTTTAAGCATTGAGCTTCCACTCTCCAAAGTCAGTCCTGCGCAAAAGAAAGGTGGCTCCAACAATCAGAAAATAAAAATAAGCGATCATGGGAAAGGCAACGATTGTATCGGTCAGCAGCCAGATATGCACGGCCAGAAGACTGATACCCAAATGGCTCCAAAGGGTCTTGTGCATGGGATGGTTGATCCGGCCCTTTTCGAAAAACCACTGGCTGACGGCGGAAGCGTGGAACATGAAGAAAAAAAACAGTCCCACAATACCGGTAGTAAAAATAATTTCTACATAGATTCCGCCGTGCGTGCCGATGGCCATCATGGTAAAACCTTCCCTCAGCCTTACACCCAGGCCCATGAGTGGGTTTTCCTCAAACAGGATGCGAAGCGCCTCTTCCAGAAGTTCCAGACGCCCGGTGCTGCTTGATTTTCTCAAATTGAAAATCCACTCCATCAGACGGGTAAAAAGCCCGGAAGCCACAAACCCGCTGAACGCGCAGCCCATGCTCAGCAGAAAGGAAAATCCCCTCTCGATGGCAAAAACCAGCATAGTGGCCAGCACAAAACCGTAAATCGCGGAACGCGAAAGGGAAAAGGCCAGAAGCATCAGCCCAAGGGCCAGCACCACAGCCTTTTTCAGGGTCTTGCGAGGCCTGCCCGTGTAATAGGCTGCCGCAGCCGGAAGCATCATGAGTACAAGGCCGCCAGTGGCGGTGGGCGAAAGACTGTACGGCGTCAGACGTGGCAGCAGGTCTTCGCCCATCAGCCAGTCCGGAACAGTTCCCTGAATATTCAACTGGCCGTAAAAATACGGCAAGTCTGTCAGCGAAGGCATCATCTTTCCCATCAGGGTCGGCATGTTGATTTTAATCCCCTTGTACCACAGCGCGAGGATGACCACGCCAAGAATGCCTGTCAAAATACAAAGCAAATTGCAGGACCGGAGCAGTTTTCTGAAAAATTTGACCGGATCGCAGTTGTAAACCAGCAGGAGCACCATGGCACCCATCAAAAACATCAGCCAGTTGTTGAGGGATGAAAAAATACGCTGCGGGTCGCGGAAAGGAATATTGATCAGTATGGAGATCAGATATGAAACTAGAAACGCCACAAACCAGTTCCCGGCTGATGGGAAAAGTACGGTTCGGTACTGCCGGATAACACCCAGCATGAATTTCAGGAAAATCCAGAAAACCAGGGCGTAATAGGCAAAAACGCCAAACCCGGTCAGCCACCAGAAAGGCGCAAGCAGGAAAACCATCATCAGGTCAGTTTCAATGGATGTAGTCAGAAAGGGAGCGGCCAGCTTCACGGCTTGGCACCGTAACGATTGATGATCCACCGCACCTTGCCGGTGGGCGCGGGCGGAATTTCGGAAACCTGCTTCATTTCAATCTGGCAGGAAGAGCCGAACACTTTCAGGAAAGCATTTTTAAGTTTGCCCAGGTTTTCTTCAAGGCCTTCCGTTTTAAGTGGAATGTAGCGGAACACAAAATCTTTTGCCCCCCTCTGCTCAAGCTGCCATTCCCGGATCAGCTGCCAGTTCAGGCTGACGCCCACAAAATGCCGCACAAAAACTGAAGATTGAAGAGTGCCGTCCTCCGTGGTCAACATGTCGTCCTGACGGCCCAGCACGCTCTGCATACGCGGCCATGAGGAGCCGCAGGCACAAGGCCCAGGCTCGGCCCAGGCGCCGATGTCACCGATGCTATAGCGCACCATGGGAAAAGAAAGGTCATTAAGCATGGTAACCAGAATTCGGCCGGGCTTGCCGGGCGCGCATTCCCTGCCCTGTTCGTCCACAATTTCAATGTAAGCCTGAGGTGAATAAACATGCAGCCCCTTGTGCTCCCGGCATTCACTGGCCATGTCACAGCAATCCCGCGAACCATACTTGTCATAAACCTCGGCCGAAAAAGTTTCAGCCAGAAGCTTCCGGTATTCCGGCGTGACAGTGCCGGCGCAGGCCATAACAGTCTCAAATTTGGGCGGTGTCAGATTTTTTTCACGGATAAACATGGCGAGTCCGGCGGCCGCGTCAACATAGGCCATGAGATGCTTGATCTGTGGGTTGGCCAGCATGACACGATGATACTCCCGCAAATCTTCTTCTTTTGCGCAAAACGCGTTCATGGGAATTTCAGCATGCAAAGCTCGCAGGACCTTTTGCTGCATGCCAAGCTCCTGCTTCATCAAGTCCTGCTCCGAGCCCCACAGCCGGAAATAGCGCACACCCAGCGGGAAACCGCATTGCCTCTGGCCGTAAAGGCGTGTGACACGCCCCCAGTCACGCGTATTGGCGTCATGGACTACTGTAGTCGGAATTCCGGTCGTACCCCCTGTTTTGACAATAAGCCAGCTGTAATGCTTCGGGGAAGGCACCTGCGGCGATGTGATTTCATTTCGCAGCTTGTCCACAACAATGGAAGTAAAATGCTCGCGAACCTGCGACCGCTCCAGGACGGGGAAACGACGGAGCCACGCGGAGGCCGTTTCGCCTGGTTTCCGCGGCACATTCATTTTGCGGTAATATTCTGAATCTTTGACCGCGGTTTCCAGCACCTGGGAAAGTTTAATTTCAACCTTTTCCTCAAGCGCCGCGGGGCTAAGCTTTTCCCATGAAAGAAATTCTTTCCACACCCTGCCGATGCGTGAGCCGATCAGGCTCTGCAAACCAAAATAAAGCTGCCTGCGAACCGGCGCGGGCAGATACGCCATCCATTTAACGTTCACGCACAAGCTCCTGATAAAGCTGCTGATAGTTTTGCACCATGGCCTCAAAAGAATATTTGGAAGCCGACTGGCGCGCGCCTTCTTTCATCCGGGCCAGATCTTCCGGATGATCGATAAGTCGAGCAAGGGCCTCTGAGAGTTTTTCGGCATTCCGCGCGGGTACCAGGACTCCGTTTTTACCGCTCTCAATCACGTCCGAGTTTCCGGGAATGTCCGTGGCCACAGCCGGAAGTCCCGCTGTAAAACTTTCCAGTACCGCGCGGGGCAATCCTTCCCAGAGACTGGGCAGGACCAGAAAATCGCAAAGCCCCAAATAATCGGATATGGTCTCGAGATACCCGGTGAAAACAAAATTCGATTCAAGCTCCAGCTGTTTGATTTTACCCTTCAACTCCACTTCCAGCGGCCCATCCCCCGCTAGAAAAATCCGGATTTTTTTTCGGCGCGGCGGATCCAGTTTAGACAGCGCTTCAATCAGATAAATATGGCCTTTCTGCTCATGGAAACGGCCCGCGCAAAGCGCGAACACTTCACCTTCCGCTCGTTTGTACTTTTGTTTCAGGGCCTGCACGGCAGACGCGTCAGCCGGCCTTAGAGAAACGGCGTTCACAATGGCGCGGCTCCGGCTCTCCGGAACCTGATAATGCGAAACCATATGACGGCGCAAAGATTCCGAAACCGCGGCCAGAAAATGGCCATAGCGGAACAGAAATTTTTTATTGCTGGCCTGTACTCGCTGGGTGTGCAAGATGGGAATGCCCCGCCCTTTAAAAAAACAGTCCAGAAGAAAAGTCAGGTAACGGTGATGTGAATGCATGACTTCCGGTTGAAAATTTTTGATTTCACGGCAGATAGTGTTCAGCGTTTTCAAGACTGCCGCTTTCGAATGTGGAATTTCTATGTCGGTCAGTACCTTTTTCCTGACCGCTTCAGCAAAAGGCCCGTCGTT
>CAZKMJ010000111.1:0-7743 GCA_964553835.1 uncultured bacterium
TGACAGGTCTTTTCCTCTCCAGCCTCGGCCTGGACATCCATGTGCATGACACTTATTTTATTGTGGCGCACTTCCATTACATCATGGTCGGAGGCGTGGTCATGGCTTATCTTGGCGGCATTCATTACTGGTGGCCCAAAATCAGCGGCCGCATGTATCCGGTCTGGTGGTCCAAACTTTCCGCGCTTCTGATTTTCGTTGGTTTTAACCTTACCTTCTTCCCGCAGTTTGTACTGGGATATATGGGCATGCCGAGGCGCTACCATGTTTACCCGGAAGAATTCCAGGTCCTTAATGTGTTGTCTACTGGCGGCGCTGCTGTTCTTGGCTGCGGATATCTGCTACCCATTATTTATCTGGTATGGTCTTTAAAATACGGTAAAAAAGTGCCGGCCAACCCCTGGCGCGCGCGCGGGCTGGAATGGGAAACCACTTCACCTCCGCCCACTGAAAATTTTTATAAAACGCCAAAGGTCACACGCGAGGCCTACGATTATTCCGAGCTGCCTCCGGAAGAGCTGGTGGAATCATGAGCGAACAGCATAATCCAGCACACTTGCATCAGTTTGAAAGTCCGCTGCAGCAGTATCAGTCTTCTTCGCTGGGTATGTGGGTGTTTCTGATCACGGAAATCATGTTTTTTGGCGGACTCTTTCTGGTTTATTCCATTTATCGCGCGCTTTATCCCGCGGCCTTTGCCGCAGCCAGTCATCACCTGGATATCAAGCTTGGCGGGTTTAACACGGTGGCGCTGATCGGAAGCAGTTTGACTATGGCAATGGCTGTGCATGCCGGAGAAACGGGAGCAAAGAAGGGGCAGGTTTTTTGGCTTATTTTGACCATGGTTCTGGGATCAATTTTCCTGGGTGTTAAAGGAATCGAATATTCGCATAAATTTCATGAGCACCTGGTGCCTGGCCCGCATTTCCATTTTCCTCATGCTCCGCGTGAAGCTCAGCTTTTCTTTGGGCTATATTTTGCGATGACCGGCATGCATGCCCTGCACATGGTTATCGGCCTTGGACTGCTGCTTACGCTTGCCATCAATGCGGCTAAAGGAAAATACACGCAGGCCTACCACACACCCATTGAAATGATCGGGCTTTACTGGCATTTTGTAGACATTGTCTGGATCTTCCTTTTCCCGCTGCTTTATCTGATCGGGAGGCACGGATGAGCTCAGTTAAAATATATATTGGAATCTTTTTAGCGCTCATGGCCTTGACCGCGCTCACGGTCTATGCTGCTTTTGTGGACCTGGGCATGTGGAACACTCCGGCAGCTCTAGCCATTGCTTTCATAAAAGCCACCTTGGTCATTATTTTCTTCATGCACGCTCGGCACAGTGAAAAAATAGTCTGGATCTATATTGTGGTGGGTTTTTACTGGCTGGGCATCATGATGCTTTTTACCTTCAGCGATTACGTTTCCCGCGGCTGGGGATTTTAACCTTCCTGTTTCAGAATCCTGAAATCTCGGGCAATCCTGTCAATAAGCGGATGGGGTTTGCTTCTTTTTTTGTAAATAATATAAATTGAGTCGTAAATATCATGTTTGGCAGCCGGATCCAGGACCACAAGGTCCGGCTTGCTCAGAGCGACTTCTTTGTTGAGTGGTACGATCCCCAGCTTTTCAGCAGCCATGAGCCTGGACAATTCAATGTCCTGAATTTCGGCGACAATTCGCGGCGTAATTCCGCGGGTTGCGAGATATTTTTGCACGGAGTGAAATGCCTGGCTGTCAGCGGTCGGAAAAATCATGGGTGCGTTTTGAAGATCGCGGGGCATTTTCTGATATTTTTTAGCGAGCTTCGGATGCGCGCAAAAGACAATAGGAATTTTTGCGGCAAGATGGTTTTGAATTTTGTCTTCAACTGAAGCGTGGAGCGGTGTGTCGGCAAGCACGAAATCGAGAAAATGGTCTTTCAGCTTTTCCGCCAGTCTTTCGAGCGTATCTTCTTGCAGCTGTATGAGCGCCGCGGGCTCGATTGAAAGGATAAATTTTAAAAGGGAATTCGCGAAGGATTTTGGGATCGAATTTAAAACGCCGATCTGAACTCGTATCCGTCCCTTTTGAGAGCGGTCTTCCAGGCTGTCCGCAAACTCTTTGCCGATATCAAATATCTGTTTTGCATAAGCCAGCGCAGAATGACCTTCTCCGGTTAAAATCAATCTCCTTCCTTTACGTTCAAATAACTTTTGATTGAGATATTCCTCCAGGTGTTTGAGTTGATAGCTCAGAGCAGGCTGGGAAAGACGCAGCTCTTTTGCCGCCTGCGACATGGAGCCCGTCCGCGCGATGGTATAAAAGTAATACAGATGGTGGAAGTTAAATGGGATCATATATAAGTATATTATATGTATTCTATTAATATTATGTATTTTTATTATGATTAAAACGGGGCGATAATTTGATAAGAAAATCCGAGCAAAAGGAGGGTATGGAAGATGAAAAATCAGATTAAAACGGTTTTGTTGCTAACAGCGCTAAGCGCTCTATTTATTGGAATTGGCTACTCTATTGGCGGCCAAGCAGGTATTGGATATGCGTTGATCATGTCTGTCGCCATGAATTTTGGAGCCTACTGGTTTTCGGATAAAATTGTGCTTGCCATGCACCGGGCCCAGCCCGTGGGGCCCGGGCACGCTTCTGGCGTTTATGAAATCATTCAGGAACTTTGCGTTAAGGCAGGTCTTCCCATGCCTAAAGTTTATATTGTTCCTGAGTTGGCACCGAATGCTTTTGCTACAGGGCGTAATCCCCAAAATGCTGCCGTTGCAGTAACGGAGGGGATTTTACGCATTCTGAACAAAAGAGAGCTGCGCGGGGTTTTGGCTCATGAGATATCCCATATTGGCAACCGGGATATCCTGGTTTCAACCATTGTGGCTTCCATTGCTTCCGCAATCATGTACCTCGCCCACATGCTTCAGTGGATTGGTTTTATGGGGAATCACCGCGAGGGAAATAACCGTGGCGGCATTCATCCTCTTGCCATGCTTTTTACCATTATCTTGGCCCCTCTTGTAGCTACTCTAGTGCAGGCAGCTGTTTCTAGAACGAGGGAGTTTATGGCGGACGAATCCGGCGCTCATGTGTCGGAAGATCCAGAAGCGCTCGCTTCTGCTCTGGAAAAAATTTCTGATCGTGCATTGCTTAGGCAATTTCAGAAAGATGAAATGAGTCCGGACATGCAGCCGGCTTTCAGCCACCTTTACATTGTGAATCATTTCTCAGGTGAATCTGTCTTAAGCTGGTTCTCAACTCATCCGCCTGTCAAGGAACGGATCAAAAGACTCGTTGCCCTGAGGGGAGAGCGCTAATGGACGCTGTGCCGATCGGATGGTGGATAGGTTTCAATATTTTCGTGCTGGCCATGCTGGCACTGGATCTCCTGGTTTTTCATCGAAAACCGCATGAGGTATCTTTCAAGGAAGCTCTTGCGTGGAGCGGAGTTTGGATTAGTCTTGCCCTTGTTTTCAACGCAGGCCTTTATTTCTGGCAGGGACGGCAGCCTGCTCTGGAATTTTTCACCGGCTACTTGATTGAAAAATCACTCAGTGTCGATAACATTTTTGTATTTTTAATGATTTTTGCAGCCTTCAAGGTCCCCTCGAAATACCAGCATGAAGTCCTCTTCTGGGGAATTCTTGGTGCGCTTCTCATGCGGGCGGGCTTTATTGCGGGAGGTGTGACCTTAATCAAAAATTTCCATTGGATCATTTATATTTTTGGGGCTTTTCTGATTTTTACCGGGATCAAGATGGCGGTTGATAAAGACAGAGAGATTCATCCCGAGAAGAGTCCGGTCCTTCAGCTGTTCCGGAAAATCATGCCGGTTACAAAGGATTATGAGGGAGGAAAATTTTTTGTAAGAAGAAATGGTAAAATTTTTGCCACGCCGCTGCTGGTCGTTCTTCTTGTTGTGGAGAGCACCGATCTTATCTTTGCGGTTGATTCCATCCCGGCCATTCTTGCTGTCACGCAGGATCCCTTTATTGTTTACACTTCCAATATCTTTGCCATTCTGGGTCTGCGCGCGCTTTATTTTGCGCTGGCGGGCATTATCCAGCTCTTTCATTACCTCCACTATGGGCTTTCGGCTATTCTGATTTTTGTTGGCGGGAAGATGGTTTTAACCGATTTTTACAAAGTTCCGATTGGTTTATCGCTCGGTGTTGTCATGGCATTTCTCCTGTTGTCTGTGGCAGCCTCTCTGATTTGGCCGAAAAAACATGAATAAATTTTCAATACTCAAAGAGTTCTGGGGTTTTCTGAGGGTTAGAAAAAAGTGGTGGATGGCTCCCATCGTTATCGTGCTGATGCTTCTGGGATTTTTGATTGTGATGACAGAGAGCTCAGCAGTGGCGCCTTTCATCTACACTCTTTTTTAGTCTTATGAAAGATTTGCTTGCGCAAATCGAAGAATTCCTTAAAGATTCAGTTGCCTATCTGCCTCTTGAGACATCCTCTTTTCTTGGCGGGCTGATTGAAGAGATCATTGCGCCAATTCCATCCCCGTTTGTCATGGCGGCGGTAGGTTCCGCTGCATTCTCTCAAAGTAAAACCTTATTTTCGCTTTTAAGCTTGTCTGTGTTTGGTTCGCTTGGAAAAACGCTGGGAGCCTGGGTTATTTATGTTATTGCGGATAAGCTTGAAGATGTCATTGTGAGAAAATTCGGAAGTTTTTTAGGTGTTTCGCATCAGGAGGTGGAGGGGCTTGGAAAGAGATTCACTGGCGGGTGGAAGGATGGGCTGGTTCTTTTAGGTTTAAGGGCGGTACCGGTTGTTCCAAGCTCTCCAGTATCAGTTCTGTGCGGAATTATCAAGGTCAGTTTGCCGGTGTATCTGGCAGCGACATTTTTAGGGAACGCGGTCAGAAATTTTATTTATGTTTATTTGGGTTACGCGGGCATTTCTGCCTATCAGTCTTTTCTGGGCGGCCTCGACAATATGGAGTCTGTTGTTCAAGCCTTTATTTTCTTGGGCCTCGCCGTCTTTGTTGGGTGGATTTACTGCCAGCGGCGGTCCAAAGAACGATATTGAAGGGCCTCAGCAAGATGTTGTTCCGATATTTTTTCTGATTCTTCAAGGTCCGCGATTGTTCTCGAAATCTTCAGGATTTTATAATACGCCCGGGCTGAAAAACCCAACTCCCGGACCGCATTTTCCATAAGCCTTTTGGCGGCCGCGTCCAGGGCCGCGGCCTCCCGCATTTCTTTAGAGCGCATGGAGGCATTCAGACGGCTTACACTATCAAAACGTTTTGCCTGAACCTGCCTGCATTTTAAAATCCTTTTCCTGATGGCATCCGAAGTTTCTCCCTCAGCCTCTGAGGACAGCATTTCGAATGGCGGCACGTGTACCTCTACATGCAGATCAATACGGTCCAAAATCGGCCCTGAAACTTTGGACTGATATTTGTGAATTTGAGGTCCTGGACAGCGGCACGGTCTGCGTGGATGGCCCAAATAACCGCACGGACAGGGATTCATGGCTGCAGCCAGCATGAACCGTGACGGGAAGCTGACCTGCATTTTCACGCGCGAGACGGTGATCTGGCCATCTTCCATGGGTGCGCGCAGGGCTTCGATGACGTTTTTATGAAATTCCGGAAATTCATCCAGAAACAGAACGCCGCAGTGGGCCAGCGAAATTTCACCAGGCTTTGGAATGGAACCGCCTCCCACCATGGCGGTCGAAGAAATGGAGTGATGTGGAGACCGGAAAGGCCTTTCCTGAAAAAGACCCGGCTTGTCCATCAAGCCAGCGACGCTGTAAATTTTTGTCAGTTCGATTTTTTCTTCAAATGGCAGGGGAGGCAGGATGGAAGGAATACGCTGACTCAACATGCTTTTTCCTGAGCCCGGAGGACCAATGAGGAGGATGTTATGTCCACCTGCCACTGCGATTTCAATAGCGCGTTTGGCAAAAGCCTGACCCTTGACTTCTGAAAAATCCAGACGGTTCGCGAATATTTTCATCGCGTTCGGATTGGCGGGCGGAGCAGGAGAAATTTTGATTTCTTTTTTCAAAAAGCGAACGGTTTCCGTCAGGCTGGAAACCCCGTAAACAATGGCATCCTTTTCCAGGCAGGCCTCTTCAAGATTTTCTACCGGGCATATAAAACTCCCGGATTTTTTCAGCCCCGAGGTTGCAGCGATGGCACCTTTGACCGGCCGCACTGAACCATCAAGGGCCAGTTCACCCAGAAAGATAAAACCGTTCAGGTCCGTCTGAGACAGAATGCCGGAGGCGGCCAGAATGCCAAGCGCGATGGGTAGATCAAAAGCGGGCCCTTCCTTTTTCAGGTCGGCGGGAGCCAAGTTGATAATGATCTTGTCGGGCGGAAAATCAAAGCCGCTATTTTTGATGGCGGAGCGAACCCTTTCCCGCGCTTCCTTCAAGCTCTGGTCTGGAAGCCCCACGACTGTGAATTGTGGCAGGCCGGGACCCACATCTACTTCAATGCCGATGGGGGATGCATTTATACCTATACAAACGGCACTTTTCACTGAGGCAATCATCTGGAAAAGCCCTTGCTTTTTAGGGGCCTGATCTTATAATGAAACCTCGTCAACGCAGGGTATTTATTCATTTTAATCATATTTTATGTCATATAATCATGACAGAAATCCCATTGTCAACGCCTCATTCGGTTATTTCTAAATCGTGATCATTTTTGAACCACCTTTTCCGGAAATGCGTGGATTTTGGGCGGTTTTCTACAGCTGGTTTGTTGCCCAGCTGATCAAGGTTATCAGGGCCCGGGTTACTGAAAAGCGCTACAACCTGCGGTGGATGATCAAGACGGGCGGTATGCCCAGCGCCCACTCTGCCACAGTGTCCTGCCTTGCGGCAGTGACAGGCCTCTATTATGGCTTTAAATCCATGCCATTTTTGATCACGTTAATTTTCACGATCATCACCATGTTTGATGCGGCTGGTGTGCGCCGTAATGTGGGCAGGCAGGCCATCATTCTGAATAAAATGCTGGATGAGCTTCAGGAAAAGGGCCATGTACAGGAGCAGCGCGTGAAGGAGCTTCTCGGACATACGCCGGTTGAAGTTTTCGCTGGTTCATTTCTGGGCATCAGCATTGCGTTTTTATTTTGCGGGATAAAATGGTAAAAAAGATTTCCTATCTAATTTTTTCTCTGCTTGTAGCCATGCCCGCCTGGGCAGAAACGGCCACGGTTCCTGCCGCGGATGCGAGCAAGCAGTTCAAGAATGCGGTTGAATTTGAGCGCGACAGCAAGTATCTCGAGGCCCGGGCCGCTTATCAGCAGGCCCTCAAGGAAAGCACCCTTTCCAAGAAAAAGGCGAGCGAAATCCGCAAAAAAATTGAAAACCTCAACGTTAAAATCCTTTTCTCTCCTCAAACTACACCTGAAAGCATTATCCATGAAGTGACGGTTGGCGACGCAATTTCCAAGCTGGCAAAAAAATACAATACCACCATGGAGCTCATCAAGAAGAGCAACCATCTGCAAAATGACGTCATTAAGACGGGCCAGAAACTGAAGATTTTTACAGGCACTTTTTCTATTAAAGTCGATAAAAGCTCCAACCTTATGACTGTCTATATGAACCGCAAGCCGTTCAAGCATTACCGTGTGGCTACCGGCCTTCAGGGTGGTACTCCTGTTGGGGAATTCAAAGTCATCAACCGGATTGAAAACCCTACCTGGTATAAAACGGGCGCGGTGGTTCCGCCTGGTGACCCCAAGAATTACCTGGGTA
>CAZKMJ010000112.1:0-7654 GCA_964553835.1 uncultured bacterium
GATATTCTGGAAAATCCGGCGCTTGCCAGGGAAATGGGTGTCAAAGGGCGTGAGCGCGCGGAAAAACTTTTTGATTTAAACAATTGTGTCCGCAATCTTGAAAATATTTACAGAGGGGTTCTTAAATGAAACTGCTGATTGCTATTCCGGCCCTCAACGAGCAGGACAGCATTGAAAGCACCATCAAGCGGTCACTCGATGCCCGCGGAGCCATCATCGCAAAGTCGGGGATTGAGGATGTGGAAATCACGGTTGTGAGTGACGGCTCCACCGACAGAACGGCGGAGATCGCCAACCGTTACACGGACCGGATCGGGCTGATTGTGTTCCGGAAAAACCGCGGCTACGGCGCGGCCATCAAGGAGGCGTGGAAAGGCTCCAACGCGCAGCTCCTGGGATTTCTGGACGCGGACGGCACCTGTGACCCGGAATTTTTCGGCGACCTTTGTAAAGAAATTGTCGAAAAAAATGCGGACCTGGCTCTGGGCTCCCGCATGCACGCGAAAAGCCGGATGCCTCTGGTGCGCAAAATCGGCAATCTGTTTTATGCTTTTCTGCTCTCTGTATTTTCTGAAACCAAGGTACGCGATTCCGCGAGCGGCATGCGCGTCGTACGCCGTTCCGCCCTTTCCAAGCTCATGCCTCTGCCCGACGGGCTTCATTTTACACCTGCCATGAGCGCGCGCGCGGTGCTTAGCAAGGACATAAAAATTGCTGAAATCGACATGCCCTATGATGAAAGGCAGGGGGAGTCCAAGCTGAATGTTCTTAAGGATGGCATGCGATTCCTCAAAGTTATTATGGAATCCGCTTTTCTTTACTGCCCTTCGCGAGTTTTGAAGCTCGCGGCCCTGGCATGCTTCATCTACGGGGCGGCGCTTATGCTCGTGCCGTCGGTATTTTTTCTGAAGCACCAGAGGCTTGAGGAATGGATGATTTACCGTTTTGTGGTCGGCAGCCTGACCGGCATTGCTTCATGCGTGCTTTTATGCGCCAGCCACCTGGCGGGCCGGATTGTGGAAATGACTCTTTTAAATGTCCAGCCTGGTAAACAGAAAGGGTTTTTTCGCGCGAAATTTTTCTGGCTGGTGCCCGGACTTTTCATTTTTGCCGGCGGCGCGCTGGTGCTTCCAAGTTTTCTGGATCTGCTCGCGACCGGCCACACGGACACACACTGGTCGCGTTTTATGGCCATGTCCTTTCTCGTTTCCATTGCCATCCTGCTGGCTGTGACCCGCGGCCTTGGGCATTTGCTGGATATGGTGGCGGAGCGCATTGCTTATCTGAAATCAGGCCGGAGCGCGGAGTGGCAGACTGAATGATGAATTTTTCCGATTATCTGGCTGAGGCCAAAAAAATCCGGGCAGGCAAGCCGCCCGCGGACTTTAAAAAGCTTAAAGTGGCCTATCTTTCCAGTTTCACCACCAAAGGTTTTGAAGATGTTCTATTTGCCCACGCATGGAAGGAGAAAATCTGGCTGGAATTTTACAGCGGCGGCTACAATCAGTTCGCGCAGGAAATCCTTAACCCCAAAAGCGGACTGTACACTTTTGAGCCGGACCTTGTCATTCTGTTCGCGGATTTCCAGACTCTGGCCGCGGAATTCTATTTCCGCCCCTATCCGCTAGCTGAAAAGGACAGGAAAGCCTGGGTGGATGAAAATGTTGACCAGTTCATCGCGTTCGCGGAAAAAATAAAAGCCATGCCCCGCGTCCAACTGCTTGTTCATAATTTTGAAGTTCCGCCTCACTCACCGCTTGGCGTTCTTGAAACTAAGCAGGTATTTGGCTTTCAGGAGTCGGTGCGCGCTCTGAACCGGGGACTTATGGAAGCCTTCCATAAAGACAACAGGGTTTTTGTTCTGGATTATGACGGTTTCTGCTCCCGTATTGGCAAAGATAATGTTGCCGATCCTAAAATGTATTACTTGGGTGATTTCAAGCTAGCGCCCCGCCATGTGCCCGCGCTTTGCCGTGAATATATGGGGCTGATCAAGCCCATGGCAGGCGCCTTGCGCAAATGCATTGTGCTGGACCTGGACAACACCCTTTGGGGCGGCATCGTGGGCGAAGACGGTTTTGACGGAATCCGCCTCGGCCCCACGCCGGAAGGCCGGCCTTTCTGGGAATTTCAAAAGCACCTGCTGGCGCTTTTTGAAAGGGGTGTGGTGCTGGCGGTCAACAGCAAGAACAATCCGGAAGAGGCGCTGCGCGTGATCCGTGAACATCCGAATATGGTGCTGCGTGAAAAACATTTTGCGGCCATACAAATCAACTGGAATGACAAGGTTGAGAACATGAAAGCTATCGCCGCGGAAATTAATATCGGCTTGGACAGCCTGGTTTTTTTTGATGACAGCCCGGTCAACAGGGAATGGATCAAAAAAGCCCTGCCTGAAGTCCTGACTGTGGACTTGCCGGAAGACCCCAGCCTTTATTGCCAGACCCTTCTTCAAATGAATGATTTCAACACCCTTCAGCTGACGGAAGAAGATCAGTCGCGCGGTGCGTCTTACGCGTCTGAGCGCATGCGGCAGGGTCTTAAAAAGCAGACCAGCCTTGAGGATTATCTTAAAAGCCTGGGCACAGTGCTTACCGTAGAAAAAGCGGGGGAATCCAACCTGGCGCGAATTGCCCAGCTTACCCAGAAAACCAATCAATTCAACATGACCACCCGCCGATATTTAGAGGAAGACATCAAGCGGTTCGGCGCGTCCGCTTCTCACCGCGTTTATAGTTTCCGGCTTGAGGACAAGTTTGGAGACCTTGGGATTATTGCCGCGGTCATTCTTGAAAAACAAAAGTCCGGATGGCGGATTGATACTTTTTTGATGAGCTGCCGGGTGCTGGGGCGCATGGTGGAAGAATCCATTCTTGCGTTCATGCAGCAACTGGCGGAAAAAGAAGGGGACGGGACATTGACCGGCGAATTTATTTCCACGGAAAAAAACGCGCCAGCAAGGGACTTTTACAAGCAGCAGGGATTCAAGCTGGAAAAACAGGAAGGAAACACCCAGATCTGGCACCGCAAAATAAAAGGCGCGGGGTTTCCCTCCGCGGTCCAAGTTAAAATTTTATGAACAAGCTTTATCCTGTCTTGTCAAAAATCCTGGGCATAGCTGAAAAAGACATCAAGGACCATCTGACTCCCAATGATGTTCCGGGCTGGGACTCTTTTAACGCGCTTCTTCTTGTTTCAGAGCTTGAAGCGGCCTTTCCG
This sequence comes from uncultured bacterium, assembly GCA_964553835.1. Taxonomy (GTDB): domain Bacteria; phylum Omnitrophota; class Omnitrophia; order Omnitrophales; family Aquincolibacteriaceae; genus CAYLPP01. The sequence continues at coordinate 3,220 of CAZKMJ010000112.1, forward strand.
GTCAAATTCACTTCCGCGGAAGTCACAGGTGTAAAATGTATCGGTGATATCAAAACCGTTTTAAAATCCCATGGGGTGCCTGCCGGTGACGTTGAAGGCTAAAGCTGCGCAAGTTGATTTTTCCAGGGTAAAAGCGGGGGATGTCTATTCCTTCACCAGGAAAATTACGGACACGGATCTGCGCCGCTTTGCCAAACTCTCTGGTGATTTTAATCCTCTTCACATGGACGCGGCGTACGCCAGGAAGACGCCGTTCAAAAAGAAGGTTGTGCACGGCATGCTGCTCGCCAGTTTTTTTTCCAGACTGCTGGGCATGATGTGCCCCGGTGAGAAATGTCTTTATATTTCCCAGGACCTTAAGTTCCTCAAGCCTGTTTTCGCGGGTCAGACGGTCACAGTCCGTGCTGAAATTAAATCCAAAAATGATAGTATCCGAATGATCACCCTTGATACGGCTATTCTGGTTGGTTCTTCCACGGTTGTTTCCGGTGAAGCCAGAGCCAGCTTCCGCGGCGAGTGAGTCTGAAAACCATTGCTATTTGATTCCTACAACTTTGCCTTTTTTTTCCTTCTGACCTTTCTGGTCTCCCTGGCCCTTGCTCCAGGCTTTCGTAATTTCTGGCTCCTGCTGGCCAGCTACGCGTTTTACGCGCTTTGGGATGTCCGCTTTCCCATGGTTCTCGCCGCTGCCACGGCCCTGACTTATGTGGCCGGCAATTCCGGAAAAAAATCCTGGCGCTTGGCCGGTATCGCGGCCAACCTTGCGGCCCTTGGATTTTTTAAATATTATAATTTTTTTCTGGGCCATTTTACGGGTTCTCTGGACATTATGGCCCCCGTGGGCATTTCCTTTTATACATTCAAGTCCGTCAGCTACCTGCTGGACATCGACCGCGGTCAGCTCAAGCCCGTTAAAAAAATTACGGATCTGGCGCTCTATCTCGCGTTTTTCCCGCAGTTGATCGCCGGACCCATCGACCGCGCGGCCGATCTTCTGCCGCAAATTGAAACTCCGCGAAAAGCTGGTTTTGAAAAAATTCAGGAAGGTGCCTGGTTTATTTTCTGGGGGCTCTTCCTGAAAGGTTTCGCCGCGGACAATCTTGGGGCCATGACGGCCCCGTTTTTTGCGGCCGGCCAGGTTTATTCTACTGGCCAGGTTTTAATCAATGCATACGCGTACACCTGGCAGCTTTATTGCGATTTCGCGGGGTACAGCATGATTGCCTGGGGCCTGGCGGCCATGCTTGGTTTTCAGACAACGCACAATTTTGACCAGCCGCTGTGGAGCCTGAACATTCAGGGCTTCTGGAACCGCTGGCACATCAGCCTTAGCCGCTGGATACGTGACTACCTTTACACTCCGGTTTTCCTTTCCGCGCGTTTTCTGCCCGCGGCAGGGAGGCTGTATTTTGCCACTCTTGTGTCCATGTTTTGCATAGGCCTGTGGCATGGTGCGGCATGGCATTATGTTTTGTTCGGCGTTTATCACGGCATCTGGCTCTGCCTGTATGCCGCGGCCCGGCCCTGGCTTCAGAAAAATGTCCAGGCCAAAAGCGCGGGCGGGCAGGCGGTGTGGTTCTGGGTACGTGTTGTTTTCATGTTTCATGTCATTGCAGCGGGGTTTCTTATTTTCCGCGCGCAGTCATGCTCCCAGTTTTTTGACATGATGGCTGGACTTCTGAATTTCAGCGCACAGGCGACTGCTTGGCAGGCCAAAGACCTTTTATTTTACATTTTCCCGGTGCTGCTGGTTGAAATCGCCCAGCTTGTCCGCAAAAACCGGCTGGCTGTCTGGCAATGGAATGTTTTCGTGCGTGCGGCGTTTTACGTGCTTTGTTTCTTCTTTCTGAGTGTCTATGGAGCGGGTGGTGGAAAAGAATTCATCTACTTCCAGTTTTAAGTTTCCCGCGGCCTTCGCCTTGGCGCTGGCTGTATGCCTTTTCCTGCGCTTTGCGGAGCTGTTTCTCCCGCCCCAATTTTTTACTCATCGCGTATGGGAAGCCTTGATTGTTCACGAGCAATTTGCGCAGCTACCCGGCCCGGTTTATCCCATGTTTAAAATCGAGATGGAAGAAGTTGGCGACCTGGTTCCTCACACCGGCCTTGCGGTCAAAAAGAAAGTGCGGTGGGAAACCGACCGTTACGGTTATCGAAAAGCGGACAGCGCGCTGGAAGATTATCCCGTGGTGGTCGTTGGAGATTCAACCGCCATGGGGACTGCCCTGGACCAGGGGGATCTGCTTTCCGAAGTTCTGGAAAAAAAACTGGGTGTTCCTGTTTACACGTACGCGCCCTACTATCAGTTGAAAACATTTTTGAGCGACAAGCGCTTCAAAGAGCATTCTCCAAAAACCGTGGTATTTGTCATGATGGAGTGGGCCCTGCCGGAAATCCTTGGCGAGGTAACATCTCCCGCGCCTGCAAAATTTAAATTGCCCGTGCCGGCGGCTGTGTTGATGGATCGATGGGCCAAGAAATCCCTGATGCGGGGGATCGAAGGGCGGGTGCGGGCTTTCATGAAATCCTGGATGAAAAAGCCTTCTTATCTTGCCGCGGCGGACGGCAAAATGATTTTTTCGGCGGGCACCGGCGCCCATCCGGATCAGCAGCCTGAAACCGCCGAGGAAATAGCGCGCGCTTTGAAAAAATACAGTGATGAACTGAAGCTGCGGGGCACGCGCTTTGTTTTTCTGCCTGTGCCCAATAAGGAAACGGTTTACTGGCAGCTGATTCCCGGAAAGCCGGAACCTGTTTTTATGAAAACTCTGCTCCAAAAATTAAAAGAGGCAGGAGTTGAAGCTGTCGATTTTTATGCCGCGCTGGCGGACGATTACAGCAAGACCGGAAGATTTCTTTATCACGCGGATGACACACACTGGAACCCCGAAGGGGTACGTCTGGCGGCCTCATTGCTTGAGGAAAAACTGAAATGACAGAGCCTCTTTTTTACTTGAGCGGAGAGTATGATGACATGCTCTCCCAGGGGCTGTCCGTGACCGGAGAGGGCAAAGCCTATTTCGCCGAAGGCAGGGTAAAGGACATGATAAGCCGCTTGCCTCGCGACTTTCATCCGAGAAGAATTCTGGATTTTGGCTGCGGTACCGGCGGAACCAGCGAATTGATTTCCCGCTATTATCCCGATTCAAAAATTATAGGGGTGGATACTTCTGAAAACGCGCTGTCGCATGCCCGCCGTCTTTGCCATTCCCCGAATATTTCTTTTATGAGTTTTGAGAGCATGAAGGATTCTTCAGAGGGTTTTGATCTTTGCTATGTCAATGGCGTGTTCCATCACATCAAGCCTTCGGACAGGCCTGATATCCTTTCTCTGGTTTATAAACGCCTGCTTCCCAACAGCTATATTGCTTTTTATGAAAACAATCCATGGAATCCTGGCACAAAGTTTGTCATGAGCCGCATCGCGTTTGACCGCGATGCCGAGACTTTTAGTTTTTCGCACGCGCAAAAACTTTTAAAAGATGCGGGGTTTTCGATTGCGGACAGGACCCGTTTCCTTTTCTACTTTCCCAAAGTGCTGTCGATGCTGCGTTTTCTTGAACCCGCTTTGGCTCTTCTTCCGCTGGGCGCGCAATACGGCGTGCTGGGGGTCAAATAATGGAAACCCGTCTGAAAAATATCTGGACAGAAATCGGGGCCGCTTGTTTACAGCGCGTGCTTGTGGTTTTTGTACTTTTCCAGTTTCTGGGGCTTGATTTGACTGAAATCGCCGCGCGGCGTGACGGCAAAAATTATCTGCTTCTGGCACACGCTTGCATGACCGGGGTCTATTCGGACGTTGTTTTTGCGGACCGCCAGTATTTTATCGGCTATCCCGCGGTGCTGGCGTTGTTCTGGAAATTCATTCCGGCCGGGGCCGCGTACTTGATCATCCAGCTGCTTTGTATTGCGGGAACGGTTCTGGTGGGGCGTCTGCTTTTCCGCAGTGAGTGGACTTCCCGCTGGTTTTTATTTTGCGCGCCCGCCTATGTGCTTTTCACAAGCCTGAACATGAGCGAAGGATTGATCGTATTTTTGATTTTCACGGCCGCGCTGTTTTTTGACCGCGGGAAGATGTTCCTTTGTGCCATGACGCTGGGCGCGGCATTCCTGGTCAGGCCGCAATACGCCGGATTTTTATGGCTGGTCCTGGCGTTTGAATCGTTCAGGATGCGTTCAAAAAAGACCATCCTGCTTCTTGCCATCCCTGTTTTCTTCGTCGGCGCAATGTTTGCATTCAACGCGCTGGCGTTCGGCGACGCCTTTGTTAATTTCCGGATGTATGCCAGGCATGAATCCAGCGGCATACTGGCCCTGCCGGTCATTTCCTATTTTAAAACCCTGGCCGGCCCCAGCGTTTCGCTGGGGCATAAGATCTACAGCGGGGCGTTCACGCTTTTCACGGCCGCCGGACTTTTCGTGCTCTGGAAAAGTGGGG
>CAZKMJ010000113.1:0-5016 GCA_964553835.1 uncultured bacterium
GGTGATGGTGGTATTGGTGGCGATGGCGGCATCGGTGGTGATGGTGGCATCGGCGGTGACGGTGGTATCGGCGGCGATGGCGGTATTGGTGGTGATGGTGGCATTGGCGGTGACAATGGTGGCGGCATTGGTGGTGGTATCGGGGGCGACAATGGTGGGGGTATCGGTGGCGGAATTTTTGGCGGGGGCAACAATGGCGGTATTTTCCCCGGCGGTAACAACGGTGGCATAGGTGGTGGAGATAATGGAGGTGTTAAAGGCGGAGGTATTTTGGGCGGTGGTTTTGGCGTGGGTGGGGGAATGGTAATGATGAATAATCAGCCTAATGCTCCCGCGATACAGCAGAATTTGAATGCTGGCAATAATAACAATGGCGGGCCTATTGTCATTCAGCCACTTGCTCCAGTTCAGCCGCTCATTAATAACAACGCGAATGCCAACGGCGGTGCGAAGGTGATCAGGCCTGTGATTGAAGCTCCTGCTCCTGCGGCGGCTGCGCCCGCTATTCTGCAGCCTGTGCTTGAGAGGGGTGCTGTCAATCAGCTGGCGCTTACTACGGAATCGTATTCATCTCTTACAGACCTTTCTTCATCCAGCGTTCTTACGGCAGCCCCGGCCATCACGGCAAACACATTCGGCGTCACTACGGTTAATTTCGCTTTCGATTCGCAGCTGACCGATATTAATTTCCAGTTCAGCCCGGACTTCAATGCGATGGTGCTGGGAATGCCGGTTGGATTTTCTGACAATATCACGCAGTCATCGGGTGTTTTAAATTTCCAGCAAGCTGTCGCTGCCGCTAATTTCCAGACCGGCAGCGTGGATTCTGGGTTCCGGAACGAGATTTTTACCGAATCCTACACAGGTCAAGTGACTCCCGCGGCAGTTGCTCCTGCGGAAGGTGATGTTATGGGCCAGGCCAATGAATCCTCGCTTACCAGGCTTTTAAACGACCTCCGCTCCAGAATCAAGAAACACTAGAAAGCATTCGATTTTTCCCTCCTGATCAGTTATACTGCCCCCCTAATTTCAGAGGGGTATGAAAAACTGGACTTATGAAAAAGCGGGCGTGCCTCACCTTAAAGGTGATCCCGCGTATAACCGCGAAATAACGCGTTTGATCCGCTCCACGCATGTGCCTGGCGTTTTGGGCAGCGCCACCGGGTTTGCAGGCCTTTTCGACTTCAAAAAATCAGGCGTTAAAGACCCTCTTCTTGTCTCTTCTACCGACGGCGTCGGCACCAAGCTGGAAATCGCCCGTCTTCAGGGCAAACATGACACCATTGGCATTGACCTGGTGGCCATGTGCGTCAACGACCTCATTACCTGCGGTGCCAAGCCCATTTTCTTCCTCGATTATTTTGCTTCCGGCAAATTTGAGCCCAAAGTCATCCGTCAGGTCCTGAAGGGTGTGGTAGACGGCTGCCGTCAGGCCGGCTGTGCGTTAACAGGCGGGGAGACCGCCATCATGCCCGGCTTCTATGAAACCAACGGTTCCGCCGACGCGCAGTATGACATCGCGGGTTTTTCAGTGGGTGTGGTCGACCGTAAAAAAATTATTTCCGGGAAAACCATCAAGCCGGGTGACGCGATCGTTGGCATTGCTTCCTCCGGCTTTCATTCCAACGGTTATTCTTTGCTGCGAAAAATTTTCTCAGCAAAAGAGCTGAGCGGCCCTATCGGCCGCGAGCTTCTTGTTCCTACGCGTATTTACGTCAAGCCAGTGCTTGCATTAATGAAAGCCCTTCCGCTCAAAGGCATTGTTAACATCACTGGCGGCGGGTTTATCGACAATCTTCCGCGTGTCATTCCCGAACCTTACGGTGCAACTCTTATCCGGGATGAATGGACCCTGCCGAAGCTCTTTCGCAAGGTTCAGGATTCTGGTAACATATCGGATTACGAGATGGCCCGTACCTTTAATATGGGCATCGGTATGGTGGTCATTCTTGACAGGAAGCACGCGCAGAAAGCCATCAAAGTCCTTGAAAAATTCAAACTGCAGTCCTGGGTGATAGGCGAAATCACCAAAAGACGTTCTGTGGAGGTGGTATGAAGGTATTGATTGTCGGCTCCGGCGGCAGGGAACACGCGCTTGCATGGAAAATTTCTCAAAGCCCTCTTTTGACCAAACTTTATGCCGCTCCCGGCAACGCGGGTATTGCCAAGTTCGCGGAATGCCATCCCATTGAATCGGATGATGTTAAAGGCCTTCTGGAGTTTGCAAAGCGTGAAGCCATTGACCTGACCATCGTCGGGCCGGAAGCCCCACTTGTGGCCGGCATTACCGATGAATTCGAAAAAGAAGGCCTGAAGGTTTTCGGACCCTCCAAGAACGCTTCCTTATTAGAAGGAAGCAAGGCCTTTGCCAAGGACCAGATGTCCAAGTACGGCATTCCCACCGCCGACTATGAATTGTTCAGCAATGTCAATGAAGCCAAGCATTTCTGCATTGAAACTGAAATGCCTGTGGTCATCAAGGCCGACGGGCTTGCTGCGGGCAAGGGCGTGGTCATTTGCGACAACACGCAGGACGCCGTCGCGGCGTTGACCCGCATGATGGCTGAAGGCGTTTTCGGCGACGCCGGAAAAAAAGTCGTCATTGAAAAGAAGCTGGAAGGCGAAGAAGTTTCCATTCTGGCTCTGAGTGACGGCGAAAAAATCATTCCACTTGCAAGGTCTCAGGACCATAAGCGTGCTTACGATTATGACAAAGGCCCTAACACGGGCGGTATGGGCGCTTATTCTCCGTGCCCGTTTGTCAGCGATGAAAAATTTAATGAGATCGTGGACATTGCCATCAAGCCCATGATCCAGGGCCTTGCCAAGGACGGCATTCCGTACCGCGGTCTTTTGTACGCGGGCATCATGCTGACCAAGAGCGGCCCCATGGTCCTGGAATATAACTGCCGCTTCGGGGACCCTGAAGCGGAAGTCATTTTACCCCGTTTGAAATCCGACCTTCTTCCTGTGCTGGCGCAGATCGCCAGCGGCGGGCTGAGCACTGAAGCTCTGGAATGGCACGACAAGGCGTGCATGGGCATCGTGATCGCTTCCGGCGGCTATCCGGGTTTTTACCACAAAGGCTTTCCCATTCAGGGCATTGAAACCGTGGCACGGCAGGAAGACGCTTTCGTTTTTCATTCCGGCACCGCGCTGAATGCCCGCAATGAATTCATCACGGCCGGCGGCCGCGTGCTGGTCGTCACCGTGCTTGGAGAAAATCTGAAAGCCGCGCACGACCGCGCGTATGTCCAGGTCGCCCACATCCACTTTGAAGGCAGTTTTTACCGCAGAGATATTGGCCGCAGGGCCATGGAGGTTTTGAAATGAGCAAGGTCGCTATTTTAATGGGCAGTGATTCCGATCTTCCGGTCATGAACGACGCGGCCGCCGTGCTGAAAGATTTCGGCATCGGCTATGAAATTCACGTCATGTCCGCGCACCGCACGCCGCACGCGGTCGCCGAATTTGTGACCAGCGCCAAAGAAAAGGGTTTCCGTGTTTTTATCGCGGGAGCTGGCGGCGCCGCCCATCTTGCGGGTGTGATCGCGGCCCACACCACGCTTCCCGTCATCGGCGTTCCGGTCAATTCTTCGCCGCTTGCCGGTTTTGACGCGCTGCTTGCCACCGTGCAGATGCCTCCCGGCATTCCCGTGGCCACGGTCGCGGTCAACGGAGCGCGTAACGCGGGCATTCTGGCCGCGCAGATCCTGGGCGTGGCGGACAACGCCATGTCCGACAAACTTACGGCCTTCAAGAAAAAGATGGCTGATACCGTGAAAGAAAAGGACGCAAAGCTGCAGCAGACTGCGTACGCTGTAAAATAATTCATGGCATCTACTGTTTTAATTAAACTCGACTCAAAAGACCCGGACCTTTCCAAGATCCGTGAAGTGGTGCGCGCGGCCCGTGAAGGCAAGGTGGTCGCGTTCCCGACTGAAACGGTTTACGGCATCGGCGGGCCCATGAGCGCGCCCGGCATCAGCCAGTCCCTGGACCGCATCAAGAACAGGGAAGCAGGAAAACAGTACACCTTCCATATCGGAAGCCTGGATATGCTGGATCATCTTAAAGTCAAAAAAACGCCTGCCTTTAAATTTCTGACACGGCTTTTCTGGCCCGGGCCCTTGACTTTGATCGCTATGAACCAATCGGGCGAAAAAATCGGCCTGCGTTTTCCCAAGAGCAGGCTGACCACGGCCCTGATTAATGCTTCCGGGGAGCCCTTTTTCGGGACCAGCGCCAACCTTTCAGGCGGTCCTTCACCTGTGGCGGTGAATGAAGTCATGTCGGTCCTGGGCGGGCAGGTTGATTACGTCATTGATGGCGGAAAAACCGAATACGCAAAAGAATCCACCATTGTCGACATTACGGGCGAGGTGCCTGTGGTGATACGCAAAGGCGCTGAATCAGACGCCATCGACGCGGCTGTGGAAAAGGTCAAGGCCGGGAAATTCCCGCGCAAAAGAGTGCTTTTCGTTTGCACCGGCAATTCCTGCCGTTCGCCCATGGCTGAAGGCTGGCTGCGCGACGAGCTGAAACATAAAGGTTTTCACGAACAGATTGAAGTGGTTTCCTGCGGCGTGGGAGCGCGCGAAGGCGCGACCGCGACCCCTGAAGCTGTGCTGGTCATGCAAAACCGCGAAATTGATATTTCGAAGCACCAGAGCAAATTATGCACCCGCACGGACATTGAAGACGCGGACATTGTTTTCTGCATGTCTCATGAACACTATGTTTTCATCACCGGGCTTTATCCGGCAGCCAAAGACAAAATCATTGTTCTTGGCGTTCCGGATCCGATCGGCATGGGCATGCTGATTTACGAGGAAGTCATCAAGAGCATCGAAAAAAAGACCAAAGATTTCTGGCAGAAGATCATTGCATGAGCGCTCCGGTCAAAGTTGCCTTTGCCTGCGACCACCGGGGCTTTGAAGTCAAGAAGCAGGTCCTGGACTGGCTTGTCAAAAATAATTTCCAGCCCGTGGACTGCGGCACTTTTTCCGGCGATTC
>CAZKMJ010000113.1:5026-7506 GCA_964553835.1 uncultured bacterium
CGCGGAAAAAGTCGCGAAAGGTGAATGCTTGAAAGCTATTGGCATTTGCTACACGGGTATTGGCTCCGCGATCGCGGCCAATAAGGTCAAGGGCGTGCGTGCTGCCCTTGTGCACAATATAAAAGAAGCTGAGCTTTCACGCGCGCACAACGACTCCAATATGCTGATCCTGGGCTCAGGGTTTATGGATCACAAGGAATTGATTCCGGTTATTGAAAAATGGCTTAATACACCTTTTGAAGGGGGCAGACATGAGCAGCGTGTTAACAAAATCAGACAGTACGAACAAAAACATGGCCTCTGATTCTTTTTTGAGGGACCAGGATCCGGAAGTTTTCGAGGCTATCCGCCACGAAATTCACCGCCAGAACGATAATATCGAGCTCATTGCCAGCGAGAACTTCACTTCGCCTGCTGTGCTGGAAGCGGCCGGGTCTGTCCTGACCAATAAATATGCGGAAGGTTATCCTTCCAAGCGCTGGTATGGCGGCTGTGAAAATGCCGATACCGTTGAGCGCCTCGCGATTGAACGCGCCAAGGCGCTTTTCGGCGCCGAATATGCCAATGTGCAGCCTCACTCAGGTTCTTCGGCCAATGTCGCGGTGTTCATGGCGCTGCTTCAGCCCGGAGACAAGATCCTGGGTATGGACCTGACACACGGCGGCCATTTGACCCACGGTCACAAAATGAATTATTCCGGAAAATTCCACGAAATCATTCCGTATGGTGTTTCTGAAAAAGACGAGCGGATTGATTATGACAATCTGGAATCTCTGGCTCTGCAGCACAAACCCAAAATGATCCTGATGGGCGCTTCGGCTTACCCGCGTATTATTGATTTCAAGCGCGGCCGCGAAATCGCGGACAAAATCGGCGCCATCCTCATGGTCGATATGGCGCATTTCGCGGGCCTAGTGGCCACAGGGCATCACCCGAGCCCGGTGCCTTACGCTGACGTTGTAACCACCACCACACACAAAACGCTTCGCGGCCCCCGCGCAGGCTTGATTCTTTGCAAAGAAAAATATGGCAAGGACATTGATTCCGCGGTTTTTCCGGGCATCCAGGGCGGACCGCTGATGCATATCATCGCGGCCAAGGCCGTCGCGCTCAAAGAGTGCATGACGCCTGAATTCAAAAAATATGGTGAGAATGTCGTGAAAAACGCCAAAGCCCTGGCCAAGGCCATGGCAGCGCGCGGTTTCCGCATCACATCTGGCGGCACGGACAATCATCTGATGCTGGTGGACGTGAAAGTGAAAGGTTTCAACGGCAAGCAGGTTCAGGACACTCTTGATCTGGTTCGCATTACCGTGAACAAGAACATGATCCCGTTTGACAAGGAATCGCCCTTTAAGGCTTCTGGTATCCGCCTTGGCACTCCGGCCGTCACGACCCGCGGCATGGGGGAGAAGGAAATGGAAGAAATCGCGGCCCTGATCGACGAGACCCTCCAGGCACCTATGGATGAGAACCATCTTGAAAAAGTCCGTCAGAAAGTCGGCGCCCTGACCAAGAGATTCCCGCTTTATTCTGAACTTATGGGGAAATACAAATAAAGCATGCGCTGCCCGTTCTGTAAAAAGGAGAATGACAAAGTCATCGATTCACGCACCGTGAACGAGGGGCTGGTTATCCGCCGCAGGAGGGAATGTGAGGCTTGCAGCAGGCGCTACACTACCTATGAGCGTATTGAGGAAATCCCTCTCTACATTATAAAGAAGGACCAGCGCCGGGTACCTTATGAGCGTTCCAAGGTTCTGGCCGGGGTGCATAAGGCTTGTGAAAAGAGGCCGGTGCCAGTGGAGGACCAGGACAAGGTGGTCGAAGACCTTGAGAAGATGCTCCATGAAAAGTATGAAAAGGAAGTGCCCTCGCGTGTGATCGGGGAGTTTATTATGCAGCGGCTGGCCAAAATGGACCAGATTGCGTACGTCCGCTTTGCCAGTGTGTACCGGGAATTCCAGGATGTCAGCCATTTCATGAAGGAAATCAAGACTTTGCTGGCAAAGTAGCGGTCATCCCATGCGGTTTTCTTCAAACCGCGGCGATGCCGTGTTCGGACATGGGTCCGGATGCCGGTTAAAAAAGTATTAATTTCCCTCTTGAAAAAAAGAAAAAACTCAGTCAATATGGTTCCCAAGCGATAAGCCGGGCAAGTTCGCCAATGGCTTCTTAAAAAAGGAGAGCAAGTTAATGGCTAAAGCAAATTCAGCGTTTATGAAACCGATGAATGTCAGTTCTGACCTGGCCGCTGTGGTGGGAAGCGGTCCGATGCCCCGCAGTGAAGTTGTAAAGAAGCTTTGGGATTACATCCGGAAGAACAAGCTTCAGGATCCTGCGAACAAGCGCAACATCAATGCTGACGGCAAACTCAAGGCTGTTTTCGGCGGCAAAGGCGTCGTGAACATGTTTGAGATGACGAAGCTGGTGTCCAAACACCTTTCCTAATCTTCAACAGGTCCACACAAAAACCGGCC
>CAZKMJ010000114.1:0-7463 GCA_964553835.1 uncultured bacterium
AGTCCTTGAGGTTATACCGCTCCGGCTTCTGCATTACATCCAATTGAATTGAGAATTCGTAAAAGTACATATCAGTCCGTAATTATTTTGTCTACCGGGATGTCATGTTTCAGCGCCGGAATTCTGGGGACGAGCTGCACCCGGAAAGCCAGGCCGATTTTTTTCGCCCTGCTGGCGCGGGCCAGAAAACGGTCGAAATAACCCTCGCCGCGCCCCAATCTCCTGCCTTTTCGGTCAAACCCCAGGCCCGGCACAAGAACAAGGTCGAGCTCAGAGGCTTTACCTTGCTGCCTGCATTTGGGCTCCATAATTCCAAAAGCCCCGCGCCGCAGATCTTTTTTAAAATCTTGTATCCGGTAGATGTGGATTTTCTTGTCTGAGACCCGGACCTTGGCCGCGAAAATTCTCTTTCCATCTTTCAGAGCATGCCGGATGAGGGGCCCGGTTTCAACTTCATTACCAAATGAAACATAGACCAGAATGCTGCCGGCCTTTTTATAGAAAGGATTTTTTAAAACTTTCCGGAAAATTTTAAGGCTCCGGGCCTTCCTGCTTTTTGGAGTAAGAGCAGCCAGCCTTTTCTTTAATTCCAGCCGTAATATTTTTTTCTGGTTCCGTACTGATATACCCATGAAGGGCGGGCTAGCTCTTGAACTTTCCGGCCGGGGCGGCCACAGATTCAATGCCGGAACGCTTGGCTTCTTCCATAAGAGCTTCGCTGGCAGGTGACTGCGCGGCCGGCAGCCACTGGCTTTCACGGCGGCGCAGCTGAAGTTCGCGGGCATCCAGCACACGCTGTTTTTCCTGGAGCTGATAATCCTGGCGGCTCAGGCGAGCTTCCCATTCCGTCAATCGGCCCTGCTGTTTCTGAAGCTCGTCCTGGGCCGCTCGTTTCGCGGCCTCAAGGTCGGATTCCGATTTGCGAAGCGTCGCCCACTCACCCTGGATCTGGTCCTGCAGGCCGCGCAGCTGGTTCTCACGTCCGGTCAAAGACGTGAAATTTCTTTCCAACTCTTCGCGGCTGTGAGAAATGGCATTCTCATAATTTTTCTTCTCTTCCGCGGAGCGGGCCTTTTCCTGCTCGATCTTCGTCTTGGCCAGCTCAAGAGTCTTCAGGTTCTGCTCAAATTTCTGCTCGCTGGCCAGGCGGTTTTGTTCCCATTCCTGGCGCGTCTTGTTGAAAGATTCGACATTCTGGAGATAAACGGCAGTCTGTTCCTGCAGGGTTGCGCGCTTCTTTTCAAATTCGGAGGCCTGATCCGCGATTTTTTTCATGGAATCTTCCAGTGCCTGTTTTTCCTTTTTCGCGGCCTCTTCCTTGCGCAGGATTTCGTGCTCACGCGCGTCAAGCGCCTGTGCGCCCTGACTCATCAAAGTGCGGGCCTGGGCAATCGCGGTTTCCTTGGCCGCAATCTGGCTGGTCCAGGCCTGCTTCTCGGCCGCAAAGGCCTGCTGACGCTCTTCCAGGTTCTTTTGCCGCTGCTCATTCTGCTGGTCGAGAAGAGCAGCTTTCTTTTCACGCTCCGAAAGCGCTTTTTCAAGGGCCGTAAGGTTTTGGCGTTCGGTCTGTATCTTGCCCAACTGCTCGGTTTTTTCAAGCTCCCACGCGGAGCGCAGCTGGCTCAGCTCCGCGGCCTGCTTTTCATAAACTTCCTTGTCGTGCTCCAACGCTTCCTGGCGGGTCTTGAACTGAACAGTTTCCTGGAGCAGCTTTTCCTGGCGATCCGAGAATTTTTCTTTTTCGATCTTCAACAACTGCTCTTCCTGCTCAAGGTTCTTCTGTTTTTCCAGTAGGGCCGCTTCGCGCTTTTCAAGGTCTTGACGCCTCAACAGCACATTCTGGCTGTCATCCTTGATTTTGGTCTCAGCCAGCAGCTTCTGGTTTTCAAAACGCTGGCGGTCCTGTGAAAGCTTTGACTTGAGCTCGGAAGCCTGAAGATCCCAGGTCTGGCGGTCTGCTTCAAAATTGCGGAGCGCTTCATCAAACTGTTTTTTGTCAGCTGAAAGAGTGCGGGTCTTTTCACTCAGGGCATTTTCACGAACCGTCAAGGCCTGCTGCCGGGATTCAAGCGTGCCCTTCAATTCCTTAAGGGCCTGGGCTTGACCCTCAATCTCTACCTTGCTCTGGTTCAACTGCAAACCAGCCGCCTTAAGGGCCGCGTCATCAGCCTCAAAAGAACGAATGCGTTCTGAAAGCGAGGCTTCGTTGGCCGCAATCAGGTTGCGGCTTTCAGTGATCTTGGCTTCCCAGTCAGCGCGAAGTTTTTCGAACTGGGTTTTTTCAGTCTCGAGTTTCTTGCGTTCCTGGATCAGGGTGGATTTGGCCTGTGTCAGACTTGCCTGTAATCCGTCCAGACGGGCTTCCTTATCCGTGACGGTCTTCTGCCGCTCTTCCAGCTTCGCGGCAAGGGCGCCAAGGCGCGCGTCTTCTCCGGCCTGCTTCTTTTCAGCAGCTCTTTTGATTTCATTCCACTGTAATTTGTCATCGGAAAGCTGTGCGCGCGCTGCGGCCATTTCCTTGTCCTGGTCCACCAGAGACTGAGCACGGCCTTCCAGCTTAAGCTTGAATGCCGCAAGATCCTGCTCTCGCGCTGCAAGCTCATCGGCCCGAGCCGCAGTTTCTGCTTCCAGCTTCTTTTCAGCCGCGGCAAGAACTCCGGTTTTCTTGTCAAGTTCCGCGGCTGCCGAAGCCAGTGCGTCTTCCCTGGTTTTCAGTGCGGCGGCTTCCCCATCAAGTTTGGCTTCACGGGCATCAAGCGACTGTTTCTGCTGCGCAATCTTTTCTTTCAAAGGCGCAAGCTGGTTGAATTTGACCTCCAGCGCGGTCTCTTTTTCTTCTACAGCGCGGGTCCGGGCCGCCAGATCAGCATCCTCTGATTTCTTCTCTTTAGCCCAAGCCAGCTTGTCATTTTCAAACTTATTGAGCGCGGCACCAAAAGCAGTCTTTTCCTGGTCAAATTCGGACTGACGAAGCTTGAAATCCTCCACAGCCTGGTTCCAGCGCGCGCGGTCGGCCTCAAACGCTGACTTAATCTTCGTGATCTCATCCCGGACTTTCGCGAGCTTGGCTTCCTTCGCTGCAACTTCGGCCTTCTGGGCATCAACGGACTGTGAAACCTTTTCCAGCCGCGCCTGGTTTTCCTGAAGCTGGATGGTCTGGGCCTGGATTGTTTCTCTCTCCTTGAAAAGTTCCTGCTCCTGCGCCTTCAAGTCGGCAATCTTTTTCTCGCGAATTTCCTGGTCCTGGGCAATTTTGGCTTTGACGCCCGCAAGCTCAGTGTCCGCCTCCGCCCTCAGGGCCGCGATATTTTCCTTTTCTTTCGCGATGCCGGCTTTTTCCGCCTTGAGGGCCAGTTCTTGCTTCTCGAGCGCGGCTTTGCTGTTCTGAATCTCAAGCTTTAACCCTTCCAGCTCTTTCTGCTGGAGCCCAAGACTGTTTTTCTGGTCAGCCAGATCCTGGCGTTCAGCTTCCGCGTCCGCTTTGGCACGTTCCACCTGCCGCTTGACCTGCTCCAGCTCAAAACTGCTTTTCTTGAGAGTTTTCTGCTGTTCCAGAAAGCCTTCTTCTTTTTCCTGGATCCGGGCCTGGCGCTCATCCAAATGCTGCTTGAATTCCACCAGCTGGCGTTTTTCCGACGCGAAACCCTGCTGTTTTCCGAGCAATTCTTTTTTCTCAAACAAACTGGCGTCATGCGCGGCCTGGACTTCTTTCTGGCGCGCGGCTATATCATTTTCCTGCTCCCGCAAGCGGGCCACAATCGTCTGTATCTCCTGCTGTTTCTTTTCATTTTCCTGGATTTCACGGGCCAGCCCCTGGCGTTCAGATTCCATCGACACTTTCTGAGCTTCAATCCGGGCCTGGTCCGTGCGGACTTTCTCCTGCTGCTGCGTCAGGCTTGCCTTGATCTGCTCTACTTCAGCCTGGCGCGATTCCAGGATCTTGACCCGGCTCTGGTACTGCTGTTCGAGCTTGCGGTTTTCTTCGGAGAGCGTCTGTTCACGTACCGCCTGTTTCTGCGCAAGCTCGTCCTTCAAGGTCTTGATTTCCTTTTTCAAGCTCAGGCTTTCGGCTTTCGCGGCTTTCAAGTCTTCCTGCATGTCAGCATTTTTTTGCTGGGCGGCATCCAGGGATTGCTGGAGCTTGATCTCATATTCGCCGGCCTTCTGCTCCAGATCACCCTTCAGGGAAGTGACCTGTTTCTCAAGAGCGGCCTTCTCAGCAGCAAGTCTCTTCGCTTCAGCGTCGAGGTCCGCGCGTTTGGCCTGTGACTCCTCAAGCGACTGCTGGATCTGCAGCTTCAAATCATCATTGGATTTTTGGAGGGCGGCGTTTTCCTGCTTTAACTCATTCATCGCGGCCGTGTCCAGCTTCACAACTTCTTTCACCACTTCTTTTGTTTTAACGACCTCTTTGGGCGGCGCTGCTTTCAGCCCCTCATTTTCCTGTTTCAGTGTCTGGACCTGGGCAATCAAATCATTCTGCTGGGCGTCCAGCATGTCTTTTTCTTTTTTAAGCCGGGCCAACTCCGCTTTCACCGATGCCAGGCTGGTCTGAAGGACCTGTGCTTGACTTCCGGTTTTGGAAATTTTTTCGGTTTCAGCGGCTTTCTGCGCTTCCCATTCTTTCTTTTCCGTTTCAAAACTTTCGCGGGAGCTCAGAAGCTGCTGGCGGGAACGCGCAAGCTCGCCTTTGGCCGCGGCCAGCTCCCTGCGAACCGCTTCCATATTCGCGGCTTCTTTCTCTTTCAACTCAAGCGCCTTTTCCCGCTGGATCAACTCGGCTTCTTTCTGGGCCTGGTTCTGTTCAATCGCCTTCTGTTTCCAGGTCGTTTCATCATTTTTGCCAGCAAGCTGTTCCTTGGCAGCTTTCAGGCTGCCATTCTCAGCTTGAAGAGAAGTGATCTGGGATTCAAGCTCTTTGACTTTCGCAAGGGTAAGGGGATTTTCTTTCGGGGCTTCCGAAACCTGCTCCTTCAGAGACTGGTTTTCGGTCTCAAGAGCAGCAAGCCGGGATTCAAGTTTGGCCTTTTGCGATTCCAGCCTTTTCAGGTTTGCGGCAGTTTCCGGATTTTCTTTGGGTGCAGCCGCTTCCTCCTTTAGGGACTTGTTCTCGCCTTCCAGCGCCTGGATTTCAGACTCCAACTCCTTGATCCGCGCAAGCGTTTCAGGGTTTTCTTTGGGCGCAGAAGCCGCCTCCGTTTTCAGAGACTTGTTTTCATTTTCAAGGGCCTGAATTTCAGATTCCAGCTCCTTGACCTTCGCCAGGGTCTCAGGATTTTCCTTTGGCGCCGCCGCCTCAATAGCTTCAATCTGCTTTTTCTGGGCCTGAAGGCTTTCCAGAAGCGCTACGCGTTCTTTTTCCCATTCTTCTTTCTGCTGCTCGAATTTTTTGCGCTGTTCCTCGTCCGCCGCCGGCGTAACCGCTTTGATCCCCGCGCCGCCGGACTTCTGCCTGGCGTCGCGCTGGGCCTGGATGTCCCAGTTCAACTTCTCGCTCTCCATGGACTTCTTCTGCTGATTCAGGATGTTTTGCTGCTCTTCAAGGCTCTTGAGCTTTTCATTCCACATTTTTTTAAATTGCTCGGCGGCCACAAGCTTCTGCTTCAGGTCCTGTTCCCAGCGTGCCAGCGCCTGGGCCTGAGCATTGACTTCTTTTTCGCGCTTGGAAAGTTTTTCGGTAGGAGAAGATCTCTGTTTTTCCAGAAGCGAGTCGTTTTTCTTTTTCAGCTCGATAATTTCTTCGTTTTTCTTGTTAAGCTCTTCCAGAAGACTGATGGAAGAAGGGCTTGCGGGAGGTTCGGCGGCCGCCTTCTTTTCAGCATCCCATGCTTTTTTTCTGGCTTCAAGCTCCTCCACTTTCTGGAGCAGGTTCTGCTTGATGATTTCCAGCTGGGCTTCCTTCTTGTCCAGGAATTCGGTCTGCTGCTGGCGCTCTTTCTCCCATTTATCTTTCTGTTTCTGGAGTTTTTCCTGAGAAAGGGCTTCTTCGGCGTAAAGGACGGGAACAGGGACGGCGGAGGTGGCCGCGAAAAGGAGCAAAAAGAAAAAAAGCCCCATCTTTTGATGGAGCTTAGTCATGTTGTGATCAAGGTTTGTGATAATTTTTTATCCTCTCCCCCAAGGATGCTTCATACTATTACAGGGATTATAGGATGTCAATCGTGCTTCGAGGGACTAGCCACTTCAGCGGAAACTTATGGGTCTTCGTTATGGGGCTTCAGTTTCGGCAGTTCCTCAGACTCCATAAAGCTTGCGCTTTCTTTTTTTAGCGAGCAACGGCACTTTTTCGGGTGGCACACGGTGTTCCGAGCACGGACTAGACTTTTACCAAGCCTGTCTAAGTACAGCCCTTATTAGATGGATTGCCTCTAAGAATCATTCCCAATTGATTAGATAATGAAAAGTCGCAGGCCGCGCACAGGATACCGGGTGACAGGACCCGAAAAAGCTGGATTTGTGAGTGGTGCCCCGGGCCGGAATTGGCTCCTCCGCACCGGTAAGCTTCATTTCTGGCGAAATGAAACCGGTGCTGTGGTAGGCCAGCCGCAGCCCTCGGCGGTGGCTGTTGCTCCTATAAAGTCGCAACAGCTTGAAAAGGCTCGGGCTGCTCCCTTCAATTCCAGATTGCCATCGCCGTAGAGCGTAATCTTTAAACGCTCACGGCGAGGTACTTTTGCGTAAGCAAAAGTGCCCCGGGCCGGAATTGAACCAGCAACCTTATCCTTAGGACGGATCTGCTCTATCCAATTGAGCTACCGGGGCCGATGCCTAGGCGAACTTCAAGTTCGCCAGGCACTCGCACCTGCGCATTGGCGCAGGTGGATAATTGCGGACTAATACTGTATCAGGCTAAGAACGCCGTACTTCGAAAGTTTCTCACGGCCTTTCAGGAAAAGAAGTTCGATAAGGAAGGCTATTTTCTCGACCTTTCCTCCCAGCCTTTCAACCAGATGGGCCGCTGCCAGGGCTGTGCCGCCCGTGGCCAGCAAATCATCAATAATGGCCACGCGCGCGCCCTTGATAATGCTGTCCTGGTGGATCTCCAGAATGGCGCTGCCATATTCCAGATCATACTCGACCTGCTCGGTTTTGTGCGGGAGCTTGCCTTTTTTGCGGACCGGGACAAAACCCACGCCAAGTTTGTAGACCACGGCCGGGCTGAAAATAAACCCGCGAGATTCAATGCCCACCACCACGTCGATCTTGGCTTTTTTTAATTCGTCGGTCAGGGCGTCAACCACGAAGCGGAATGCTTCCGGATGTTTCAGGATGGGTGTGATGTCTTTGAAAAGAATGCCTTCTTTGGGGAAATCCGGGATGTCGCGGACCAGCTTTTTGAGCGCGTGGAGGTCCATGCCGGCCGCCGCGGTGCTCATTCCTTGATGTAATTGCCGAGCGTGTCATTCTGCTCGGAAAGGAAACCGCGGATTTTTTTCAGGGCTGCTGCCTCAATCTGACGCACC
>CAZKMJ010000115.1:0-7451 GCA_964553835.1 uncultured bacterium
ATGGCTGGATTGTTTTTGAGAATAAACGCGCGTTCAGAAAAGGGGTTGCGGATATCAGCCAGGTAGTTGAGAAGCTGAGCAACATCCATCAGCGCTGTTAACGCCGGCGGTTCGAATGGCGACGCAGGCGGCTTCTGAAATAATTTCGCGAGCAGCACCAGCGGATAAAAAATGTAAAGCGGGTAAAGGAGGTATTTGCCCCAGGCCTTCAGCTTTTCAAAAAACCAGTTTGGTTCTCTGACAATTTCAAAAATAGCACTGCCATCTCCCGGCTCAATGCCTTTTTTGGGTCCTTTTTCAGCAAGGGCCGCAAGTTGGTCAATCTCCTCCAGGAATGATTTAAACACATCATTGGCATTGACGCCGGCAGGCCCCGGCGGAAGCTCTTCATAAAAGGAAAACTTCCGGAATTTTTCAAAATTCCTGCGCATCCTGTCAACAATGCCCACAGCCACGGGAATGTCGCCCGGCAGGATTTCCTGTTCAATCCCGCCGATCCTGGCGTTATAAGTCCCGTCCTTCAGCACAAAAATATAGAAAAACATAACCAGTTCCGCGAAGCTCATGAGACCCAGCATGTCCCGGCGGTTGATCTTGCCTGCCGCAACGGCACGGTAAAGAGAAAAAGCGGTCCAGTTGCTGAGCTTGTAGGGCCGCGTCGAAACCACATAGTCATCAACGGGTTCATCCGACCAGAAACGCGTGCCTTCATGATCGATCAAACTCACTTCAAAACGCGGTTCTTTACCCGCTTCTTCAATGATCCTAAGCAGGACATTGTGAGGTTTCAGATCTGAAAGAGAAAGGCTTTCCGCGCCGCGGCCTTCAAGCGCCTGCCAAACTTTCTGCACGTACTGTTTGAAAATCTGGATGCGGTAGCGAAGCGGCAGGCGTTCAACATAGGTCACAAGGTTCGGAAGGTCCGGGCCTTCGATCAGGATCCCCGGGCGGTCCACTTCCACTTCCCCCCGCCAGAGAGAAACAGAACTCGTGTCGATGCCCCATTTATTAAGCAGCTCAATCGTGCGGGCTTCCTTGTCCAGCAGTGAGCGGTAAATCTCCTCTTCACCCAACCGCAGACCTGTGGGCATGGTTTTTAAAAGAAGCACACGGCCATCTGCCTCGTAGGCCAGGATTTTGGATTTGCCGCCGGTTTCCAGAGGCGTAAGCTCTATTTCGCGGCCATCGCGCAAGGTCACAACGGCTTTTTGCTCGGTGAATAAAGTGACGTCCGCGATGTCCTCTTTTTTCAGTGTGCCCAGGCCGCCCGGGGAAGTGCGGACTTCCGAACGTTCGCGCTTGACCACGATTTCGCGGCCTTCATCCGCGGCCCGGTCGCGGGGCGTGATAAAATTTTTGACCAGGGCCTGGGTCTCGCCCTTGAGATGATCAACCTCATTTTTCATACCCCAGACAAATGACGGCAGGCTGAGAGTGAATGCGATAAGATTCAACGGGGCCCATTGCAGCGCCACAATTTCAGAAATAATGACCGCGATCACGCCGTGAACCAGGAAACCCATGATCAGCCCAAGCAGCACTTGAAACAGAACCGCGTTTTCAAGCAAAGCTTTCAGTTCTTTTACAAATTTCCCAAGCCGTGCATCGCCCGCGGCAAATTTTTCGTCATAGAGGATGTCCCCGTTGTCCGTTGAATGGACCGTGATACGGACAGGGTCTGATTCGGAACCTGTTTCAAAATGAATGCCGTAACCGGCCACTTTCTGGACCCAGAGCAGGATTCCTTTGTCTTCAAGCTCCTGGATTTCGGTGGTTCTGATTTCAGAACGTCCTTTTTGGACAAAATCATCAACGACATTTTTGATTTTCCCGTGTTCCTCGTCTCTCACCGCGATAAAAGTGAGAACAAAAGCGGGTACACCGCCCAAAAGCGCCCAAGCCGCCACGCCCAGCATGGAAGTCGTGGCCAGAACATCCACCAGCATCATAAATAAAACAAACTCTACAAAACCTCCGACCGCGAATCCAAACTTCCAGGGGTTTGTGATGGAGTCGCGGCCTGCTGTTACAAGTTGATTCAGAAAACCGTTGAGTTCCTCGCTGCCACGCTCAAAAATTTGGTTCAGCTTTGTTTCACCCGCCACATTTTCATTGATAGTCAGGCGGACCGGGCCGGTGCCGTCCCCTTCAATTTCAATCCGGTAATCCAACTTTCCTTCAAGCCAGGGCCACATCCTCATCTTTTCCAGAACCTTGAGCGCATCCGCGTTGCTCAATGGGACCGCTTCAACTTCCTCACGCACTTCAGAGCGTGTAAACCGGACCACAAAAAATCCGGTCTTTTTCTGGACATCAACGGCCTTAACCGAATGGACCGAAAATCCGCGCGTTTCAAGATAAGTCCGGATTTCAGCTTCAGATGAAAAAACAGCATCGGAGGATTGCACCAGCTCTTCCCTCTGCGCGGCAGGCAGCTCGAGCTCCGTGAAAATATCTTTCAAAAAATTGTCCTGCCGGCGAAAAGGAATATATCGGCGGATATAAGCAAGGTAGGCTTTTTTCAAATCCGAAAGCCTGGGTTCGTATTGGGTAAGAAGATACGGGACCATCTGCTCCGCAATGTCAGGGCTGGATCTTTTCCAGCCTTTCAGACTTCTTTTATCTCTCTCAGCCTGGCTTTTTAATTGCCAGGACATCTCGCCCAAAAGAGTCTCGCCATCTTTGTCATACTGCTCCACCGTGACCAGATCTTTGGCGTACCGGATGGTAAGGTCCATAAAACGGATAGCGGTTTCCAGGTCTTTCATCTCGAAGTGAATTCGGTCGGCGGCGGCAGAATCTCTGTAATGAAATACAAAAACATATTCCGCGTCCGGCGAGGCAATCTGTTTCAGAACTTCCAGTCCCCTTTCGCGGTCGATGTATTCAAAGAAAAGCGACCCAAATACGATTCTTGGAGGCGTCACTTCTCCGGGCTGGAGGTCTTCAATGGGCTTAGAAATATGGCGGAGATCCTCAAATTGGGTCAGCCTGCTGGCAGCGAATTGCTCAGGTGAAACAGCAGGTTCAACGATGGTGATAGGCGAAAGCGCGGAAGGCGCCAGCTTCATCCTGAGCATCCGCGAGGCCGTCATGTCTCCTTCTCCAAGGGCCAAGATGGGAACATCGCCGCCCCGCGACTGTTCGACTGCACGCTCCATAACGACAGGAAGCATTTCATCTAGAACTTTCTTCCCCATCTCATCGTCTTCGGCCAGATCAGCTCCAAGTTTGGAATCCTTGTAAAATTCCGTCCACGCGCCAATATTCGCCAAAGACCTTGATTCAGAACGGACAAGCAGAAAGCTTGCTCGCGCGCCGCTGGCATTGCCGCCCACGGCCTGCAAAACACCGGCTGGTTTGAAAAGGCCTTTGATATTTTCCGGGGTCAGATGACGTTCGCTGTCCAGACGTTTGATCCCATCCATGAAACCATCGATCCTGCGAATCCAGTCAGGGCCTTCGTTTTTCCTTGCCGGCGTAGTTTCATCCAGAAAAACCGTGTAGTCCCCTGCTTTTTCGATTTTGCCGCGCGCCGCAAGGTCACGGATAATCTGATCGCGCCAATCCTTCATGGCGCCGGAGTCTTTTAAAAGGGTGTCGCGCGTACCGCGGACAAACGCACTGTAAAGGTCGATCTTGCCGTTCTCGGCTTTCAGGTATTTTTTCCAGGAAACTTCACCGCGCATAAGGCCGCGGTAAATTGAGGGGTCCGGTATGTGCTGGATAGCAGGCCGGAGCACGCGGTAGGAAATGCCCGCCGCCCTCAGCTTTTCCACCATGCCGCGGGCGTGAAAACCACCGGCCACAAAAAGGACGTCTTCGTCTTGCGTAGTTTCTTTCAGGCGTTGAAAAAAGATTTCATCTCTTTT
This sequence comes from uncultured bacterium, assembly GCA_964553835.1. Lineage (GTDB taxonomy): Bacteria > Omnitrophota > Omnitrophia > Omnitrophales > Aquincolibacteriaceae > CAYLPP01. Next base: position 3,873 of record CAZKMJ010000115.1, read on the forward strand.
ATCCGCGTTTCGGTAAAAGGCAATTGCGCCGCTTTGCTCGCCCGTGATGGAACCCTGAAGTTCGGCCCACTCTTTTGGGGTCAAAGAAAGCCGGGCCAGCTTTTCCCGCAGCCGTAATTCATGGCCCCGCCTGTCGAGCTCACGTGCTTCAGAATTTTTAAAAAGCCCGTCTTTGACTTCGGCCGCGTAGCCTTCGAATTCTTCAAAAATCCGGACGCCCTCAAGACCCTGGATTTTCTGGAAATTACCGATCAAGAGCGGCCATTCTTTGGGAAACACGAAACGGATTTTGTTCCTCGCGGTGAATTCCGTCAGGAATAACGCGAAAGCATCCGGTGCCTGGGCAGATGTCTGGAAGGTTTGATGTTCCCGGTTAAAAAGAGCGGTTTCTTCCGTGCTGATACCGGTGCCGATCAATTTTTTGATTTCAGAAGCGGCCTTCTCCGCTTCACGGCGCAGCAAATCGTGAACATTTTCATTACCGGATATCTGGGAGGCCAGGAATTCAAGCTGTGTGCCCGCGGCCGGCTTTTTGAATTTCAAGAGTTGCTGCAGGACCTCTATGAAATCTTTCTTGTCCGCTTCCATGGCTTCAAGCGAGCGGTCTAGCTGCCACAGCTCCGTTGAATAAGTCTCTTTTTTTCGCGTGTCCAGGTCCGCCCTGAGTTTTTCAATCCGTTCAACTTCGGCAGCTTCCCCGTCCATGGCGTCAAGAAAGAGGTCGATTGCCTGCTGGTAGAGACCCCAGTCCTCAAGGCCTTCATAAGTGGAACTGAAAGGGCTGAAAACAGCAGCCAGTTCCGGACCCGTCACTTCCCCGCGGTCCGTGTAAACCTGAAATGTTTTTTCCAGCTTCTTCTTGTCCGGAAAACCTTTAAAAAAATCGAGGTCAAGCGCGGAAGCAGCACCCTCAAACGCAACCATCTTAAGGCCGCTTTCCTTCTGGAAATGTTCAATCAGGGCGCTAATGTTTTTCTGGGCGTCCGGGACCGCGTGGGCGTCCTGGACCAGGACCACGGTTTTGCCGGATTTACCTTTAAAAGCATCTTCCTCTTCAGCGAGATTTTCCGGAACTTTGACTTCAAGCGCGGGCCTTGTTTGAAGAGCGGAAACCGGCGCGGTTTCGCGCGCATAGACAGGCTGGATGCCCAGACTGGTGGCGATAAAAACCGCGCATGTAAAAAACGCGGCAAGGCGTGTAAAGAGTAGACGGATTTTCCCAGGCATTCCTGCAAAAGGCATGCTTTCCCCTGTAATTTTAAAAAGTCTTTAATTTACCTATAAAGAATACCGTATAGAGGGGCAAGTAACAAGAGGAGGACTATCAAAAACTAGTATTAACTAGCATAAGGCAAGGCCTTAATGCCGGAAATCAGCGGAATTCGAAGACTTTTCCGTCTTTTCGGGGAATTTCGCAGGTAAACGGCTGGCGCCGTTCGTGGGAGCAGAGGGAAACCGTGCCGGCCATGAAGTCGCGGACTTTCATCTTTTTCTTGATGGATGCCAGGCCCGGCAGATAAATGCTGGCGGATTTATCTTCATCACCATTGTTGGTCACAATCAGATAATAGGATTTCCCGCGCTGGAAAAGCGCGGTCTGAATGTCGGGGTTCATGGAATAAGCGCTGCGCTGGACATTCAGGAAATTCAGGACTTCAATCACGATCTCACGATTGGAATCGATACCCAGATGGATGATCCGGCCCTTCCCTATTTTCTTGATGTAGCCGATGGTATTTTTGCCGTACGCCCCGAAGTCAGACACGATTTTTTCACCGTCTACATCCCCAAAAGTGTAAACCGAGCTGATGGTCTCGATCCTGGGGCTTTTCGGGGATAGCTGAAAGGAAAATTTTCTTTTGAATTCAAACAACGTGTTCCTGGGCTCTTCAAAACCGATGGTGTGGCACGGCATAAAATTTTCATCCTTGCGCGGGTAGTTTTTAAATGCCACCAGCGTTCCGCCGTTTTCCACAAATTTCCTCAAATTCTTGTGCGCGGCAAAATCCAGCCACTGATTGCCGGAATAAAACAGGACTTTCTTGGTGCAAATACCCTGCCGCGGGTCCCAAAGATCATAATCCACATCCGATTCATACAGGGACATCAAACTGGAAGCATTGTGGTTGAGCGTGCGCGCCGCGTACTGGATGGGATTAAAAGTTCCCGCCACATCACTCAAATTATTCAGCGATGGCGGATGAATTTTATGGAAAATATCCACCAGCTGTTTGAAAACCTCGTACAGCTCCCCGCGCACCCGGCCCCATTCATTGATCGGCGACATATACCAGTTGTCACGGTTGACCAGCATATACCAGTTCCAGCCCTTGATGCCGCCCAGCAGCGCCGACAAAGTCAGCAGCCGGTAATGGTTGGGCGTCAGGGCCCCGGTTTCGTAATGGCGCGCGTGCCAGACACCTGAAGCGAATTCCGCGATGTACGGGATCTTTGAAATACCGCGCAGATAGCGGATCTTGTCCACGAATTTTCGCTGCTCATAGCGGTCTTCAGAAAGTTCGTTCGAAGGATAAAAGTCCACGCCCACAAAATCGGCGGCCGCCTGCATTTCCACCCAGTCATGCGCGTAAAAGAAGGGATACAGATTCAGATAAATCGGAATGTCCACACCCAGCTTGCGGTACTCGCCTACGGACCATTCCGCGCATTTGCGGGAATAATAATATTTGAAATTCAGGTAATCGATATTGCGCTTGAGCTCTTTGTCGCCCTTGAGCGGTAAACCAGTCTCGCCGGGAAGCATGGTGGCAATGAAAGGTCCGGCTTCATCAAAAGATTCGTAATCAGTGCCCCAGCTTTCATTCAGCGCGCTCAAATCATTTTCATAGGTTTCTCGGATATAGTCCTGGAAGAGACCGGGCGTTTTGTGAAAACCGTACTGCGGGCCGAACACGTCCGGCCACGGGTCGATTTCATTGTCCGCCTGCAGGATCAGAATATGACCGCCCGCCCGCGAGGCAAAATAGGGTTTTAAAACTTTCACCACATTGCGGAGATAATTTTGCGCGTATTCCTTGAACTTGGGATGCAGGCGGTGATATTTGTAAGCGTAGGCCGGCGCGCCTTCGTTGGGCCATTCACTGTAAATGTACGGACCGGGGCGGATGATGACCCAGAATTTTTCTTTTTTGGTCAGATCAAGGAAGGCTTTGAGATTGCGGGTAGGCTCGGTCTTGCCGGTAAAATCCAGCTTGCCCCGTTCGTATTCGTGGTAGTCCCACGGAATATAGGTGGAAACAACTTTCAGGCCCATGTCGCGGACCTGCGCCAGCACATCTTTCCAGTAGCTGGGGTTCAGGCGCCAATAATGGACTTCACCCGACACCAGGGAAATAGACTTGGAGCCGACACGGACTTCGTTTTTCCTGATTTCTACTTTGGGCACTCAACGCCCTCCGCTGAAAGAAAGGATTATTTAACCACAATATTGATGGTACGGCCCGGAACCACAATAACTTTAATAATCTCCCGGCCATCAACCCACGGTTTGACCTTGTCGTCGGCAAGCGCTTTTGAGCGGATAAATTCGTCTGTAACCCCTTGCGGGATCATGATTTT
>CAZKMJ010000116.1:0-1361 GCA_964553835.1 uncultured bacterium
CACCCGCCCTCTCGCCCTCTGAAGCCAGCACATGAGTTTCAACACCCTGACGGCGCAGTTCACGGGCCAGATGGACAGTATACTCCCCGATCCCGTTGATCAGGGGCGGCACCCAGCGCGTCACAAAAACAATTTTCATTCTTTTTTCCTTAAAAGTAACGCTATAGAAAGTGAAAAACATTTGAATGCTGGAATATGCACAATCCGGGACAGAAAATTTTCAACGGGCATTTTCTTGAAATTTTCCGAAGTAAACCCCACGGGCACCCACTGTTCTATTGAAAATAAATCCCGGACCAGGCGCTTGGCGGAGAATAGCGTGTATTCACGCAGGTGGCTGGAATGAGATATCCATCTTTTTGTTTTCATATAGGCTTCGAGCCTGTCCTTTTGCCCCCGTAACTCCCAAAGGTTTGGGACCGTCATCAGAAAGTAACCGCCAGGTTTAAGAACACGGTGGATTTCGGAAACCACGCGGCGATCACCCGGCAAATGTTCGAGAGTTTCCGAGCAGATACAGGCCTCAAAGCTCTGGCTGCTGAACGGCAGCTGTTGGCCGTCGCCCACAATGACCGGAAGGGGGTGTCCCGCGCCGGTTGAAGCGCGCCGGGCCAGGGAAGCCAGGGAAAAAGCATATTCGACTCCGGTGACCCTGAAACCTTTTTTGCCGAGCTCCATATCAAGCAGAGGGTACCCTCCAATGCCGACGTTCAAAATACTGCAGGGTTTGATCTCTGAAGCCATTTTCAGCACCGCGTCTGTAATGACTTGCACAGAACACGGATTGTGCCCCGGTGAGATGCCATATTTCTGCTCCAGAACAATACCGACGCCTTCATAGAGTTTTTTTAATTCCGCGGTGGAAAAAGAGGCGGGTGACCGCCTCAATTTAGCTTCAAGCTCCTGGATTTCTTTTTCAAAATCCATGTCAGGCCCCGTACGCCTCAATGCAGCGTTCGGCGGTTTTCCCCCAGGTAAACCGTTCTTCAACAATTTTGCGGCCTTCCCGCCCCATCGCTTCACCCTTTCCCGGATTTTCCATGAAAAATAAAAGTTTATCGCGCAGAGCGGAAATGTCCCCGGCCTGGACAAGAAATCCTGTACGTCCGTCCTGCACGACTTCCGGAATCGAACCCAGCCGGGTGGAAAGCACCGGCAGGCCGCAGGCCATGGCCTCCATGGCAGAGGTGAAACCACCATCAACATGGGACGGCAGTACAACAGCCAGGGCATTGTGGTATTTTTCCAGCACATCCTTGTCAGAGAGTGAATCATAAAAACGGATGTCCTTGCCTTGGCTCATCCCCCTGATTTCATTGAGGTACTCCGGCTCATGGCACTGGCCCACAATATCGAGCCCG
>CAZKMJ010000116.1:1408-7450 GCA_964553835.1 uncultured bacterium
CATAAAGGAAGCGGCCAGAGTGACCGGCGGGTTTTTCCGTGAAAAAGCCCGTGTCCACACCGCCGTAAACGATCCGGGACGGCACGTTTATGGGATTGAGTCCGCGGTTGAACTCAGAAATAAAAAGAAATTCCCGGACCCATCTCCAGGTCGGGATAAACTGGGAAAAACAGTAGTAGGTCCCCCCGGCCAGGTCTGTGACAAAAACTTTCCTGCGAAACAAAGCACCGGTCCATACCGCCAATTCTGTAACAAGGGTCTTGTACTGAAGGCAGTGGACGACGTCGTACTTTCTCAATTCGCCAAGATGCGCGAGGGAGAAGGGATTGGTAATTCCGCCGCCCAAAAAAAGCGTTTTGCAGTAACGAATCTTTAACCGCCCGTGACGGACTTCGCTGTTTTCGCTGCCAAAGGTAAAAAGAGTGGTTTCAATTTTTTCTGAAAGCGCGGTTGCCAGTCCCCAGGCATAGCGCTCCCCGCCCGCGATTACGGATCCAGGCGCAAAATAAGTCGGCATGATGAGAGCGGCCTTCACTGGTAGGCCTCCAGACACAAGTCCGCGGTTTTCTGCCACGTGAATTTCTCAAGCACTCTTTGTCTGGCCCTCATTCCCATGGCACGCGCTTCATCCGGCCGCGAGAGCACATACATTATTTTATTCCGAATCGCCAGAGGGTCATTGGGCGGTACAACAAATCCTGACACGCCGTCTTCAAGGAGTTCGGGAAGTGAAGCGGCATCTGTTACAATGACAGGCGTTTCACAGGCCATGGCCTCCAGACTTGCAAGGCCAAGCAATTCCGGAATATTGATGACAACACCTCGGTAATCCCTGTAAACCGATGGTTGGACCAGAACACCGGCTTCCTGATACATCCGCGCCAGATCTCCGTCCTTCACATCCTGAATAAATGAAACTTTTTTGCCAATCGCCCTCTTTTTTAAAAATTCAAAGTACTCATGGTCATAAACCTTTCCCACAACATCAAGCTGCATGTTTTCATCCAACGCGTCAATCAGCACCTCAATGCCCTTGTTGGAAACAATGCGCCCCACAAAAAGAACTTTCTGCGTGCGCAATACAGCCGAGGGCCGGAACTTTTCCGTGTCCACCCCACCGTAAATGACACGGCAGCGTTCCCGCAAATGCGCTCTTGATTCCACCCAAAGCTTTTTAGAATAGGCGGAAATCAGCAGAAAGCTATCGGCCATGTTCATCAGCGGCAAATGATAGGAAAGACTATACTTCGAGCTGCCGCCAAGGTCGGTCAAAAAAACTTTTTTCCCAAGAAACTTTCCGGCCAATAACGCAATATCCGTCTGCGGATAAAGCACCTGGTGACAATGGACAATGTCGGCCTGAAAAATCGCGCGAAAAAATGCCGGACTTAGCGGCGACGACACATACTCACAGGTCAAATGACCTCTTTTTTCCCTGCGCGCGTTTTCCGAAAAACTTAGAAGCACAGTCTCATGTTTTTCAGACATGGCCCGCGCCAACTCCAGGGCATACCTCTCCGCGCCACCGATGACCGAGGCAGCGTCAAAATAAAAAGGGGTTATATAAAGAACTCTCAAAGAATCAGGTTTTTTCTTCCCGCCGGATCGCTTCCGTGAGATACCGGGCCACCATCTCATGCCCGGATTCTTTAAAATGAAAATCATAGGCAATCATGTAATCCAGCGGCTTTTTGCCGCTTTTTTTCAGGTAATCAATCAGGAAAAGGGGCTCGACACCAAAACCAGAGCTTGTTTTACCCAGATAATCCATATAAACCCGGCTGGGATTTTTCTCAAAAATTTCCCGGTAGTCGGGAATGACGAGCAGGTAGGGCTTGAACCCATTTTCACGCGCCAGGCCGGAAAAATCGCGCAATTTTTCTCCGACGACCTTCCAGCCGTCAGCCTTGGGCCCGGTCCGGGGATCCGCTCCGCCCCGCACATAAGCATCAATAACATCACCCACCTCATCAGGGCCGCGGATCCCCATTTTGTATTTAATTGTGTCCCAGAGATACTGAAGCAGGCTGGAACGGCGGCAGAGATTTAAAAATTCCCAGCGGAACCTTGAAAACTCGGCTTTCTGCTTGCGAAAAAGCTCGGGATAAAAATCATAATTATCGATGTAAAAAAGATTGAGCATGTTGAAACCCAGGATAACGATGTCCGGCTTGAATTTTATAGCGTCTTCCCGCAGCCTGCATACAGCCTGACCGGCATCATAGCCAGGCACCGCGAAGTTCAGGACTTCATAGCGCTTTCCCGCCGGGGCCTGTTCATTCAGCATTTTTTCCAGAACGCGCGGGAAAGTCTCCCCATCCGCCACGCCATGCCCGAAGGGAAACGAAGCGCCCATGACAGCCACGCGAATCGTGCCCTCCGGCTTTTCGACTGTCCAGTCTTTATCGCGAAAACCCCACTTGTTGATGTGAGACAACTCGTGCAGGATGTAACCGTCCTGGCCCGGCACCAGTTTGTAACCGCAAACCGGGTCTGCCACAAATTCGAGCACAGGCAGCTTTTGAATGGTGGGCGCGGGCAGGAAAAACCGGGCAATCCCTTCGGCGGCAAGCGCAAGCAAAACCAGAATGGTCAGAGCGCGTCCAGAGAATATGAAAAACTTTTTCACACGCCTTCACGGCTCCAGTTTTGGGCAACACCCACAAGAGTCCCAAACAGAATCACGGCAAAAGCAGCGGTTGTGGCCGCAGACGCACCCACAAAGCCCCAGGCGGGGATCCAGAACAGGTTCAGCGCCACGTTCACGCTCGCGGCCGCCATCTGAATCCACAGATTGACTTTTTCTTTTCCGGTGCTGATCAGATAATTGCCGCCTGCAAGGGCCGCGTACAGACAGACACTTGCCCAGATATGAATGCGCAGCCCATCTACCGCCCTCAGATAAGCGGTGCCGCAAACCAGCTGGATAATGGGGCCGGCAAATAGAAATATCAGAACTCCGCCGGCCAGGCCCGTCAGAACAAGCAGCCCGGAAAGTTTTTTATAAAATGAGTTGAGACGGGCGCGGTCTTCCCTGGCAAAGCGGGACATTAAAGGATAGGCCGTACCCATAATGACCAGCGGCAGAAGCTCAAAAAAGCTCGTGACCCGGTAAACCGCGGCATAAAGCCCGACCTCATGAAGGTCTCTCATGCGTTCAAGCATCAGAAAATCCGAGCGATTGATGACGGCCACAAAAATGCCGGTCAGAGCAATGGGAATGCTGGAACGCAGGACCTGCCGGCAAACGCCGCCGTCCCAGGCCCATACGAAACTGGTCTCACGGCGCACCAGAAAAAGAATCACCCCGAGCACCATATATTCGCTCAGCACCAGAGCGGTAGCGTAGCCAGTCATGCCCAATCCCGCTGCAACAAGAGTGATCAAGAACACGAAATTAAAGCAGGCTTTGGCAATCCCGATAAACGACGGATATTCCAGCTTAAGCCTGACGGTAAAAATCGTGCTGGGCAATTCCATCGCAACCGCCGGGAGAAGAAGACCGTAAATGTAAAGTGATGGCTTGAGCGCAACCGGAAGCGGGGCAAAATAGACAATGATCCAGGCCAGGGCCATGCAAGCGAGTGCCGCGAATAACTTGAAGGTGCGCATAACGCTGATGATGCGGCCGGCTTCCTGGGGTCTCTGCGAGCACTCCCGCACCACGATCGTGTCGACGCCCATTTCACTTAGAATCAGGAAAAAATAATAAAATGCAAAAACATAGTTCAGGCCGCCGAAGCGAGCGACACCCAGATAGCGGGTAAGGATAAAGGTGGTCGCAAGCGCGACAAGGATAGAAACCGCCTGTCCCGCAAACTGGATTCCCGTATTGCGGACAAAAAGGTTCCGGATTTTAAAAGGCTGGCCCATCAGGGATAGACTTTTACTTCAGGCAGCGGGGCGATAAATTTTGCGCCCTGCTTGACCAGAGATTCCTCTCTCTTCATGAAAGCGGGTACAAAACTGTAAGGAAGCGCCAGCAGGTAATCGGGCTTCGCCTTGCGCATTTCATCTTCACTTTTGACCGGCACATCACTGCCGATCATGAAACGACCGAACTTGAACGGATTGGCATCCGCCGCGGCCGCGATGTCCTTGCCGGTCAGACCGCAGTACTGCAGGATGGTGTTTCCTTTTGTGGAAGCGCCGTACACCCACACGGTCTTGCCTTCTGACTTGATCTTTTTGAGCAGGGCCTGCAGATCTTGACGGGTCTTTTGCACGCTTTTTTCAAAATCACGGTAGGTCTTCACGTCAAAAATCGCGGACTTGCGCTCCTCATCCAGCAGTTTTTTCAGACGCTCCGTAGGCGCGAAACCGCGGTTTGATTTCTTTTTAACGAAGACACGGAAGCTGCCGCCGTAAACATCGTTCAAAAGCGCGTCAAAAACTTCCATCCCCGCCTGCTCCATGACCCACTGCATGGTTTCAATCCCGTAATAACCGTTGTGCTCATGCACGATATTGTCATACATGTTGGTCTTCAGCATGGCCGGAAGGTAAGCCATTTGGATGATCCACGCCCCCTTTTCATCAAGGCAAGCTTCAACCTCTTTGCAGAAAGCGATGGGATCTTCAAGGTGATAGAACATGGCGATGCTGAAAACAAGCGCGGCCTTCTTTGAAGTCATGGAGCGGTATTTCTCCGCGCCAAAAAATCCCCGCGAAAAATGAAAATCCGCGCTTTGAAAAACAGGCTGGATATTCTGCGCGGCGTCAATTCCGATCAGGTCATATCCTTTTCCGGTCAGATAGGAAAGAAGGGTGCCGTCATTGCAGCCGATGTCCAGAATGGTATCACCCGGTTTTAAATGGCCAAGAGCCGTGCCGCTCGCTACCACGTCCTCCAGGATTTTTTTCATGGCCGCGTTGGCTGAGCTTGTATAAGGATAGTCCTTGTACATACTGCTTAAGTCGAGGTGATGGCCCAGCTGGAGAAGTCCGCACTGCTTTGGACCGCTTTTTTTGCAAAGCACAAGGTCCAGCGGATATTTCTGGTAGCGGGATTGATAATCCGTACTTTCGGGAAAAACCGAGGAAAGATACTGCGCGCCGATATCCGCCGCGGGCAGCAGTTCCGCGTTGCCGCAAACACGGCATTTGGTAATTTTTGGATTCATACTTTCACCTTCATTTTATCCATGAATTCCAGGACTTTTCGGGCATCTGGAAAATCCGGCGACGGGTCTTTGACTTCCTGCACGTCCAGATCGCCTTCAAAATCAATTTTTTTCCCTAAATGCGCCGCGACCTCTTCAAGTGAAATAGAATTTTTCGCGCCAATTTCAACCACGCCTTCACGGTCCAGATTGCCGGCGATCCATTCCCCCACAAATTCCAGGGGGGTAAAACTGTAACGGCTTTTGCCGCTGAGATAGACTTTATTTCCGTTCAGTATGTCCATGAGAGCACCCTTGGACAGGTCCGGGCTGTACATGGCAGTCAACCGGACAATCAGGGCGCCCGGAAAACCGCAAAGCTTTTCAGCTTCCGCCTTGTGCTTTCCATAAACCGTGTCTGTCTGGCAGCGGGCGGAAACCGAGCTGATCTGCACAAATTTCTCATAACTCCATTCCTGGATCAGCTCTTTGGTTTTCAGCACAGTCTCGGCAAAATCCTTTTCCGGATTTTGTTTGGCCCAAAAACGCCGGGAAGGCATTGCGGAGTTGATAACCACATCATAATTGCCCGCCTTCATGGCCTGATAGTTTTCACGTGTCACGGCCGTTACCTTGACGCCCGGTTTTTTGGCCAGTGCGGCGCACACGGCCCTGCCCACATAACCGTTCGCGCCTATGACTGCAACCGTTATCATTCCGCGGGCTTGATCAAATCTTCCCGTTTGATCGGCGGGTTGCAGTCATCCCACTTTTTGGTCAGCATGGCGATGGCAGTCACAGGGGTAATGGCGTAAAACGCGTGGCTGACACCGATCGGATTACGGACACACATTCCCTTGCTCATATGGATGATCTGTTCCCCTCCGGGCGCGTCCGAATCCTTGCTGACCATGACACCGGAACCTTCCACCACCAGGAA
>CAZKMJ010000117.1:0-5914 GCA_964553835.1 uncultured bacterium
GCTTGAGTTCATCCATGCGGTTTTCCTTGAAAAGAATGAGCGCGTCCGCGCCGTTGCCGGTCTTGTGCTGCTTGAGGGTCGGACCCGCGATACTGTCCAGACTGGCGCGATGGCCGCGGTTTTTTTCCACATCATCAAGAAGGTCAAGCTGGGGAAAACTTTCAATGGGCGCAAAAAGATAAGGTGCGAGCACCGCGAAGTCAAAACGGCGGGAGTTGAAACCGATGATCAGCTCCGCTTCCTTGAAACGCTTCTCAAGGGCCATCATGTCTTTTTCTTCGTAACATGTGAACTTGTCCGTCAGATAGTCGTAAACACCGACAACTGAAACTCGGAGCTTTTCAAGCTTGGCCTTGCCAACTTCCTTGAAAGATTTTTGCGTCTCAATGTCAAAAACAAGAATGTTTTTGGACAAGATTACGCTCCCATGATCCTGTAGCCGCAGTCCACGTAAATGGTTTCGCCGGTGATTCCGCTTCCCAGCGGGCTGAGCAGAAACATGGCCGCGTTGGCGACTTCTTCGATTTCAACATTGCGCTTCAGCGGCGCCTTGTTGCGATGACCTTCAAGCATGCTCATGAATCCAGCAATGCCGCGCGCGGCCAGCGTATTGACCGGCCCCGCGGAAATACCATTAACGCGAATGTTCTTCGGCCCCAGGTCGGCGGCCAGATAACGGATGCCGGCCTGAAGACTGGCCTTAGCAAGACCCATGACGTTGTAATTGGGCACCACAGCGTCCGCGCCCAGATAAGTCAGGGCCACAACGCTGCCGCCCTCTTTTGCGAGGAGCGGTTCAGCCGCCTTCGTCAATGCGATCAGCGAAAAGGAGCTGATGTCATGCGCCAGCGCGAAACCATCGCGCGATGTGTCCACCGTGCGGCCGCTGATATCTTCTTTTTTGGCGAACGCTACGCAATGCACAAGCATTTGAAGCGAGCCGAAATCTTTTTCAATATTGGCGAAGGCTTCTTTGACCTGTCCATCATTGGTCACGTCCATGGGATACAAAGGAGACTTCAAAGGAAGCGTTGCGGCAAGTTCTTCCACGCTTTCTTTCAAGCGGTCGCCCTGATAAGTAAAAGCAAGCTGGGCGCCTTGATTTGCAAGGGCCTGCGCAATGCCCCAGGCAATGCTGCGTTTATTGGCAACGCCCACCACGAGGGCTTTTTTGCCTTTGAGAAGATCGGATTTAAAGGTTGAGCTTTCGCTCATAGCGGATGTCTCCATGTCAGTTTGGCTCCCATTTGCGGAATGAACAAAGATAGCCCTCCGGCCATTCAGTGTCAACCCAAAAACTTAAAAATTCAGCGCTTTGAAATCCGTTATGGTCGGATGGTACTGGGGCGGCCTTCCTTTGGGGTGCCGGTCGATCAAAATCGCGTGAATGCCAAGCGCCTGCGCGCCGCGGATGTCATCTTCAAAGCTGTCGCCGATATGCACCGCTTCCTTAGGCTTCACGCCGGAAAGCCTGAGCGCTTCTTCAAAAATCCTGGGGCTGGGTTTGGAAGCACCAAACACGGCCGAAGCCAGCACAAAATCAAAATGTTCTGTCAATCCAAGCGCGTCGCAGATTTTAAAAAGCCGTGAGTCCCAGTTGGAAACAATTCCGATCTTCTTCCCCTGCTTTTTGAGCAGCGCCAGAATATCTTTGACGTCTGGATAAAGCCGCCAGACTTCAGGCCGCGCGAAAAGATCATAGAGCTCATCAAAAAATGTCTCAAAAGAGTGAACTCCCCCAGCTTCCATGAAAACTTCATGGACCAGCGCCTTCCACCAGTCGCGTTCAATTTTTTCCGTGACACGGCCAGTCAGCGTCGCAAGGCCGTCCCTTGTCAGCCAATGCTTGCGGAACAGCTGCTCCAGCTGCTCAGGTTCGGCCTTGGCGCCATAACGCGCTCCAACTTCCGCGTAAATTTTCCCAACCGAAGGATAAACATGCAGCAGGGTTCCGCCCGCGTCAAAAAATACCGCTTTAAAATCTTTGAGCATTACCAATCCTGTTGTTCGGTATTCTGGGTAGACTTGCCTTTCATGAACTGCTGCATCAAAAGAGGCGCGAGGGATGAAACAAGCGAATTACCGTTGAAGGACGGCCGTGCCGAATTTCCATAAGAGTTAGCGAGGCTGGGATTGTACTTCTCCGCGTAAGCCGAAGAGAGCCGGTTCTGCATCATGCTCATGGACTGGGCCATCTGGTTCTGGGAGTTGTGGCTGGCCGTAAGGCGCTGCCGCTCCAGATTATCAAGAGCGTAATCGATGTCGGTCTGCTGTGCCAGGCCGCGATCACGAATTTCCTGATAAATAGACTCGGCCTCATCATAAAAACTTTGCAGCTCATAGACCTGCGCGATCTGAAACATGGCCTGCACCTGCATAGGGTCCTGCTCAAGCACACGTTTGAATTCAGTCCGCGCCTTTTCATATTTCCCAAGTTTTTTGTAAACCACGCCCAGGTTGAAATGCGCGGCCATAAAATCCTGGCGGATCATGACGGCCTGCTCCAGCTCCCGAGCCGCGGATTCAATATATTGGCCGGCACGAAAGCCATCCTTGTCCTGAAGAGCTTCGTCGTGTTCAATGCCGTAAAGGTTTGCGAGTTCGAAATGGTAATCAGCATTGGAAGGATTTTCTTCGAGGGCGCGCTTGAACTGGCTTTCCGCTTCTTGATAACGGCCGGCTTCTCGCAGCCCAAGCGCTTTTTGAAACGCCTGCTGGGGCCCGGACACCGCTTCCTCAGCAAAACACAAACCACAAAAAAAAGGGATCAGCAGGATTGTCCGGAGAGCAGCTCTCGCAGGTGTTTTGGGAGACCAAAACGCCGAGAGCCGCAGACGGCCGGTACGTGAATACCGGACCGTCGTTGCTCGCAGGACAAACCTGCTGGTCACTTTTAAGCTCTAGCTCCCGCTTTCAAAGCGTTGAGGGCCTTGTCATAATCCGGCGGAGTGGTGACTTCTTTCACATACTCCACATACTGGATTTTATCGTCCGCGCCCACGATAAAAACCGCGCGGGTCAAAAGCCGCAGCTCCTTGATCAGCACGCCGTAATTCTTTCCGAAAGACGCATCGCGATGGTCGGAAAGCGTGGTGATTTTGTCCGCGTGGTTCGCACCGCAAAAACGCGACTGCGCGAACGGAAGGTCCATGCTGACATTGATGACAGCCACGTTGGCGGGAAGCTTGGAAGCTTCTTCGTTAAAACGCTTGGCCTGAACTTCACAAACCGGCGTGTCCAGAGAAGGGGTCACGCTGATCAAACGCGTTTTACCTTTGGTGTCGGCCAGGGTGACTTCAGCCAAACCCTTGCCAACTGTTTTGAAATCAGGGGCCTTGTCGCCAACTTTGAGTTCGGGACCGACCAATGTGATGGGGTTACCTTTGAAAGTAACATTCTTGCGTTCCTGTTCTGACATAATTAACTCCTCCGATAAACCGAAACTTCGAGTTTCGGTTTGCTTATCGCCCTGAAACATTAGCTTCAGGGCTGTGTGTTACGAGAAATCAGTATAGCATTTCAGCGGGCCGGGGCCAACAAGCGGCCCGGCCGTTTTTTTAACGCCTTTCCTTCTTTAACCACAGCTTTTCCGTTCACGAAGACCCAACTCACACCCACAGCCGGGGTTGAAGACTTTTGATAATCCGCGGGATCGCTGATTTTTGCGGGGTCAAAAAGTACAAGGTCCGCGAAATAGCCGGGTTTGATACGGCCGCGGCCCTTCAACCGGAAATGATCGGCCGGCATGGCCGTCATCTTGTGGATCAGTTCACCGGCCTGAAATGTCCCCTCTTCGCGGACATATTTCCGGAACATGCGGGGAAAAGAACCGAACGCGCGCGGGTGCGGCTTGCGGCTTCCATCCGCAACGCTGTCTGATCCCACAGAAACATAAGGCCGCGACTCAACCTGGTCCACCACCTGCTGGTCCTGCCCGAAATTAAACGCACTGACTTCAAAATCATTGTCCACCAGAATATCGACCAGCAGCTTTTCCGGCTCTTCACCCGTGCTGCGCGCGATCTCCTTGATCGTTTTACCTTCAAAATTCCGGTATTTCTTTTTCGCGACAGCACCGATCATGACGTTTTCCCATTTCATTTCACGCTCCTGATAATAATGGCGCAGTTCCTCCAAAAGCGCTTCGCGTTTCAACGGATTACGGAAAAGTTCCGCGCGGTCTTCCCGCAGGAAAATAGAATCCGGAAGGATAATGCCCAGCTCCGCAGAAGTGGCTGTATAAGGATAGGCATCGGCTTGAATCTCCAGGCCTTCCGCGCGGGCCTTTTCAATTAACTGGAATGCCTCCCCGATCTTGCCCCAGTTTTTCCGGCCGCCCGCCTTCAGATGCGATATCTGGATACGCGCTTTGGTTTCACGGCCGATTTCAATGACTTCCTGGATGGACTCGAGCAGTTTCGAACCTTCACTGCGCATATGAAAAGCGCAAACACCGTTCTGCACCGCGGCTTCCCGGCAGATTTCCGTCAACTCGGCTTTCTGCGCGAAAGTGCCCGGCAGGTAAATCAAACCAAAAGAAACCCCGGCCGCGCCCTGCTCCATGGCTTTCTTGAGCATTTTTCGCATTTCCAGGACTTCCGTGGGCGAAGCGGCTTTGGGCGAATAACCCATGACCGCGGCGCGCAAATTGCCGTGCCCCACCAGCATGGAAAGATTGGTCTGCATTCCTTTTTTCAGGAGCGCCCGCTTGTAGTCTTCAAAACTTTTCCATTCCGGATTTTTGATCTGTACACCTTCACGCGCCCAAACTTCACGGATCTTTTTTTCCTGCAGGCCGTAAACCGGCGCCGCGGACATGCCGCAGTTGCCCGTAATTTCCGTGGTCACACCCTGAAGGATTTTATTGGGAAGGTCTTCGTAAACGAACGGATTGAAATCGGAGTGAGTGTGCGCGTCGATAAAACCAGGCGCAAGCGCCAGGCCCTGGGCGTCCACAACTTCGCGCGCGGTGGTGTCTTTAAATTTTCCGACGGCCGCGATCTTGTCGCCCAGAATAGCCACATCCATGGTTTCGGGCTTGTAGGAATCGCCGTCATAAACGGCGGCATTGCGGATTAGAACGTCGAATTGTTCAGACTGGGCGGACACGGAAGCCGGGTTTGACATGCTTAACCCGAACCACAGTATGAATACCGCCGCGCACGTAAAAATCGCCTTCAATCTGCATAAAACGGGGCCGCACAGCTTTGACCAGATCATCCAGGATCCTGTTTGTGACTGCTTCATGAAATGCACCTTCGTTGCGGTAACTCCACAGGTAAAGCTTCAGGCTCTTGAGCTCCACGCACAGTTTGTCCGGAATATAAAGGATGCGGATGGTGGCAAAATCGGGCTGGCCGGTTTTGGGGCACACGCAGGTGAATTCCGGGCACTCAAAGCGGATTTCATAATCGCGCCCGGGGTGCGGGTTCTTGAATACATCCAGTGTTTTGGAAGGCTTTGTTGACATGCGCGGGATTATACCATCATGAACGGGTCCTGTCAGGGGAAACATCCCATCCGTTCATTTTTTCCACATTACCCGGAAAAAATATTTAAAACTATTGCCTCCAAAACACGGATGTTTAGATTGGGGTTATGGCTGAAATATGGAAATACCTGGTGGATGACTACCTTGAGATCAAATGCCGTCTGAAGCCGGCGGACCGCCTGAAAACCCTTCAAATACTGGAACGCAGGGGCGTGCGCGGAAAAAAGATACAGCCCTGCGAAAGTTTTTTAATTGGAAAGACGCTGGTGGTGGTTTTTAACGGTGCTCAAACTCGCTAAGGCAGCGGTTTGAAAACGCGAACGAGTGGACGGAAATGTCCGGGGCGGCGATCCAGAGCCTGAGTTCGTGCGGGTCCTGGTCTTCGTTGGCGATCAGGTAATAAAGGCGGGGTCCGTCGAGCTG
>CAZKMJ010000117.1:5924-7441 GCA_964553835.1 uncultured bacterium
AAGGTCCTTGCCGCGCATTTCAGCCGGCACCGGATCTTCATCTCGCGTGACATAAATACGCGCACCCGCATTCTTGTCGTTGCTGTTGACCATGCTGTAAACCTCATGGCCCATGTAAATCATGCCGAGATAATCCGTCAGCTCCTCAGTCGCGCGGGCATGCTTGAAATCATCTTCCTTGCTTTCCCAAAGACCATTGATAAAAAAGCCGCGTTCCACACGTTCTCCGCGGTCCTTGTACATGAAGGGTTTGTCCTTGGGCACCCATTTCTGGTTGGCAACAGTCGCACCCCACCAGTCCGCGCGCTTGTAGCCCACATAAGTTTCACCGCTCATGACGCCGCAGAATTCCGTGTAACGGTGGTTTTCCTTGCGCACCAGCCAGCCGGGCAATTTCACGCCGGGGGCAAGGTCTTTGGCAAGACGGCGGATTTTGGCTTCGGTCTTGTGCAGGTTTTCTTCACCGATAAAAGTGGCCGCGATTTTTCCTTCACCATTGATGATGACCTTGGTCGGCCAGGAGCGAACATCGTAGGAGTCCCACAATTTAAAATCATCATCCATGAAAATGGGCAGTGTAATGCCGAAACGGTCAGCAGCACGTTCTACCACTTCTTTCTGATTGGGAAATTTAAATTCCGGCGAATGGACCAGGATGACCTGGAAATTATGGTTGGCGTAAATGCTGGCCCAGCTCTTGATCGTTTCCATTTCGCGAATGCAGTTGATGGAAGCATAGTCCCAGAAATAAACGAGGGTGACCTTGTCCTTGAAATTCTTCTGAGTAAGGGGCTGGGAATTCAGCCATTGCCCTTTGGGGAACTTGGGCGCTTTGGTAAGTTTTTCTTCTTCAGCAGACTTTTTGACTTCCGTTTTGCCTGCCTTGAAAGCGTAGGCCGGGAGCACCAGAACGCTCACCGCTACAAATCCAGCTAACGCGAAACCAATTCCTTTCCTCATAACATCCCACCGTCTTTCGGGTTACTTACGCACTCTTAAAAAGTGCCTGACAAAACGGTGGTTTACAAGGAGGGCTAGAAGGAGGATATCCCTAACTTATTACTAATAAATAACTTACAATACTTTATTTCTTTTCGCCGTCTTGGGATAGGCGGGCCGGCGATACACTTCTTCCTTCAGAAGCTGGACTTCCTTCGAGTTCAGAAAGCGGCCAGTGCCCTCAGGCATCTTGCCCAGAAGGAGCGGACCGAACGCGATTCGGCACAGTTCAATCACTTCATAGCCGATGGCGTCAAAAATACGGCGCACCTCGCGGTTTTTACCTTCACGAATCAAAAGCCTGTGGACGCGCTTGGAAAGAGAGTGGATTTTTTCAACCACGGCAAGACCGTCATCCAGCTGCACGCCTTTCAGCAAACGGCGCGAATCACGCGGGTCCAGCGCGCGATCCAGGCGCACTTCATACCATTTGCCGACGCCGTAACGCGGATGGGTCAAGTGATTGGCCAGGTCGCCGTCATTGGTGAAAAGCAAGAGACCTGTTGAATTACGGTCAA
>CAZKMJ010000118.1:0-7408 GCA_964553835.1 uncultured bacterium
AAGCGGCTTGTCCCCCGGCGCAAGCGCCAGAGCCACCACTTTCACTGCTTCTACCCGCGTTTCGGAGCGGGTTAAAAACTTAAAAGACTTTAGGTAATACGCCCCGTTTAAAAGTTTCCTGTCAATCGTCATGGTGTCCAGATGTTCAAATTCCACGGGTAAAAAAGCCTGTGTCAACATGCTGGGGCGGACAAAGACCTGGCCTTCGGCATTAATGTGCAGCACTTTGGCATCAAACCCCTTGACCCAGATCAAGTCACCAAGCTTCAAATTCGTATCCTGGCGGACAGGTTCATAGCCGGCTGGCCCAAGTTGCCCGGCTTTTTGCTCCGCCTTTAATTTCCGGATCAAGGCGTTGACGCTGGAATCCACAGCTTCAAAATTTATTTCGACCCTGCTTCCGTCAACCGAAAATGTAACTTTGTAATTTGTCCAGGATACCTGTCTTAGATTTTTTTGAAGGCCTTTCAATGCAACAGCAACGTTATCTTCGCTTCTTTCGACAAAAGCAGGTAGGAGATCTGCTGTAACTTTAAATTTTTCCGGATTCTCCGAAAAATCCGGAACGCGGATATCTTGAAAAATCGTGTTGAAAAAGTAGCTGAATCCGATCGCCAACCGAAGCCTTTTTGGCGTAAAATGCAGGGCTTCCGGCTCCTCCGTCCGCGATTCGGAGCGGACAAACAATTCATCGGGTTTGAGCTCCGCCACTCTGGCAAAATGTGGAGCCGTAGCAGCTTCTGCTTCCCGGCCGAGCCGCGCATTGACATCAAAGGCCGCCTGCATTTGCGGGTCATAAGACAGCTGGTTAAAAAGAGCGGTAAATATCTGGTATTCGATTGTATTTCCTTCACTCGGCCAGACCTGCTGCACCCAGAACTCTTCCCAGAAATAGTCGATCAATTGCGGATTGATAAAATTCACCCGGTAAACCGTTTTCTGGATAAAAGCGTGAAAAGCAGCTTCTACTTCCGGGAAAATATGAAATTTGACCAGTTTCGCGTAGGCCGTGAACAATTTCCGCTTGTCTTCAGGACCCGCGGCGCGAATGGCACCGTGATGCCATTCATGGTTCATGCTCTTGCGCAGGCTCACAAGGTCCTTGAGCCTGTAGGAAGGAAAACGGACGCGGTCAGCCCGGGCCTCATCTTCCAGATACTTGCGTATTTTTTCCTCGGTAAGGTTAAGATTGGAAATGGCCCGCTTCAACACGTCTTTTTCCTTGCCGCGAACCAGCTCCGGAAGGACCCGGATGATATTCATCATGATTTTGGTTTCGTCGGCGGCCGCGCTAATCCGCAGATCGTCCGGCATTTTCGGAATCCAGGTAGCCGACTCCATCTCTTTTTGGGTTAAATCAATAAGCGCGGAAAATTCGGACAATAGCGCAGCCTGTTTTTCCGGATAAGCCTGATAATGATCGGTAACTTTTTCAAGCTCCGCCCAGACAGCCTTGTTTTTCAGGATATGGCCAAGCAAAAGCAGGAGCATCTGCCATTCCGGGCGGACAATCAACACACTTTCATCCACCTGGTATACGAGTGAAGGATCAAACTCAGAACCCGCCGGCAGCGGCGTTTGTGCGATGGGCGCTGCTTGTATGGCAGGCACTGCCTGCTGGGAAGCGGCCGGTAAATCAAACAAACCCGCAATAGCGTCCACCAGCGCAAGATTAATGGAAATGCCATAAGGCTGCAGGCCTGGAAGCTCGCGAAGATACGCTTTTAGACCCTCCATATCCTTGAATCTGCCGTTGGCGTAGCCGTGCAGAATGGCCGTGGTAACCCCCTGCACGTTTCTTTCCCCGGTTTTTCCCACCCCCTTTTTAACCGTCCCGAAATCAGTCTGGGCGAGATTAATTTTATTTTCTACCCGCGCTTCGGAGCGGCGGAGAGGATAGCTGTAAATCTGTCCCATGACCCAGCTCGCGGCCTTATAAAGATTGGAATTTTTATCCGTGCTGGAAATCTGAATAAAACCGATCATTTGGTTCACGATGGCCGCGGCCCTGTCATAATCTCTGCCTTCTATGGCAGCGTAATAATCATCCATGACCCAATAAGCCTTGTTCATATCTTCAAGGTAAGCGCGGTATGGATAACTGTTGTCCGTTTCCTGTTCCAAAGCGCCGTTGGTCCTCAAAAAGTTCGCGATCGCCTGCGCCAGGACCAGATGGCCCGCCGAATTCGCGTGAAATGAATCTTTCCTGAGACGGTGGTCATAAGGAAGATAGGTCGTAACATCAGGGAGGTAAGGAACACTTTCAGCGTCCGAAACACGCTTGTAAACTTCAGCGCCAGAAAGCCCGCCCAATTTCGAAGTGCCGAGGAGCAGGACCTGAATACCCCGCTCCTTTGCGAAACGGACCATTCTCTGAAGCTGTGCCTCAACGATTTCTTCCTCATCATTTTCACCATGCCACAACACAAGAAGCGAAGGCTTGTACACCTTCAGTAAATCTTCCAGGCGCTGCGCCCCCTCAGCAATGGGTTCTTCCCGGGGACTCAATTCATTAATAACAGTCAAACCGGTCATTTTTTCCAAGGCTGTGTGATAAGACATCGGTTCAAATGCCAGGCCGTGGGTTGAGCTGGCTCCAAAAACAAGCACCGTGCCCTTTTCAGGCAGCGGCGTGAAACGCGCTTCAGATTTTCCAGCCTTGGGCACGAAAATTCCGGCTTCTTTTCTGGTCCTGACTTCGGAGCGTTCGCGCACCTGCCGGCGCAGGAATTTCCGGAATTTAATTTCGCTGACCTTGGTTCTTTCGCCTGTGGGATAAACAATGGACATGTATTCGGCGGCATTCTTGTCAGTCAGCACAAACGGCGTGAAACCCGTCTTGATCAGGATGTAATTAAGAATCAGGTTTCCGGAACGCTTGTTCCCGTCATGAAGGGACTGCAGGTTGACCCAACGCGTGAACATTTCCGCCGCGACCGCGACCGGGTCGTCATCAATCTGGTCCGCGTAGTCAGATGAAAACAGGTCGTCAAAAAACACGTCCACTTCATCTTCATACTGCACGTATTTGCCAGCTTCATACACCAGGTTCTTGCCCAGAATGCGGTGAGAGTGCAGGAGCCGGTCTTCAAGCTTTTGCGCGGTCATGGCACGGCTCAAAATGACTTCGTTAAACTCCTCCACAGCTTCTCTATATTGTTCAATCAGCTGGGGATTAAAATTTTCGTGCTGGATCCATTCCTGAATGTCATAGGAATCCCAGCCAAATTCATCCTGGAGCTGCAGCTTGATATCATCGAGATGGAAAACAATATCTTTCAAACCTTCCCATACAGCCTCCGGATCCATGCCTTCTTCAACTTTTTCAGCATGCCATTTCCTTGTTTCAGAACGGCGAAGCGCCAGGATAACGTGTGAAAAAACATCCAGAACGTTATGTGGAGAACCCATAGCGCCACGCTCTCCCTCGCCGTTTCTTACGGCATAGCTGAGCGTTTCTAGTTTTTTCAGGGCCCGGCCATAATCCCTCGCGCGGACCAGGTCAATAATGGCTTCCAGCTCTCCAACCCGACTACCTTCCCACGAACTCAATTCCGGTTTGACTTCTTCCAGTCTCGTGGCCAGGTCTTCGCTTTGTGTCCGCGCGCGAAATTCCGAGGTTGCGCGGGTTTCCGAACGAACACCGTTTTCATACTCAAGCTCGATCGTGTGAACAGAAGGAGTGACTTTCAGGGCGGTATTGTAAGTGCCCGTAGCCCGCAGCGAGCGGTCTGCGTTCGCGGGATGAGCAATCTGAAATTTTTCCCGCTCAATATAATCACGAATATCGCGCGCTACGACATTTTCAAGACTTGCTTCGATGTCATTTCCGTCCGCGGACCAGACAGTAAACGGCGCCGGCCCCTTGTAGCCGATCAGCAGTCGGTCAATACCTGTGACACGCATGACGTCCCAAAGCATCCGGGCATCCGAATCGTCCATTTGATAAAGACCGGAAGTGGGACCGTCCACACTGCTTTTCTGGACCACGGCGATAATGTCGTCGTCGCGCGTGATATCAAAATACATTTTCTCTGAAAAATCAGACGCTGTGTAGCCCGTGTAAGATTTAAAATCCTGGATGACTTCAAAAAGATAGGCGCTGAGCACGCCTTGCACCTTGTCCAGTTTGGCGCGGAAAGCAGCGGAGCTGCGGAGTTCAGAACGCACGCCATTTTCAAATTCGAGGTCAATCTGATGGATGGCTGGCGTTACACGCAATGTACGGTTGTAAGAGCCTGTAGCCCTGACCTTGCGGTCCGCGTTGGACGGTTGAGGCGTCCCGGCTTTTTCCCTTTCGATATAATCACGAACGTCACGCGCGATAACCTGTTCAAGTCTTGCCACAACTGTTTTTCCAGATGCGTCATAGACTTCAAAAGGGGCTGTTTCCTTGTATCCAAGGACCAAACGCTCAATTCCGGCAACTCGCATGACTTCCGACAGAACCTTGATGTCGTCAGGTTCCAGCTCATAGACAGTTGTCGCCGAGCTGTCAATATTGCTCTTCATAACCAGCGCTATTTCCTTTTGGCCGCGGGAATAATCAAAGGCGACGGCCGGAAGCAGCTCGGGATTCAGGCCGTAATCATTTTTATAATCCTGCAAAATTTCATAGACATAGCCAGCCAGCATTCTTTCAACTGTATTCAGATCATTCTGGAACTTCTGCAAGCTGCGCGCTTCGGAACGCAGGGGGATTTTTTCCCAATCACGAGCGTCCTTCTCATCCGCAGAGCCAACATGATCAACGCGGACAAGATCATCCCCTTTTCTTTCGTAAAGATCCCAGTCAATAACCGGTTTTTCTTGCGAGTACGCGATATTGACATTGAAAAACTGGCCGCCCTGCGGAAGATTCACACCCATAAGCCGCATGGCGCCATGGATGGTCGCTGTGGTGAAATAAGTAGCATGTTCCCGGACAAACAATCCCGAAACCCGGATAAAATCAAAATGCTCGTTAAGAGGTTCAAAAATATTATGGCGGCGGAATTCAAGAAGATCGGGGTGTCTCTCCGCGAATTCCTCGGCTTCAGGACTGATCAGGCTGACGAATTTGTATTTTTGCCTCTCTTCAGCCCCCATGGACCTGAAATCCGGAGCTTTTGCCTTGAACCGTTCCCATTCCGGATCTCTTTTCAAGATCAAGCCTCCGGAGGAAGGCCGGATGCCCTGCAAGAGTTCGCCTTCCTCATTGAAAAAGTAAATGGCTCCTTCATGGTGAACGGTGTAAAAACCGAGCATCTTGTCATAAGCCGTAATTTTGACCGGATACTTGCCCTGATAGCGTCTGGCCAGCTCAAGCGAGATCACGCCTTCTGAAACCGCGAAGTCCCCGATGCTAATGATGCCGCCGGAGCGCGCGTGCTTTTGGACAAACTCGTCCATCAAAGCATAGGAAGGCGCCATCCTTCCGGGCCATGTCCTGCGGTTGATAAAATTGTACTGGCCGTCAATATTACCTTCGGTCAGGAAAATACCGTGGAATTGCATGTTCCGCAAAATACTATCAAGGTCACTGCGCTTTTCCGGATCTATCGAATAATAATGCTGGCGGACCCAGTCGTAGTTCAGGAGGTTGCCATTATAGGAAAGTGCCAGAACGGCCAGCTTATATTCTTCAGAATTCCTGGAAGCGTTCAAAAAATAAGGAAGCAGCCAGCCGATCTCGTAATTCACCATTTCGCGCTTGGCTTCTTCAATTTCAGGAAGGCTCCTTGTGAACTTTTTCAAGGCGCTCCCATCAAGCAGGCCCAATATTTCCTTGAGTTCGTCCCACTTGTCCCGGGCTTCCGAGCGAAGGTGTTTTCTTTCCTCGGAACGCTTCAGGCCGCGGTTGATGGCTTCTTTCCATGTTTTGGGAACACGGTTGCGCAGTTTTTTCCAGGCCCCAGCGTACTCTTCGAGCTCTTCCAGGATGATTTTGCGTGCTTTACGGTCGTGATTCAGGCCTTTAAGAATTTTCACATAATAAGGAGACGTGGTGTCTAGTTCCATTTCCCCTTCGCCCAGCTTAAGGGACAATTTTCCGTTGGAACTCAGCGAAGCTTCGATGCTGGAGCCGTTGGAAAGTTTAAACAGCGCGCCGATACTCCTTTTGTTTCCACGCCAGTTCGTGGAACTTGTCTGGATAAAAATCTCGGCGATTTCCGCGGCGAAAACGGACTGCTTTGCTTCATGCGCCTTGTGGTCCATAAGCAGCAGGACGTCTCCGGTTTCCAGCACTGCAAGCGGGTAAGCGCCGGCGTATTTGTTGATCCAGTGCCGGATTTTAATGCTCAGCCCTTCATCCACATTGTCATACCCGTTTTCCCTGAAATCATCTTTTTCAGCAGCGGTCAATGAATCCCAGGCCGCGTCCGCGATCATGGTCAAACGCTCCACCCTTTTTTTCCGGGTTAGCGCGGCAGACCGCACGGGACGAATCAGGGCCTGCGTGGGTGCAGGCAAATAGGGCAGCAGGGTCTGCCACTTCTTTTTATTATTTGCAATGATCTGCCGTGCTGATGCATTTTCAAAAAGCGAGGTCAGGATTTCACGAGCGGCCGCGGCACCGGCAGGAGTTTCAAGGTCAAAATGAGTTTCAACGCCGCGGGGCTGCCCATTTTTGTCTGTCAGCTGATAAGCGAGCTTCCATCCGCCTTTTTCGCCAGCCTCTTCCGGAACGTGATAAAGGTTGCCTATAAAAAAGGTGTCAGAGGTCATTTCTTCAAGGTCAAACTCAATGACGGCGTCCGCTTCGGCGTGAAGGTAGGATGTGTCGGAAAGGAAGGCGACAGGAACGAAAAATTCCGCGCGAGCTTCGGAGCGCTTGCCGCCTTCCCCCGCGGCCGGGCTTAATTTCCGGTCAAGAAAATGCATCCGCAGTTCCAGCGGCCTCAGCTGAAGGGCAACCTGATCATCGGTCAGAGAATACTTTTCACGATACCTTCTGATTGAGATGGTAAAATAATCGTATTGCTCGGCAAACCATTCATAATCAGCCGGTGAGATAGCTTTCAGAAACTCCAGGCGCTCGATCGCGTACACAACGCGTTCGGCGACATCAAAAAATCCCTGATCCAGCCGGGCCCTGGCAATTTCCATGGACTCTCCGGTCCGCGGCTTCATCTCCATGTTTGCAAAGCCCCGTAAACTGCCCATGGATTTTCTGACACGTTCTTTAAGAGACTCCGGGTCACTGGCCCGCAGCAGCAGCCGGAATTCACGCACAATGCGGTCACGGATTTCAATGCCCAGTTGATTTTTCCAAACATCCTGTGCCAGGGCTTTTAAACGCGCGTGGCGGCCCTCGAGCTCACCGCGATCGGCTGCGAAATAATCACGAAGGACTCCGAAAAAATCTTCATACTCAGCTTCATCCTGCAGGAAATGATTTAAAAACAGCGCCAGCGGCATATTTTCA
>CAZKMJ010000119.1:0-4717 GCA_964553835.1 uncultured bacterium
TCACGCTTTTCCGCATTTTGATCACCCCGCTATTCTTCACCGAGCTCATGTCCTACAAACCCGGCGAGGAACATCACCGCATGGCCGCGCTCTATCTTTGCATTGCGGGCGTGGTCAGTGACGCGCTGGACGGAACGCTTGCCCGGGTTATGCACAGCAAGACCGACCTCGGCCGTTTCCTGGACCCACTTGCAGACAAGCTGCTGCTTTTGAGCGGTTTTTTGGGAGTGCTCATGGTGGACGGGCTTCCGTATCATCCGCCGCTCTGGGTGACCGTAGCCGTTGTTTTCCGTGACATCTTCCTGGTGGGTGGTCTGATTGTCGTGTTCCTGATGTACGGAAAAGTCCATGTGGAACCCAATTTTCTCGGGAAATTTACCACAGCCGCGCAGATGGCGACCTTGATCGCAATCCTGGCAGGTTTTAAGATTTCCATCCTGCTCTGGAACATCGCGGGGGGATTGACCATCTGTTCCTGCCTTTATTATCTGGTCCGCGACCTGCCGACCTCGAAAGCTAAATTCACATGATACCCGCGGTAATTTCACTTTTAATCGCGTATGTGCTGGGCTCCATCCCGACCGGCTTCCTGCTTTGCTGGGCAGTAAAGAAAACCGACATCCGCAAGCATGGCAGCAACAGCATCGGCGCTACAAATGTTTTTCGCGTCGTGGGAAAAAAATGGGGAATCCTGGTACTGGTCCTTGACGCATTCAAGGCCTGGCTCGCGGTCACCATGCCTTTCTGGCTTTTCCCGGAATTACCGCCGCTTTTCAGCATCGCGCTGGCCGCGGCCACGCTTACGGGCAACACATTTCCGGTCTGGCTGAAATTTAAAGGCGGGAAGGGAATCGCCACATCACTGGGTGTTTTTATCGGCCTGGTACCCGGCCCGGCCCTGATCACCTTCGCGCTCTGGGGCGTGGTGTTCGGAATCAGCCGTATTCTTTCAGTGGCTTCACTCGCAGCGGCTTTTATCTTCCCATTCGCGGTTTATTTCTTCCAGCCTCGTAATGACGCTTTCCAGCCTTTCTTTATCATGAGCCTTTTTCTTCCGGCTTTCATCAGCTGGACCCACCGCGCCAATATTAAACGGCTTCTCAAAGGCGAAGAGAAACGGCTTATCTAGCAGCACACGCTTCCTTGCCCGTGGCTTGCGGTACTTGCGCATTAAGCGCAATTGTTAGTGCGGGTCCGGCACTTTTAATTTCTTTTCTTCAAAACCTTCTTGTTTCAATTCCGTCCAGGCTTTAGTCTTCTCCCTCCCGGCAATGGTGTCCCTGTCAAACAAGGAGCACTTATGTCTGAAGAAGAAAAAATCATCCACTCTTTCCCCAAAGGGGACGACGAGCAGGTCCGCCTGGCCGTTCACCAGTACAAAGGCCAGGACTACATCGACCTCAGGGTCTGGTACCTGGACGAAACCAGCCAGGCATTCCGGCCCACCCGCAAGGGTGTTTCCATCCCTTATGAAAGCTTCCCCGAGCTCAAAAAAGGCATGGAAAAACTATTCTCAACCCTTCAAGCATAGCCCTTTACACCCACAGGGGGAGTGGATAGAATGGTCTATCTTTTCCCCCTACAGGAGACTTTATGACCGATAAAAAGAAAGCCGAAAAAGACATCAAAACAGCTGCTAAAACCCCGAGCCCTTCGGCCGTAGAAAAAACCGAAGCCGCGCTTAAAAAGCTCGCGGGGGAAAAGACCAAGGCCCTTGAAATGACCCTTCTCCAGATTGAAAAGCAATTTGGCAAGGGCTCTATCATGAAGCTGGGCGAAAACCACAAGGAAAACGTGACCGCGCTTTCTACCGGCGCGCTCAGCCTCGACATGGCAACGGGCGTGGGCGGCGTTCCTCGCGGACGTATCATTGAAATTTATGGCCCGGAATCTTCAGGCAAAACCACACTGTCTCTGAGCATCACCGCGCGCGTGCAAGCAGGCGGAGGCGTTGCCGCGTTTATTGACGCGGAACATGCCATGGACCCGACCTATGCTCAGAAAATCGGCGTGAAGCTGGACGATCTCCTGATCTCCCAGCCTGACTCCGGCGAACAGGCGCTCCAGATCTGCGAAATGCTGGTCCGCTCCAATGCCATTGACCTGATCGTGGTCGACTCAGTGGCCGCACTTGTTCCGAAGGCTGAAATCGAAGGCGAGATGGGTGATTCACACATGGGCCTCCAGGCGCGTTTGATGTCCCAGGCGCTGCGCAAGCTCACGGGCATTATCCACAAGTCCAAGACCTGTTTGATTTTCATCAACCAGATCCGCGACAAAATCGGCGTCATGTTTGGCAATCCCGAAACTACGCCGGGCGGCAAGGCACTGAAATTTTATTCTTCCATGCGCATGGACATCCGCCGTATCGCCACCCTGAAAAAAGGTGAAGAAGCGATCGGTAACCGTGTCCGCGTGAAAATGGTCAAGAACAAGTGCGCGGCACCGTTCAAACAGGCGGAATTTGACATTCTTTTCGATGAAGGCATTTCGCGTTCGTCCACGATCATTGATCTTGGCACCACGCACGGCGTCATTGAAAAATCCGGTTCCTGGCTGCTTTACAAAGGCGACAAGCTGGGCCAGGGAAGAGACGCGGCCCGCATGTTCCTGAAGGAAAATCCCAAGCTGCTTGAAGAGCTCGAGAACAAGGTCCGCGAAAAGATGCAGAGCGGTGAGCCTGCCCTGGCTGCCGCGGGAAAAGATTCAGAAGCTTAAAGAAACCCGGTTTCTTTCCGATTCTTTAACCCATGGACTCTCAGAAAAAGCAGGCCATTGTTATCGCCATGCGGGTCCTCGCAGCCAGCCCCAAAAGCCGGTCTGAAATCTCCAGAAAACTCGAAGAAAAGGGTTTTGACGAGCAGGTCATTGAAGACGCTCTCAATGATCTGGAAGGGCAGGGCCTTTTAAGTGACAAGGTTTTTGCCCAGAACCTGATCGCCAAGTTCACGCACGGCAAGCCTTCAGGTGCCCGCAAGATCAAGTTTGAGCTGAAACGCCACGGCCTTTCAGCAAAAGATACCGAAGAAGCCCTTTCCGGACTTGATCCGGAAGAGGAGCGTGGGCGGGCCAAAGAATTGGCCCAGGCGCGCTGGGAAAAATTCGCGAACCTGGACCCGGAAAAAAGAAAGAAACGCGTTTTTGATTTTTTGATGCGCCGCGGCTTTGATTACCAGACCGTGCGCGACACGATTGAACAGATGGAAGCAGGAATGGACACCGATGCTTAAGACCGACGAAATCAGACAGCTGTACCTGGACTTCTTCAAGCGCAAGACGCATGCACTTGTAGCAAGCGATTCTCTTGTCCCGCAAAATGATCCAACACTGCTTTTCACGGGCGCGGGCATGAACCAGTTCAAGGACAACTTCCTTGGCATTAAAAAAGACCTGAAGCGCGCAACTTCATCCCAGAAATGCCTGCGCACGGGAGACCTGGAAGAAGTGGGCCGTACCGCGTTTCACCATTCTTTCTTTGAAATGCTGGGCAATTTCTCTTTCGGCGACTATTTCAAGAAGGAAGCCATTGAATGGGCCTGGGAATTCCTGACCAAAGATCTTAAAATTCCGGCTGAGCGTCTGCGCGTCAGCGTCCACAAAACCGACGATGAAGCTTTTGCCATCTGGGAAAAAATTGTGGGCCCCGGCAAGATTGACCGCCTGGGGGACAAGGACAATTTCTGGCCCTCAAACGCGCCCAAAGACGGTCCCAACGGTCCATGCGGCCCGTGCTCTGAAATTTATTTTGACCTGAACCCCAATCCAACGGACAAAAACCGCACGGTCGAGCATAAGGACTATGCGGAAATCTGGAACCTGGTTTTCACCCAGTACGACCGCCAGGACGGCGGCAAGCTGGTACCGCTTGCGCAAAAAAATATCGACACAGGCATGGGGCTTGAACGCCTGGCCTGCGTCCTGCAGGGCCAGAAAACCAATTTCGAAATCGACGTCTTCAAACCCATCAATGAAGCGATTGAAAAGGAATTGAATGTCAAAGTACCGGAACTTTCCCGCCGCGGACTTTACGCCATTTCCGACCATTTGCGGGCGGTTGTTTTCTGTATCACCGACGGCGTCATTCCTTCCAATGAAGGACGCGGCTATGTTATCCGTAAGCTGATCCGCCGCGCCCTTTGGCACGCGCATGAAATTTCCCCCAGCAAGCGGGTTGAGAAGCCTTTCCTTTATAAAGCCATGAACGCTGTTGTGGATGCCATGTGTAAGCAGTACCCGGAATTAAAGGAAGCTCAGTCCAGCGTCGCAGCCACGCTCAAAGGCGAAGAAGAACGTTTTCTCGACACGCTTGATACCGGCCTGCGCATTCTTGACCAGCGCCTCAAGGATTTGAAAGGAAAGCAAATTCCTGGCGAAATCGTGTTTGAGCTTTACGACACTTACGGCTTCCCGGATGAATTGACCCGGAAAATCGCGGCTGAAAAAGGTTTCACTATCGACCAGACAGGCTTTGACAAGCAGATGGAAGAGCAGCGTAAACGCGCCAAGGCCGCAACCCAGATTTCCGGCGCGATTTTTACGGTCACGGACCTGGATAAAAACCTGTCCGGCCTTCCGGGCACAAAATTCACGGGTTACGACGGACGCATGCAGGACGAAGGCAAGGTCCTGTTTGCCGGAATCAAGGACGGTAAAGGCGTCGTCGTGCTCGACCAGACCCCGATGTACGCGGAAAGCGGCGGCCAGGTAGGTGACACGG
>CAZKMJ010000119.1:4727-7383 GCA_964553835.1 uncultured bacterium
ATTTTGAAATCCGGCTCGTTTGAAGCCAGGGTCACAGACACCCAGAAAAAAGACGTTTATTTCCTTCATGTGGTGGAAGGCGTCAAAGGTAATTTGAAAAGCGGTGACAAAGTCACCGTAAGCGTGGACAAGAACCGCCGTGAACGCGCCATGCGTAATCACACAGCCACACATCTTCTTCACGCCGCCCTGCGCACCGTGCTGGGCAATCAGGTCCGCCAGCTGGGTTCGCTTGTAGCACCGGAAAAACTGCGCTTCGATTATTCCTATGCACAGGCGCTGACGCCTGAACAAATCAAGACCCTTGAAGACATGGTCAACGCGGAAATCTTAAAAGACGCTTCCGTTTCCAAAGAAGAAAAGAGCACGGAAGACGCCAAAAAAGAAGGCGCTCTGGCTTTCTTTGGCGACAAATACGGCGACAGGGTGCGCGTGGTCACCATTCCCGGTTTCAGCAAAGAATTCTGCGGCGGTACGCATTGTGACCGCACAGGCCAGATCGGATTGTTTGTGATCACCAGCGATTCATCCATTGCCAGCGGCACACGCCGAATTGAAGCCCTGACAGGCGAGGGCGCGATTGAATATGTGCGCGGCTTGCGCGGCCAGATGAACCAGATTGCACAGACTCTGAAGACCAGCGTGGCGGACGTTCCGGAACGCATCGCGAAGCTCCAGGACAATGTTAAAAAACTGGAAAAGGAAAAGTCTCAGGCGCCCTCAACCAAGGCGGATCCGGACAAAATCATCGCTGCCGGCCAGAAAACCGGCGCTTACAGCTTCATTGCTTATAAAGAGAAGGGGCTGGAAGGCCAGCAATTGCGGGTTTTATCTGATGCCATACGGTCAAAAGGCCTGAAAAGTATTTATTTGTTATGCTCGGAAAATGAGGATAAAATCCAGTTCCTGCTCGGGGCCACCCCCGATTTGGGTAAGGGCGGCACAGACGTCCGGGAGCTTGGAAAGACCGTGGCAACCCTTCTGCAGTCTTCCTGCGGCGGGCGTCCAGACCTGGTGCAGGGCGGCGGTCCCAACCAGGGCCAGCTCCAGTCTCAATGGGACAAAATCGCCGGTGAAGTCTCCAATTTCCTTAAGAAGGTTTCCTGATGCAAGTTTATAACTGGGATAAAACAACCCAAAAAAAATTCGCGCGCGATTACAGCCACGTTTTTGACGTGGATGTTTTCAAAAAGGTCAACCGCATCCTGGCGGAAGTCAGGCAGCGCGGAGACCTTGCAATCCGCCGTTTTACCCGGGAGTTCGACGGGTTTGACCTTCCGCTCAAGCGCATCCATGTTTCGCAGGGTGATATCAACCGCGCGTTTGAAAAAATCCAGGTCCAGTTCGTGCCGCTTCTCCGCCAGATCATGGAGAACGTCAAAGAATATTATGAAAAGGAGCTGAAGCAGTCCTTTGAGATTCAAGGCAAGGACGGCGTAAA
This sequence comes from uncultured bacterium, assembly GCA_964553835.1. GTDB lineage: Bacteria > Omnitrophota > Omnitrophia > Omnitrophales > Aquincolibacteriaceae > CAYLPP01. The sequence goes on from CAZKMJ010000119.1 coordinate 6,169, forward strand.
GCTTGCAAAAAAATATCAGCCCATCGAACGCGTGGGAGTTTACGTTCCTGGCGGCACCGCGCCTCTAGTCTCCACTGTTTACATGTCGGTGATTCCCGCGAAAATCGCGGGCGTAAAGGAAATCGTCATCTGCACGCCGCCTCAGCGCGAAACAGGGGAAATCGATCCGCACATTCTTGCCGTCGCCAACCTGCTTGGCGTGAATGAAATTTATCGTGTGGGCGGGGCGCAGGCCATTGGGGCCATGGCGTTCGGTACACGCACCATCAAGAAGGTCGACAAGATCGTTGGACCGGGCAATCAGTACGTCGCGGAAGCCAAGCGCCAGGTTTACGGCTTTGTGGACATCGACATGGTCGCGGGTCCCAGCGAAGTAGCCATCATCGCGGATTCTTCCGCGAATCCGGACTACGTCACATGCGATCTGCTGGCCCAGGCCGAGCACCGCGGGGGCACGGACTTTTTAATTACGCCTTCCAAGAAGCTGGTCGAAGCCATGCGCAAACGCGTGGACACCGGCGTTATTATTCAGGTCAAATCGCTGGCTGAAGCGGTGGACGTGGCCAATGAACTGGCCTGCGAGCATTTAGAAATCCTGGTGGAAGACCCGGACAAGATTGTGAAAAATATAAAAAACGCGGGCGCGATTTTCGTGGGCCCTTATTCTCCAGCCGTGGTAGGAGATTATATCGCCGGCCCGAGTCACGTGCTTCCGACTGGCGGCACCGCGCGCTATTTTTCACCTCTGTCGGCCTCAACTTTTATCAAAAGCAGCCAGATTATTTCCTACACCAAAGAAGCGCTGGCCAACGCGCGCGAGCACGTGCGCCAGCTGACCGAAATGGAAGGCCTTGTGCTTCACAGGATTTCCCTGGAAGCCAGGTTTGTGGAAAAAGTCGCGGACGACGGCCAGCACACGGCATCACTGAAGGAGATCTAGGAATTATGAAAAAACGCGTTGGTGAAATCAAAAGGACCACTTCGGAAACCGACATCAAGATCAAATTGAATGTGGACGGGCATGGCGCGTCCTCGATCGATACCGGCATGCCTTTTCTGGACCACATGCTGACCCTTCTTGCCAAACACGGTCTTTTTGACCTGCAGGTCAAGGCCAAGGGCGACCTTCATGTCGATATCCACCACACCAATGAAGACGTGGGCATTGTGCTGGGCCAGGCGCTGACCAAGGCGCTGGGCACCAAGGCAGGCATC
>CAZKMJ010000120.1:0-292 GCA_964553835.1 uncultured bacterium
GCCCCCCCGCCAGCATATTGCAGGAATTGATCTCCGAAAAATATTCCCAGGTCGCCTGGAACCGCAAGTTTTAATCAATAAAAGATCAAGAAAATACACTTTTTTGTAAATTTTTCATCAAAATTGTAGACCTTTTTTATTAAGATCCGCACCATTTTTCGCTCTTTTTCTCCTCTACAAAACCCCGGATGACCCCGCCTTGGCACAGGCTTTGCACTACATGCTCAAACCGGACCCTGAACAGGCCGGGTAGTACAAACCAACTAAAGGAGAAATCATGGATCAAAAGGTC
>CAZKMJ010000120.1:302-7349 GCA_964553835.1 uncultured bacterium
CACGATTTGGGTTCTTGTAACTGGAATGCTGGTGTTCTTCATGAACCTGGGTTTCGGTTGTGTGGAAGCTGGCTTTCAGCAAAGCAAGAACTGCGTTAACATTCTCTCTAAAAACTTTGTCGTATTTGCCTGCTCTACCGTGGCGTTCTGGTTTATCGGCTTCGGTTTGATGTTTGGCGATGGCAACCCGTTCATCGGACTGCAGGGACTTCTGACTGCAAGCGGAGCGGATAACAGCCCCGCCACTGGTGACGCTTATCAGGGTGTTTACAGCGCGCTTAACTGGACCGGCGTTCCGCTTGGAGCGAAATTTTTCTTCCAGCTTGTGTTTGCCGGAACTGCGGCAACCATCGTTTCCGGTTCGGTCGGTGGACGCATTAAGTATTTCTCGTTCATTGTTTTCTCATTTGTCCTTGTCGGCCTGATCTATCCGATCGCCGGTCACTGGATCTGGGGCGGCGGTTGGCTTGCCAAGTCCGGATTCTGGGATTTCGCCGGTTCTACCGTCGTGCACTCTGTGGGCGGCTGGGCGGCTTTGACGGGCGCGATTATTCTTGGCCCCCGTTTTGGAAAATTCGGCCCTAAAAAAGGACAGATCAACGCTATTCCCGGTCACAACGTCGCGCTTGCCATGATCGGCACGCTCGTTCTGTGGCTTGGCTGGTTCGGTTTCAATCCCGGCAGCACCATGGCCGCGGACCCGCGCCTCATGGCCCACATCTGTCTGACCACCAACATGGCGGCTTGCACCGGTCTTCTGGGCGCGACCATCATGTCCACCATTATGCTTAAGAAACCCGATATCGGCATGACCATCAACGGCTGCCTGGCCGGTCTTGTAGCTGTGACCGCTCCCTGCGCTTTTGTCAGCGTGGAAAGCGCGGCCATTATCGGCGCGATCGCGGGCCTTGCAGTTGTGCCTGCCGTCATCATGTTTGATAAACTCGGCGTTGATGATCCGGTCGGCGCCACGGCTGTTCACCTTATCAACGGCGTGTTCGGCACGATCTGCGTCGGACTTTTTGCCCAGGACTGGGTCAGCCCCAACACCACTGGTAACGGTCTTTTCTTCGGCGGCGGCGCCAAGCTTTTGATGGCGCAGTTGACCGGCGTGGTTGCTGTCGGCGCTTTTGTGCTGATCACTTCCGCTGTCACCTGGCTCGTCCTCAAATACACCATGGGCATCCGCGTCAAGCTTCAGGAAGAAATCGAAGGTCTGGATATTGGCGAGCATGGAAACCAGGCTTATCCTGATTTTGTCAGCCGCAAAGCTCACGCTGTGTCTTATTCAGCCGGCCCTGAAAATGCCTACGCTGAAAGCGGCTCCAAGAAAGATTATGCGGGGGTGCGGTAATGAAAAAGATTGAAGCAATTATCCGTCCTGAAAAACTTGATGCAGTGCGCTTAGCCCTTGAATCTTCCGGCTATCCGGGCATTACGATCACTGAGATCGAAGGCCATGGAAAGCAGAAGGGTTCCGTGCAGCAGTGGCGCGGTGAACAGTACAAGCTGGATTTCCTTCCCAAGGTCAAGGTCGAGATTGTTTGCATCTCGAGTGACCTGGAAAAAATCCTGAAGGTGCTGCAGCAGGCCGCAGTCACGGGAAGTGTTGGAGACGGCAAAATTTTCGTCTCGGACATTTCTGAAGTCGTGCGTATCCGCACTAACGAGCGGGGCGAACGGGCGCTGGTTTAAGTACTAACAAAGAAGCGCTGGAATTAAGCCAAACTCCGGGGTTGCAAAACCCCGGAGTTTTGGTATTTTAAGGCACGCGTAATGGTGCGCGCGCGACAACAATACCAACGGAGGTATTATGAATAGCGGTGATACAGCGTGGGTGCTGACCTCAGCGGCCCTCGTTCTCTTAATGACCCCCGCCCTTGCTTTTTTCTACGGCGGGCTTGTGCGCAAGAAAAACATGCTTTCAGTGCTGATGCAGTGCTTCATGCTGATGTGCGTGGTTTCGATTCAGTGGGTACTGTTCGGCTACGCCCTGTCTTTCGGCAAAGACATCAATGGATTGATCGGCAGCCTTGATTGGGTTGGTCTTAAAGGCGTCGGTCAGGATCCCAACGCGGATTACGCGGCCACTATCCCCCATCAAGTATTCATGATTTTTCAGGCGATGTTCGCCATCATCACGCCCGGCCTGATCATCGGTGCTTTTGCCGAACGCATGAAATTCATGGGCTTCCTTGTTTTCTCGATACTTTGGGCCACCCTGGTTTATGATCCGATCTGCCACTGGGTCTGGGCCGTAGGCGGTTTCATCCGCAACATGGGCGCGCTGGATTTTGCCGGCGGCACTGTAGTGCATATTAATGCCGGTATCGCCGCGCTTGTTTCCGCGCTTGTACTTGGAAAGCGCAAAGGCCACATTCCTGCCCCGCATAATCTTCCTTTCGCGGTGCTCGGAGCGGGCCTTCTGTGGTTTGGCTGGTTTGGTTTTAACGCGGGCAGCGCGCTTGGCGCCAACGGCCTCGCGGGCAATGCATTTATCGTGACCCATATCGCGGCAGCGGCGGCAGGTCTTACCTGGTCCATTCTTGACTGGAAGTTTTCTTCCAAGCCCACCATGCTCGGTATGATCACCGGCGCGGTTGCCGGCCTTGTTGCCATCACCCCGGCTGCCGGATTTGTGGATGCGATGGGTGCCATCTGGATCGGCATCGGCGTTTCTGTCATCTGCTATTTCTTCGTAACGGTTGTGAAACCCAAGTTCGGTTATGACGACGCACTGGATGCTTTTGGCGTGCACGGCATCGGCGGTGTTTGGGGCGCGATCGCTACAGGTCTCTGGGCGCAAAAAAGCGTCAACAGCGCGGGTGCTGACGGTTTTTTCTACGGCAACCCTGCCCTCCTTGTTGCCCAGCTTAAAGCTGTGGTTATCACGGTTGTTTATTCTTTTGTCGTTTCGTTTGTGCTGATGAAGATCGTCAACATCGTCTTCAAACTGCGCGCCGAAGAGACTGAAGAAAAAATCGGGCTTGATCTCACTGAACATCGTGAATCCGCCTACACCATTCTGGAATAACACTTGTTCCAATGAACAAGTATAGATTCGGCGGGAATTTGCAATTCCCGTCCGATCAAGGAGACACAAAATGAAATATATCGTTGCGATTATCCAGCCGGACCGACTGGATGAAGTTCTGGAAAATCTGGAAAAAAGTGACATCCATCTTGTCACCGTGTCGACCGTGCTCGGCCGCGGACGCCAGAAGGGCATCTCCGAGGTCTATCGTGGTCACAAGGAAGCAGGAAGTCTTTTGAAGAAGACCAAGCTTGAAATCGCCGTGAATGACCAGTTCGTGAAACCCGCGGTGGAAGCAATCACCCGCGGCGGACGGACCGGAAACATTGGCGACGGAAAGATTTTCGTGCTGGACCTTGCGCAAGTCGTGCGCATTCGCACTGGAGAGCAGGACGGCGTCGCGATCGGTTAATCGCCGGCTTTCCCTGAGAAACACAAAGGGCGTTGGGGTTCTCCCCAACGCCCTTTTTCTTTTCACGACTCCCAAAAATTTTCCGTCAAGGCTCAGAGTTTGCGCTGCGGCACCGTTCGGACCGCAATAAGAACACCGGATTGAGCGGTCCTCACCTGCTTGCGGGCCGGATTTTTCATTACCATCAAAAATCCTGGCCCTTTAGCAGCCTTAGCGCAAACCCATTCGCCTTTCCGTTAAACTTCGACGTACATAACAGCGTAAATGACCACTGTTGAGCGTGTCAGGGTTAGCGAAAATTTGCCATGTTAAACCTCCTCTTGAAATGGTTGGGAAAGGCCCAAACTGGATCAACAACTTAGTTTAACGACGCAGCAAAGTTGACAGACATGCTAACGAAAATTTTCCGGATTTGCTCAATGCCGCACCTGGCTTTTCGTGATGCGAAGACAGAATCCCGGCGACTGCTGTCTGAGCGCAAGATAAACCAATCTTTGCTGGAGTGACAGACCCTGAAAAGTTTCTCGAGTGTTATCCGGTGATGACGAGGCGGCAGGTGCGCGGAAGATTGTGCGCGAGAGTGCGGAGAACGTCGCCGCGAAGAAGACTGACTAGGGCGCTGCGCCGCGTAGTGCCGATCATGACGGTTTTAGCGTCAAGCTCAGCCGCGGCATGCGCAATCAGTTTGCCGGGGTTATCCCCGATCTGCCAGATAGGCACCGCGGTGATTCCACGTTTTTCAAATTCTTCCTGGGCCTTTGCCAGCAGTTCGAGAGATTCCGGCGACGGCTGCACTTCTTCCGGAAGCTCAAAAGTCGGCGGCGTTTCTTCAACATAAGTTAAATAAACCGCGCTTTCGCCCAGAGCCTTTGTTCGAAGGGCAGCTTCTTCAAGCAATCCCTGGTTAATGGACCGGACAGCGATCATGGAGCTACTGTGATAAAGCGGAGCAATTTCCTTGGCCTCGGTAACCGTAAGGACCTCAACTGTGGTCGGGACCATGGCAGGCTCAGGAATCGGAACGAACTTCTTGGTAATAAACCGGAGTAAAAGCCCAACCGTTAAAACAGAGAGAGCAAAAATCAGCGCGTTGTGTTTCTGCACCGCGATGGTGATTTCGACAAAAAAGAGAATCGCGGCTCCTGCCAAAAGCATAATGCGCTCGCGCAGGGACATATCGAGCTTGAAATTGGTGCCCGAGCTGCCAAGGTTCAATGTAATTGCTCCGACAACGCCAATCGCGTAAAGAGATGCAAGACCCACCACATCATGCTCAAAAATCAGAACCAGGATCGGAACTCCCACCGCCACAAGCAGGGCAAGCCATGGCATTCCAAAACGGTTCAAACGGGAAAAAACAAAAGGAATTTCATGGTCTTTGGCCATCAAAAACTGAATGCTGACCAGGTCCGTGATCGCGGTGTTGACCGCGGAGAGAAGGAGAAAACCGAAAACAATGGAAATGACCTGTCCGTACCATCCCCCAATGTAATGAACGCCCAGCACGCGCAGCATATCTTCAGCGTGGTCCTGCAAACCAGGAATGGCGTTCATGGCAATGCCAAGCAGGAAAGTCAGAATGGAAACTTCAAGAAGGACTGGCCAGATGGCTTTTTTTGCAGTCTTTTCTACCGGCTGTTCCATGATACCCGTCATGTCAGCAATAGCTTCAACACCGGAAAGCGCGAGCACAATACCCACGAAAACCGGCCAGTTCTGCATGAAACCGCCGGTCGGCATTTTGAGCTCGACATGCGGCAAGGAAGGAATTGTGGAAATAAAAAGAATGCCGGCCACAACCGAAGCTGTAACCGCGATGCAGGCAGCAAGACTGCCGCCCTTGGAGGGGCCGAACCAGTTGATCGCGCCAATCGTCAGAATGGCGCCGATCGCCCACCATTCCGGATAAGGCACGTGAAAATAATGGAAAGCATCAAGCGCGCTGAGTGACGCCGTGATGACATAATCAGCAATAACAAGCAGGGCTCCGACCACAGCCAGGGTTTTATTGCGGTGTTTGACCGAGGCATAAACGCCGCCGCCGTTGGGATAAAGGCGGCAGATAATCATGTAGCAAAAGCCGACCAGCGCGGTCAGCAAAGACATGAGCCCCAGGAAAAACCACGAGGCATGACCGGAAAGCGCGAATGCAATGCCCAACACATAGGCCTTGCTGGTCCCCCAGTCGCCGTAAAGCATGGCGCCGGCCTGGTACCATTTCAGCTCGCGCGGACGTTCAACTTTTTTTGTCAGAATCATGGACATGAATGAGCTCCGGTCAAGCTGTGGCTTATATCAGCCACTAAATTTTTTGTCAAACGTCGTTTTAATTTCAATCCAGCAAAAACCGGTATCCGACACCCGGCTCCGTTAATATATAAAGCGGTTCTATTTTGTTCCGCAGCTTGCTAATCGTTACGCGCAGCAAATGATCCAGGCCATCTTTTCCTTCGCTGCGGTCCCATATCTCACGGAACAACTGCTGCTGTGTTACAACTTTTCCCGCGTTGAAAATAAGGACCTTCAGCACATCATACTCCGTCGGCGTTAAGTGGACCGGCTGCCCTTTCACCGTAATTTTCCGGCGGGTAATGTCCGCGGTCAAATCACCTGACTTAAAAATCTGGTCCTTGTCCTTGGGGATCCACCGGCGAATGACCGCCCGCAGCCGGGCAAAAAGCTCCTCGGCGCTAAACGGCTTGGTCAGATAATCATCGGCACCAGCGTCCAACGCCTCAATCTTTTCCTTTTCCTGCCCCCGGACCGAAACAATAATGATAGGGATCTGATTACGCTCCCTTATTTTTTTCATGACATCAATCCCATCAATATCCGGAAGGCCCAAATCAAGAATTATGACGTCGGGATGCGCGGACATGGAGGCTTCCAGCGCGGAATTGCCGTCCGCGGCTTCGAAAACACGGTAGCCCTCCGCGTTCAGCTCCACGGTCAGGAAGCGGCGAATGGATTTCTCATCGTCTACGATCAGAATGCGAAGCCCTTCATTCTTTGACATCATTGTCTCCCCTCGAATTTATGGGCAAAGCAATTGCAATTTTTGTGCCGGATGCCAGTTTTTCTGCCCAAATTCTGCCTTTATGGGCTTCGACAATACCTTTACAAATAGAAAGTCCAAGGCCAATACCCCCCAATTTCCGGTGCTGGTCCAACCTGTAAAATTTGTCAAAAATCAACTCGGCATCCTTTTCCGGAATGGGCGTACCCTGGTTACTAATCTCTATTTGAATCCATCCATTATTTCGCAGAGCCGAAATCTCGACCGGAGTCCCGGCTGGAGAATATTTAAGCGCGTTATCGATAATGTTCACCATGACCCGCATCATGAGTGTGTAGTCCATGACTGTTTCCGGAAAATCCTCCGGAATCTGGACTTTGACCGCGCGATCTTCCAGCCTTTCCTTGGGAAACTGGTTCAGGCAGGCTCCTATAAAATCCCTGATATCGCAGGGCAAAAGCGCCATCTCAAATGCGCCCGCTTCAATCCGCGTTATATCAAGCAAATTTCCGACAGCGCGGTTCAAACGTTCCGATTCGAAATAGGCCGTTTCAATCAGTTCCCGGCGGGTCTGCTCATCCCGGT
>CAZKMJ010000121.1:0-1874 GCA_964553835.1 uncultured bacterium
TGTTGCTGCTGGTTTTGTTGATTTTGCTGGTTCTGCTGATTCTGCTGGTTTTGCTGTTGGTTCTGGTTTTGATTATTCTGCTGGTTTTTCTGGTTCTGCTGGTTCTGATTGCTCTGCGACTTGTTTTTCTGGTTCTGTTTATTTTTGTCCTGCTTGTTGTTCTTTTTATCAAACATGCTTTTCTGGTTCTGCAGGAATTCCAGGTTGTACTTCGCGTCTTTGTCGTCCGGGTTCAGATCCAGCGCCTGCTGATAGGACTCGATGGCCTTCTCGAATTTTCCAAGCCGGTACTGGGCGTTGCCAAGGTTATAAAGGGCCTTTTGCTTGACAACATCATCCTTAGCCAGCTGTACAGCTTTTTCCAGTTCCTGTGAAGCTTCCTGGTACTGCTGCAGCTGATAGAGCGTGGACCCGGTGTTGTAGCGGATGGGCGCGTTTTCGGGCGCCCGGGCCTTGGCTTTCTGATAGCTTTGCAGCGCGCTCTGGAATTTCTTTTCCTTGAACAGTTTGTTACCTTCGTCATTCAGGCTTTTGGCGGTGTCCAGGAAACCCGTGGTCAGGAAAAATAAAAAGATAATGGAAAGACCCTTGATAGGAATTTTGACCGTGCTGCGGTAAAACATTTCCCAGAACAGGCACAGGAATGCCAGAAACAGGAAAAGCTGGAAATGGTCTTCTTTTTCCGTGACTTCCTTTTCCTGAAACTGCCGCTTTCCCAGGCTCTGCATGTGCTTCAGGATGATGTCGAGCTCCTGCTCCGAGGGGGTGCTGGGAAGGGCTATGGCTCCCGTTTTTGAGGCGATTTCCTCCATCAGGGGCAGGTTGGCCTTGGTCAGTACGATCTGGCCATTCCGGTCCTTTTTGACCCCTGTCTTCCTCCCCTGCTCATCCTTTAGGGGGATGGGCTCCCCGTCCTTAGAGCCAAAAACGATGCTGTAGACCCTTACCCCGCTCTTTGTGAGCTCAGGAAGCACGGTTTCCAGCCCGCCCTCATGGTCTTCGCCGTCTGTCAGCAGGATCACGGCCTTATACTTGTTGTCTTTCTCCGGAAAGGCCTTAATCGCCAGCTGGAAGGCCTGGGAAAGGGATGTCCCGGGGTCCGGGATAAAGCCGGTTTTAATAGCGTCCAGGAACAAAAGAAACGCGGAATAATCCAGGGTCAAAGGCGACTGCAGGAAGCTGGAGCCGGAAAAAGTGATCATGCCTACGCGATCGCCCTTGAGGCTTTTGATCATGCTTTTAACTTCCAGCTTGGCTTTTTCCAGGCGGTTGGGTTTTACGTCTTCAGCCATCATGCTGAGTGAGGTGTCGAGCATGAAAATAAGGTCCACACCCTTGCGCTGGATTTTCTGTTTTTCTTCACCCCATTGCGGCCTCGCCAGCGCAAGGACGGAAAAAATAAAAACCAGGATCAAAAGGATGGCCCGTACTTTTCGTTCGCCGGGCCTGTAAGAAGGCATCAGCTTGGTGCGGATTGTTGAAAGTGTTCCGATTCTGGAAAGACGGCGCTGCCAGATCTTGTCGGAGATCCAGAAAAGCGCGATCAGCGCGGGTACGGTCCAGAGCATCAGGAAAAATTTTGGTTCAAAAAACTGCATCAGGGCACCTTCAAAAGAAATGTCCGGCTTGCCGCGATTTCAAGAAGAAGCAGCATCAGCCCCGGAATTAAAAAAAGGTAAAAAAGCTCCCCGAAACTGCGGTATTCCTTGACCTTGATTTCGGTTTTTTCAAGCTGGTTGATCTTTTCGTAAATTTCGGTCAGTGCCTGGGCCTCACGCGCGCGGAAATAAAGGCCGTTGGTGATGTCCGCGATCCTTTTCAGGATGGTCTCATCAATTTCCACATTCGCCTGAATGTAGCGCTTGCCGAACAGC
>CAZKMJ010000121.1:1884-2523 GCA_964553835.1 uncultured bacterium
ATTGACCGGAAAAGGCACCAGTCCGCCGCGGCCGATACAAATGGTATAGACTTTGATGCCGAATGCCTTGGCCAGCTCCGCGGCTGTGATGGGGTCGATATTTCCAGCGTTATTGGATCCATCTGTGATCAAAATGATGACTTTGCTTTTTGAATTACTATCGCGCAGGCGGTTGACAGCCGTTGCCAGTCCCATGCCGATGGCGGTGCCGTCAGCAATCATGCCGATCTGGATCTGATCGATCAGCTCGATCAAGATATTGTAGTCCGTGGTCAGCGGGCACTGCGTGTAGGCTTTTTTGGCGAACACCACCATGCCGATGCGGTCATTTTCACGTCCTTTAACAAATTTCACGGCTTCCTGCTTGGCCACCACCATACGGTTCTCAGGTTTGAAGTCTTCGGCCAGCATGGAGCCTGAAATGTCCATGGCGATAATGATGTCCACACCCTTCGTTTGGTATTCCTTTTCAGATGTGATCTGCTGCGGCCTTGCCATGGCGAGTACGAAAAACGCGAACGCGGCAGCGCGCAGCATGGGCAGGAATTTATAAAGCGTGGAACGCAATGAAATGGAACTGTGCTTGCCGAGCAGCTGAATGTTGGAATAAGCCAGCGTGACTTTTTTCCTGCGGTTGGA
>CAZKMJ010000121.1:2533-7274 GCA_964553835.1 uncultured bacterium
TTGTTTTGGGTGATGGGCTGGTTTGACTCCATCTTTTTTTTCCTTCGGTTTTATACATACACAATTAGCGTGATCAGCAGCTTGAAAACCAGTAATAGCTGGTTCTTAAACACCATGCTGTGCCTCCGGCGTTTGTGGGGTTTCCGCGGGCTTGGAAACTTCCACGATCTCTTTTGATTTCTGGTTGATCTGCATGATCTGGGCCGGTTCAGGCTTCCACTTGGCGAACTTGGCCAGGTCCGCGGCCTCCAGCACTTCCTGGACTTTTTCGCGAAGTTCGCGCTCAATGCCTTTTTCACGCATGGCTTTCATGATTTCATCGGTGGTGTATTCCACCGCCAGAAATCCGAAACGTTTTTCAAAATAAACGCGCAGGATTTCGGAAAGCCGCAGGTAGTATTCCTTGATTTTTCCGCGCGGCAGAAGGTCGGAATCGAAAAGTTTGTTTAGATTGAAAAGCGCTTCGTCTGCCGGGCTCAGTTTTGTTTCCGGGCGGGCGTCCCCTTCGGATTTCTTTGCAAAGAATTTCCGGTAGATCAAAAAGGCCAGTCCTGCCAGCACGGCCGCCAGCCCCAGGATGAGCATGATTAAGATCTGCCTGGGCAGGTCCAGGATGTTTTTAATGCCCCGGATATCCTCCTTGGTTTCTCCCTCTGCAACACTTTTGACAGTAATATAGATTTTGTCTGTCTCAACGGTCTGGACCTCTCCCCCGCCGGCTCTGTACTGAATTTCAAGGGGGTCCAGGACAAAGTCCCCCAGGCGGAAGGTGGTCAGGGTGTACTTGCGGCCCTCGACAGTGTATTTGCCGTCCTTGGTCTTGAACTCCTCGACTTTTTTGATCTTGAGGATTTCCTGGTCCGGGGTCGGGATGCTGGACAGTACCTGGACGTCCGGGCCGTGCTTAATGGTCACCGTGAATACAACGACATCACCGATCGTGATGGCCGCACGATTGACCTCGGCTTTGACGCTGATGTCCGCGGGCGCGGCTTTTGCCGTGGGTTTTTCCGGCCCCTTGGCAGGTTGATCTGCCGCCCATAATGGGGTTGAAAACAATAAAAGAAAAAGGATTGTTCTGATCTTCATAGCCTTCTTTCACGTATTTTGAAAAAGCGCATCAGCGGCTCGATGTAGGAGCCCTCGGCCGCGATTTCCACCTTGTCGATGCGCATGGACTTCAAAAGCTTGTCAAATTTTTCCTGCTCAGCTTCAGCATGGGCCGCGAACTTTTTCTGAAAGCCGGGGCTCGAAGTATCAACCAGTGCTGTCGCTCCCGTTTCCTGGTCCTGGAATTCCACAAGTCCCGCAGCCGGCATGTCCAGCTCGCGGCGGTCTTTTAAATGAATGGCGATGACGTCATGACGACGGCTCAGGATTTTCAGCTGTTTTTCATAGCCCTGGTCCTGGAAGTCGGAAATGACAAAAATCACGGCGCTCCGCTTCTGGATCTGGTTCAAATACTCAAGCGCGGCAGAAAGCCTTGTGCCCTTTCTTTGCGGTTTGTAATAAAGGATTTCCCGAACCACGCGCAGGACGTGCGTCTTTCCTTTTTTTACTGGAACGTATTTTTCAACTTCGTCCGTGGATATGACGAGGCCGGTTTTGTCTTTATTCTGAACCGCGGCAAAAGCCAGCAGCGCTGTGATTTCCGCGGCCACTTCGGCCTTCAGCCTTTCGCCAGAACCGAAATACTGCGAGCCCGACATATCGACCACAAAAAGGACTGTAAGCTCACGTTCTTCCACGAATTTTTTTACGTAGGTGTGCTGGGAACGGGCCGTGACGTTCCAGTCGATGGAACGGATGTCGTCGCCGGGTACATATTCGCGCACGTCGGCGAACTCAATACCCTGGCCCTTGAAGACGGACTCGTACTCCCCGCCAAACAGGTCATTGACCAGCCGGGTCGTACGGATCTCGATGTGCCGGATTTTCCGGAGGACTTCCTTGGGAAGCACTTTAAACCTTTGTCATTCCTGTGAAAGCAGGAATCCAGTTTGTGGATCCCCGATTAAAATCATTCGGGGATGCCGTTCGCAATACAATTTATGCTCCATAAATTGTTTGCTCAAGGCACTTCGACTTGATCGAAAATCTTGCGGATGATCTGCTCGGAGGTCACGTCTTCGGCTTCGGCCTCGTACGTGGTCAACACGCGGTGGCGCAGCACGTCCGCGCCGATCTGCTTCACGTCATCCGGTGTCACGTAACCGCGCCCGCGCAGGAATGCGTGTGCCTTGGCGGCCACCGTCAGCATGATGCTTGCACGCGGCGAAGCGCCGTAGGAGATCAGGGATTTCAGGCTTTCGAGCTTGTACTGAGCGGGTTCGCGCGTGGCGAAAACAAGGTCCAGGATGTAGTCTTTGACCTTCTCGTCCACATAGATTTCGCTCATCAGTTTCCGCAGGGAAAGGATTTTTTCGGGATCAATGACGGGCTTAACGTCCGGAGACTTGCCCATGGCCATTCTTTCCATGATTTCTTTTTCTTCTTTCTTGGTCGGATACGTGATGATCAGCTTCATCATGAAGCGGTCGACCTGCGCTTCGGGCAGCGGATAAGTTCCTTCCTGCTCAACCGGGTTCTGGGTCGCCAGCACCAGAAACGGGTTCGGAAGCGGATAGGTATGCTCTCCGATCGTGACTTGGTGTTCCTGCATGGCTTCAAGCAGCGCGCTTTGCACTTTCGAAGGGGCGCGGTTGATTTCGTCGGCAAGAATAATGTTGGCGAAAATGGGGCCCTTTTTAGTGAAAAAAGAGCTTTCTTTCGGGTTATAGACCAGCGTACCAATCAAGTCCGCCGGCAGAAGGTCCGGCGTGAACTGGATGCGCTGGAAATGCGCGTTGACCGCTCGCGACAGCGTGCGCACGGAAAGCGTTTTGGCCAGCCCTGGCACGCCTTCGATCAGGATGTGTCCGTCGGCGAGCATGGCCATGAGAAGCCGCTCCACCAGATATTGCTGGCCTACAATGACCTTGCCGATTTCGCGCATCAGGTCGTTTAGTACGGCGCTGGCGTCTTTTACTTTCTTGTTAATTTCCTGAATCTGGCTGTCCATTTTCTCTCCTCTTATAAAGTGAGTTGCTTGCTGTGAATGAATCTTAAAAGATCGTTTTTGAGCCTGAGAAATTCCGCTTCTGTGGCATTGCCCACGTATTTGATTTCCTCAAGCTCGGTCAAAATGTTCTGGATCACGCCGCGATCTTCTTTGGGCACGCCCGCTGTTTCAAGGTTGCGCGAGATCTCTGTTTCAGTTGAGGCCGCGGCTGGGATCTTGTACATTTCTGTCAGGAAAATACGCAGATAACGGTTCAGCTGTGGAATCGAATCATTGGAGACGTCCTGTTGTTCCAGAAGTTTTTTAAATTCATCCGCTGCGATGCGCGCAGGTGAAAGAGGTTGAATTTCAATGCGGCTTTTTTTCGCGCGCCCCATCAGGGTTGTGACTGCCAGAACGAATACGGCCAGGATCGCGGCTCCAACCATGGACCAGCGCATGATGCCGTTTGAGAGTCCAGGCTTGAAAACAGTGATGGGCTGGGCCTGGACTTCGAAATTGCCATTTTTTTCCTGCTGGGGATCCACATAGGACAGGGTAAAAGATTTAACGGAAGCAGGTCCTGTTTTAACCGGTTTGAGTTCAAAGGTAAAAATCTTGCGGTTCCACTCCCCTCCCTCCCCTGGATAAATTTCCTGGGACTGCCCCTGGTTGACGAGTGTCAGGTTTTCAAGCGGAAGTTCGGGGAAAGCGAACTGGTACTGGGCTTCCTGGCGGGGCCATTCGGCCTGGAGTGAAAATACAGCGGTTTCCGATGCGCTGATCTGATTTTGAGACAGCCGGGCCTGGATGCGCGGCGCGGCAAAAACCGGCGCGGAGAAAAGCAAAAGCGAAACAAAAACCAGACTTGCAAAGGCTGGGCGCATAAGGAGGTATTCTATCCTCCGTAACCTACGCAATCAATGAGTTTTACGGCCTTTATTCCTGGGAGGAATTTTTCGGGGTGACACCCCAGTTCCTGAGCACGGGCCTGTTCGCCCGCGCGCAAGGAAGCTGGGGTGCTAAACCCTGAAAAATTACTTCTTCTTTTTTTCTTCTTCGTCGACCACTTCGTAGTCGGCATCCACCACGCCCTCATCGGACTTGCCGCCCTGCGGCCCGCCCTGAGGTCCTGCTGAAGCGCCGCCACCCTGCTTCTTGGCAGCTTCTTCATACATTTTCTGCGCGATAGTATGGCTGGCTGTGGTCAGCTTGGTCGCAGCAGCGTTGAGCGTTTCAGCCGAATCCGCCTTGAGGGCTTCCTTGGCTTCTTTCAACGCTTCCTCGACCTTCTTCTTCTCGTCATCCGAGACCTTGTCCCCGTGTTCTTTCAGGGTCTTTTCTGTCTGGTAGACCAGATTGTCGAGTTGGTTGCGTGCCGTGATGACCTCATGCTTTTTCTTGTCTTCTTCAGCATGGGCCTGAGCTTCCTTGACCAGCTTCTCGACTTCTTCTTTTTTGAGGCCGGAAGAAGATTCGATGCGGATCTTCTGCTCCTTGCCCGTGCCAAGGTCCTTGGCAGACACATGCACGATGCCGTTGGCGTCGATGTCGAAAGTAACTTCGACCTGCGGAACGCCGCGCGGCGCGGCCGGAATGCCTTCCAGGTTGAACACGCCGAGCACGCGGTTGTCCGCGGCCATTTCGCGCTCACCCTGCATGACCTTGACCGTCACAGCCGTCTGATTGTCAGCCGCCGTG
>CAZKMJ010000122.1:0-7245 GCA_964553835.1 uncultured bacterium
TGAATTTCTTGACCGACCAGCCGATTTTGACGCCGAACACTTCCAAATCTTTTGTGACCTGAGCTCCGATAAATTTCATCTGGCGGTTGTAGAACATGGTGACCGGGCGGCGATTGACATCGCGGCCGATTTCCAGCGTAAAATGGCTGGTGATCTTGGTGCCGTCGCCTGCATCAATCTCGGTCTTTTTGTATTTGATCCACTCAAACTTGCCGCCGACCATTTTACCCATGGTCATACCGGTCCACATATCCAGGACCGGGTGTTCTTCGATGCCAAAAGCCACTTCACCCGTCATCTGATAGATCATGCCTGCTTCATAATCATGAATGTCGCTGGTGTAGCGGTCGATCTTGACGGTTTCAGTTTTGGGAGGTTCCGCCCCGCCGTGAGTGCGCTTGTATTCTTCAGTGCGTTCCTTGGTCCAGTACTTGGAGCCTTCCATGGTGTAGTCATAACGGGCGGCGACAAAACGGCCGTCCGCGCTGTAGAACAGAAGGACTTTTTCCTTGTCCTTGTTGACGATGCTAATGACCAACTCGCTCTTGACCTTCTTGCCGTCGGCGGTGGTGTGGATGACTTCACGCGTTTCCGGATAACTGATCTGCCCTCTGGCCGAGCTGAAAACGCCGATCAGTCGACCGGTATACATGCTGACGACCACATGGTCGCCATCGCGGGTACCCGCGTTTTTGCCGGAAACCTGGTGGACCTGGCCTCTGGCGTAGTCATAAATGTCGGTCAGGTATTCAGGGTTGTAGGTACCGACATCAACGCCATGGACCGTGGACTTTTCATTTAACTGTACCGCGACAATCCTGCCGTCGGCGGTCAGGGAAACCAGAACCGGGCGTCCCACTGAGTCGGTAAATTCAGCAGACAGTTCAGATGACACATAATCAGGTTTGTCAGTGCCATTAGTGATGTAAAGATGCTCACGCTTGACTTTGTCCAGCGCCAGAACGCCGTTCAGGCCGGTGCCCGTGGTCTTGGTGGTGTTGACGTAGCCGATGAAACGGCCCGAATACATATCAGAAACAAGATGGCCTTCGGTGGTGCCCGGCACAAGACCCGTCAAATGGTGCACCACGCCGCGGTCATAATCGAAAATATCGCTGACATAGTGACCGATTTTCATTTCTACGTCTTTGCCCTTGTCATCTTTCATCTTGAAGGTCTGGTTCAGCTGCACCGCGACAATCCTGCCGTCCGCTGTGACGGAAACCTTGACCTGGCGGCCCTGCGCGTCCTTGAAATACGCGGTGCGCTCAGAAACCACTTCGGTGCCATCCCCCATCTTGTGGATCAGAATTTCCTTGTTCAGAGCAAAGGTGCGGCCGGAATTGACATAGCCAATAATGCCGCCGCCGCTCCACATATCAGAAATCATGTGGCCTTCAAGGCTGCCCGCGGCCTGGCCGGTCATGATGTGAATCAAACCGGTTTCGTTGTCGTAAATGTCGGAAGTAAAGGCATTGGCCTTTTCTTTCAGGCTCTCTTTGACAGCCGGGTCAGGGATGGTGGCGATGAAAGCGTCCCAGCGCGCATTGTCAACACGGGCATAAGCAAACTGCCCGTCTTCGGTGAAAGCGGCGATGATCGGCTTGCCCTGAGCATCCTTGAAACGGGCAGCGTACTGGGTCGTCAGCTTGGTGCCATTCTTCAGATCCAGTTCGATCTTTTCTTTTGAAGGCGCTTCCAGTTTTCCGTTATGGACCACGCCAAGCAAGCGTCCGGTGTACATGTCGGTGGTCACATGGTGGCCAATGCTTCCGGCCATGGGACCGCCCATGCCGATATGATGGACAACGCCGTTTTCATAATCGTTAACGTCCGTCATGAATGTTTCAATGGTCTTTTCTTCAAAAACCAGCCGCGGCCAGACATCAGGCCTGAACAGGTCCCAGACACTGGTCGGAGGATGGACGACCGTGGCATCATCTGGATCTTTAACGCCTTTCAGGAACTTCTGCTTTTCAACCAGCTTGGTGGTCACAAGACGTCCGTCGTCCGTGTAGAAAAGTTTCACATTCTTGCCGTCCCGGTCTCTCAGGGTGATGGACTGCGCACTGTTGACCTTGTTCTTGCCCATGCCTACGTCATGCGCCACGACATCCGCGTTGAAGCCAACCAGGACGCCGTCCTGAATCGCGCCAACGTCACGGCCGGTGCGGATGTCCGCAATGGTGTGATTTTCAAGCGTGGCAGCGAAAGCGCCGGGGCCAAGCCGGTGGATAATGCCGTTGCGATGGTCGGTCAGGTCGGTCACGAAATCGCCGCGAGTATGAATTGTGCCTTCCACATATTTACCGTCCTTGTCTTTGACAAGGCCTTTGACATCGCCGGTCAGGCGCGCGCCGGCCATGCGGCAGACAGACAAGCAGGTCAGCAGGACTTCAAGCGGACGGCCACTGGCATCCGTCATCAGAATGGCGCGGTCCACTTCGGTGGGAAGCGAGCCGGAATTGATGACACGCTTGTCCGGAGCAAGCGCGGCCGAGCCGATGATTTCCCCGAGACGCATGACGCCCAGCAGTTCGCCCGTGTGCATGTCGGAAACCAGATGCTCACGCTTGGTGCCTTCCACAGGGCCAACCATGTGGTGGACCAGGCCGTTGTCATAATCATTAATGTCCAGCAGGAACTTGCGCTTTTCGAATGTGAACGCGGCAATCTTGGTCAGGTCAAGCGGCTTGCCGCTGAAGAAATCTGCCAGCAAGTTCTTGGCGCCTGTAAAGATGTCCATGGTAAAGCTGCGCTCACAGTAAGCAGTGATCAGGCGGCCTTCCTTGGTGAAGAGGACGGTAATTGGTTTTCTGCCGTCCATGATGACGGTCGAAGCTTCAGCCGTGATCTTGCCCTTACCCGTGTCAACTTCCACCGGGTCCCTGTTCAGACCAATCAGCTTGCCGCCTTCCACCTTGCCGATGTAAAGACCCGTGTACATGTCCTGGACCAGGTGGTTGTCCACAGTCCTGTTGGGAAGAAGCGTCATGTTATGGATCAGGCCAGTGTTGTAATCGAAAATATCCGTAACATAAGCGCGGCCTCCAGCCCAGGGAAGCCCGAAAGCTTCCGCCCACTGCTGTGCGCGTGAAGGCTGGCGGTAGCCGGCGATCAGGCGTCCATCCGCGGTAAAGTTCAAAATGAGCTTATTGCCCTGCGCGTCGGTGTAAGTCGTGCTTTGATCCGCCGTGATAACAACCGCGCCGTTCTGAAGTTTGTGTTCCGTCTTTTCCTGCTTGAAAGAATAGGTCACACCGTTAACGCTCTTGCCAAGGTAGCGACCGGTCAGCATGTCGATAACAAGATGTTCAGACACCTTACCGCTGACACGTCCGCCGGTCAGCGAGTGAATTTCACCGCGTTCGTAATCGAAGATATCGCTCAGATAACCGCCGATCGGGATCAGTACCTTCCCCGTCTTGGCGTCCTTGATGGGCTGGCCGGCAACCTGCGCGGCAACAAACCTGCCATCTTCAGTGAATGACAGCAGGACTTCATGCCCATCCGCGTCTTTAAGCGTGATGCTTTCATCCGCCTTGACGATTGTCCCGTTGCCCAGAGCGTGATTGACAGCGCCCGGATTGAAATTGACCATGACGCCGCCCTGCATGGCGCCGATGGCACGGCCGGTATCCATGCTCATCAGAATATGATCGCCGGTCAGACTGCCTTTGAATGTGTTGCCCATGGCAACCTGGTGAATGATGCGCAGGTCATGATTGTAAACATCGGTGATAAACAGGCCCTTCTGCTTGACCTCGGTCACAGCGCCTGTGGTCGGATCCTTGATCTCGAATTTACCGTTCAACCGGCCGCCGACAAACTGGCCATCGCCGGTAAACAAAAATTCAACCTCTCTTCCCTGCGTATCTTTAAGGACAGCTCGCTGGCCAAAGTTGATCGACTCACCGTTGGCAAGCTTCAGCGAACCATTAAAATATTCCAGCGACTGTTCCGGGCCGCTGTTTGCAAAAGCTTCGTAACGGCCCGTGTAAAGATTCGAAAGCAGATATATTTTTTCATTGCCGGAAATATTGCCGGTGACATGAATGACTTTGCCGCCCCTGAAGTCGGTGATATCGGTCAGGAAAGTACCGGCGCGCTGGAGCGTGATGAATTTAGTCTTGTCTTTGGGATCCACGACCTTGACATCACCTGTCAGGCGGGCGCCAATGAAATGCCCCGCATTGGTGAACATGAATTCGATGGGCTTGCCGTCCGCGTCCTGCAGGATCGCGTTTTGTCCAACTTTTACCTGCCGTGAACCGCCGCCAAAATCCAGGTCAAAATTAGCTTTGACCAGGTCTTGAACAAGACCGTTGCGGTAAACCGCGAAGAAAGCACCCGTGTCCATGTGAACCAGAAGGTGCTCAGATTCTTTCATACGGCCCGCGGGGCCCAGAATGGAGTGAATCGTGCGGTTCTTGTAATCGAAAATGTCCATGGTGTTAACAGTGGTCGGCGTTGATGTTTTCTTGCCGGTGACCGGGTCAGTCGTTTCATGGACCTGTGTGGTTGTGGCCGTGACAATCCGGCTGCCGCCCTGGATACCTTCAACAAAAACAGTGTGCACACGGCCGTCATGTCCAATGACATTGGCAAACGCGCCATCCGCCGCGACACCCGCGTGGGTCGTGTTGAGCGCGATCGGCGGAACAATGACACCGTCCCGGTACTGGCCGATGATCTTGCCGCTGTCCATATCCATGACCAGATGGTTCTTTTTGACACCGTTGAGCATGCTGACCATGTGGATCTGGCGATTCTCATGGTCTGTGATGTCAATGGTGTGTCGCTCTTCAAGTCTGGGGTTGAATTCACCAGCCCAGAAGTTCGCTCCGACCAGCACCATGTGGGTCGCGGTCACGATCTTGCCCTCGCAGGTCAGGTAAACAGTGTGCTGGCGGTCGGAGCCATTCACCGGCCTGGGTAAAGGTGCGGCTCTTGACTTTGGGAGCTTCCATGGCCAGCCCGGTCCATGCGCCGACCACAAGACCGCTGTCCATATTAGTGACCAGAATCTTCTTGCCCACACCGTCGCCATAGCTGACGCCGCCGCCAAACTGCGTAACGTTGTAGATCCGGCGGTTGGCATGGTCAAAGACATCCAGCACAAAAACATTGGTGTTCGCGATTTTAGCGGTCAGGACACTGCCCGCGCCGTCCAGGATAATGTTGACCAGTTTTTCCTGGTTTTTCTCACGGACCTGCAGGGTAAACGCGCCCGCATGGCTCATCCCCTTGCCAAGATTAATGGTCTGGAATGATTTCTGGACAGATGTAAAGGAGCCGTCCTGAATCGCGCCGATAATTTTGCCCGTGGACAGGTTCTTGACGAAGAAATTACCAGCCATCAGCTGAACACCGTCGGAACCGGTATGGAAGGACAGGTTGCGCGCGTGGTCAAAGAAATCCATCTGGTCGCCCAGGCGCTGACCCACAATCGGATGATTGCTGCCATGATTGAAGAACATGGTAACTTCTTTACCGGATTCCGTGGCCGGTCCAACACCCGTGCCGGTCAAAATCAAATTGTATTTAAGATCGGTCTGGCCGTCCGGTGTGGTCAGGACACCATTGCCCCGGATAAACTGGAAATCGCTGTTGATCTTCAGATCAAAAACATGAGTAAAGCCGGCATCCAGCATCATCTGGCCGTTCATCTGCGTGACATCGGTGTTATTCCGGGCATTGAGGACCGCTGTCCGCCAGTTGATGGTGGTGACTTCCATACCATCGCTGTCTTTGAACTTGAAGACAGGCAGCTTGCCTTTCGTGTAAACAGCAGTGGCCGTGGCCGTAATGTCGGTTGTCTTGCCCCATGCATCGGGGGCAGTCTTGGCCAGATAGAAAACGCGTTCAACAACCTTGGTATTGGTCGTCTTGTTATAAGAAATGTAAGTCGTGCTCTTGTCGCCATTGTGATAGCCAATGCGCAGCACGTTGCCCGCCGAATCCGCGATCACAAACTTTCTGGGGTTGTTGGTGAACACGCGCATGACCGTGGCTGAATCGGAAATATCGATCTGGCCGGTCTTCACATTAATAGAACCCAGGCTGATGGTCGTGCGCTTGCTGAAATACTGGGTGAAAACAGAAAGTGTCATGTGGCAGCCGGCGCCGATCATACCTTCCATCGACATGCTGACCTGGCCCCATTTATCGAAGAAGGTCCAGGAAATCCTTGCCATGGATTCCGGGATCCAGTTGACCAGCTTGCCAGTCTGCATAGAACGGGCAAGGAGGGGTTTGATACCGCCGATCAGATTCGGGCCGGCCACGGTGGCGCCGGTGTTGATAGTGCCAAGACCGATCAGCTTGGTAATGAATTTTTCCATAATGGTCGCAAGACCCGCCGCACGATCACCAAGGCCGGCAAGGAACCCAACCATTCTTTCAATCATGATGCCGGGCCGTTTGGCATCATTCATGCCCTTCTGGATCACTCCGCCCGTGTCCGCCAGGAAATTCTTTATACCGGTGAGCAGTTGGAAGGCCGTATGACCTGATGTAGTCAGATCATTGAAGAAAGCCATGGTCACGCCAGCCAGCATGCCGGCCTGGTTCGCGGTCACGGAGTTGGTGTCCATAAACATCGCGGTGCCCATGAAAGCAGCCACAATATTTTCACTATTACCGCCCTCGAACATCTTGAAGAAATTGTCATAAAGAGTCTTGTTCGCAGCTTTGGTGAGATCAAGCCCTTCAATACCGGCGCCAATTGAGCCGACGCGCTGGACCAGTGAAGTGAAGTTCAGGCCCGAAAGCTTAAGCAGACTCACGCGCTGGCTGGGAGAAAGCGAGAAGAAATTGCGCAGGAAATTCTGTTGGGTCCGCGTCCCCTGGTTGCTGGCAGCCGTCAGGTCAACCTGGCCGGTGGCCACATTCGTCAGTCCGTCAATCAGGAACTTGTGGATGGTGCCAAGATCAAGGTCAACGCCCTCGGCAAGGGTCTTGGGCAGAGTACCAACCTGCTTGATCAGCATCGGATAAAGGAAGCCGATCGAAATGCCTTTCAGCCGGCTTTCAGTTTTGGCGTCAAGCGGGCTTCGTATGCCGGTTTCAAGCAGGGCCTGAACAACCGCGGCTTTCTGGTCAATGGTAAGGCTGTCAAAATCAGCAGGGCTTTCAATAATCAGGTTGATCAGCTTGGTAGCCACATCCTTGCTGCCGCCGAAATTCGACTGAAGAAGCACAGGTGCAAGCAGGATCGCGGCTTTTTTATCCGCCGCGAAGACA
>CAZKMJ010000123.1:0-7178 GCA_964553835.1 uncultured bacterium
TAGTAAAACTTCACCTGATTGAACAGCTGCGTCAGGGTCCTCTGCTCTTCCGGGCTGACTTCATCAGCGTCCCATTGCGCCTTTAATTCATCAAGAATCTCCGCCTTATCAATGGGCACTTCCACCGTGGCACGGCTTTCAGAACGCGTCGCCGTAAGATCAGCCGCGTTAATATCGGCACGAAACCTTTTCTGGAATTCCGCGAAACTCGCTGACTTGTCAAAAAGGGCTGCGGCGTCATAAAGCAAGGCGGCATTGGCCTGCAAACCCTTCTGGATGAAATAACCTTCAAGCCACTTCCGGATCAGGCTCTTGTTGCGGTTATATTTTTTAGCCACTTCAAATTCATTTTCAAGATAGTCGTTCTCGACCCTCTGCAAGGTCTTCAGAAGAAAATTGTTGTTGCGGGCAGTACGCGAAAGTGGATTAGCCGTTTTGCCCTGCTTGAGGATTTTCCTGGCTGCCGCGATCTCGGCAAGGAATGGATTGTCCAGCTCGCTCGTTACAGCAGCCTGGGTCAGTTCTTCAAGATTGGCGTCTGTGAAATCCCGCCAGAGCGCATCCGCTCTTTTCTGCTCCGCGCTGCCTGGGAACCAGGTGTCAGAAACCGCTTCTTTGACAGAATAGCCCGGAGGAACCAGAATGCCGTTGCCTCGGCGGAAAAGCCTTTCCACCGCTTTCACGCCTTCCTGCTTAAGCCTTCTTTTAGAATCCTTCCGCAGGCCAAACTGCATGCCAGCTACGGGAACACCGATTTTCAAAACTTTCTGACGCGCCAGGTTTTCCGGTATTTTTTTATTGGGGTCAATGCCAAGGGAGATTTTGGAGCCCGTGACTTTCCGGAACAGAGCCAGCAACAATGCCACCATGCGGCCCAGCTGATAGAAAATCCAGTCCCCTCTTTTACCAAGCGAGAAATCGGCAAAACCGCGCTGCTGGGCCACCACACCAATCACTTTATTGTCAGAATTGAAGAAGATGGAAGTCGGCAGATTGTCGACAAGGAACCCGTCCTCTACCGGCGTGGTGATGCCATCATGCTTGAACAGGTAGGAACGGAAAACTGTCGGGATGCCCATGGACATGCGGACAGCCTGGGCGATCGTGACATCAGGATAAGTTTCACTGCTGAAAATGATGGGTTTTGGGTTCTTGCGGTCGGTGACATCAGAAGCTTCTATATAAAGGTTGGGAAAATCTCTGAAAGTCGGCGCTCTGTCCTGGCCCGTCGCTTCCTTAAACTTGGCCTTTAATTTATCCCCGATCCATTTCTCAAAAGCATCGCCCATAAACAGATAGCGGAATACAGCCAGAATAAAAATCGACGGCATATAAGGCAGCGGCTTGTCCTTGAAATTGCTCATATTGATGTCATAAAGCATCTGTTCCATTTCTTCCCTGGAAAAACCCAAGGCATAAAGTGCGGCTGCGATCGCACCCGCGGAATTTCCCGCGATCCTGCCGATTTTAATGTCCCAGTTTTCAAGCGCTTCAAAAACACCGCCATAGACCGGAATACGCGCTCCTGCCCCACCCAGGACCAGGTCGATAGTGTCATCCGGCTGTAACGTGATGGGCTGATAACGGCTGTCAGAACGGAGGGCCGGTGGCACTTGAATTTCATTAAGATCAACTCCCCTTGCAGCCAATGCCCCGCGAAGGCGGAGCCATGACTCCTGATATTCAGCCTGACCGGCTTTGGCCTCATAAACAGTCCATGCTTTGCGCAAAATCTTCAGCGCTGCCGCGCGCGCAAAGTCTTTGCGGCGCCCCTGTAAATTCTGGCCGTAGTCCGCGGCAAAATACATCAAGGTTGATTCCAGCGACGGGAAAAAGTTTTCGTTCAGGCCCAGGTCCGCCAGGGTTTGAAGAAGGTCTTTGCGGCTGACCAACGCAAAGCGGAAAAGATCGTAGGCCTCTGAAACACCATAAACATCCTGTTTTTCAGATTCCAGCTTGCGCCGGACTGCCTCTTGCACCTGCGCCTTCAGCTCGGCATCCATTTCCATATCAGACAGAAGGAAAAGACGGAGCGCGCGGAAAAGCATGGATTCATTTTCCTGAGCGACTTCCCCTCGGATGGTGCCGTCCCGGACGTCCTGAACAGCTTTGCCGATATTAGATTCATCATAGACCGCGCCTTTTTTGTCGGCGGGCCTGGCGAATTCGACCCGGAAACCGTCCGCGCTTTTTGAGTCGCGTATAAATTTCAGATAAATATTAAAAAGCGGGGGGCGCTTTTCAGTCCCGAAAACCATGTTGTTAAAAGCCGGCTGAACATCAAAATCCTTCGATTCGGGAAGTTCAACGCCCTCCGCCTGCACAAAATCAAGATCGCCGACAATGTCTTTGAGCTTATGCCCCGCCAGCGGCCCCCTCTCGCCAAGCACCGAATAAACCGCGGCACTGCCCATGAGAGTGACGGAAGCATTTTCAGGCGCCGTTTTGAAAGCGTTCTTTAAATAATCCGAAAGATCCTGATCAAGCCAGACCGGATGCTTTCCTGCTTCACCGGGCAAATCCAGTTCATAAACCGTGTACCGCTGCTCGGAGCGGCGATAAACGCCGTTTTCAACAATCGTATACCCCTGCGGTTTGAATTCACCTTCCGGCCCGTAGGCTTCCCTTAATGCGGGTTCTATCATGACCACACCTTCACCCGCAGTGATATCACCCAAATGATTGAAAGCCTTGTAATCCTCCGGCTTGAGGCTGCGATTTTTTTCAGCTGCAATATGAGCTCTGCGGTTCCAGCGGAAATTATTACGCGAAAAAGTCAGATCGGCTCTTCCGAGTCCGGCCACAAAACCCGTCAACTCATCGCTGAAAAGATTAAATCGCTGATAACCGATCCAGGCGCCTACAAATCCGACGGGCCTTAAAGCTACTTCCGGAGCTTTTGAAGATATTTTCTCATCCGTCTGCCGGATAAAAGCGCCTGTCGATTCCAGCAGAGCAGCAGCCTCTTCATTGGTCGTCCTGTATTCCTTTTCCATGGCGCGAACGGCTTCAGGACCGCGGGGCTCAAGACCGACAATGTTGACTGTCCACGCAGCCGGATCCTGGTTGAGTTTTTTCAGGGACTGATAGACCAGACCCGCAACCGAAAGCACTTCTTCACCTGAGGAAGTCCCTACCATATAAATAAGCAGCTCGCTCTCGCTGGAAGTAATCTTGTTCTGGATAGCCGTTTCAATCTGCCTCTGGACGACCAAACGCTCTTTTCTCTGATTGTTTTCTTCCAGAGGAAAGACTGCGGACGCGATAGAAGCCGGCGCGATCTGGTTCAGCGTTTCATAAAAAATCTCACCCTCTTTTTTCTTGAAATTGACGTCCGACTGGAGCCGCTGCAGATAATTTCCCATGGCGACCACGGAGGAAAGATTTTCAGAATCGGCAAGGCTGCGCGCGCGGGAAAGAAAGTACAGGACTGTGACAGGAGCTTCCCGGACCAGATTGGGACTCAGAATCGCTATAATTTTACCCGTAACATCAATAAGCGCCCCATCCTTTAAATCATTCAGAGTGTTCCGCTGTTCAGACCTCAAGGCAGGTGTGGCAGCGGCCGCGGCAAGATCATCCAGCCGCTGATTTAAAAACGGCCCCAGGGCCTGGCGGTACAATTCGACCCCTTCCGGATTTCCGCTTAAAGACACATCCCTTAATGCCTCATTTTTGGTTACCTCCTCGGAAACTTTCCTGGCGATTGTTTTGACATAAAAAAACTCGCGGCTTTCACCCACCAGAGCCGATTGGGTTTTAGGAAGCGCAAATCGGGAACCAAGCGCCATAAAATTGACGTCGAAGCCGTTTTCCGCGTAAAATTTTCTCAGGTCCTGAAATTTTGTTCCGCTTTCTGTAAAATCATCCAGAAAAATAAACGGCTGTTTTAAAGCATCTCCGGGAATTTCACTGCCGAGGAGCCCGAGTTTTTCCTGGTTGGGAAGCCTGAAATCAGTCTCCGGACGGGTTGGATCACCTTTTAATTTCGAATCATAAAGGGACACATTCGCCGATGGGCTGAGATGGTAGACTTCAAGGCCCGGAATGCTTTTTTTGGCTTCAAGAGCAATAAGATATGAAATCAGGCCGCTCGCGCCCGCCGTAACAATGACTTTCCTGCCGCTTTTGCGGATCATCTCCACCAGATACTGGGCTGATTCAGCGACATTGGCGGGAACAGGCTGCTGCCAATTTTTTTCCTCAATTTCATCCAGCAGTTTTCGCGCGGCATCCACAGCCAGTTCATAGCTATGATTGCCTCCAAGCCATTGCCGGACCGCCGGAGCAATTTCCGCCAGCACCGGACTGTTTGGTGTCCTTAAATTTTCGAATATTTTAAAAATGCGGTAGGCAAGCTCATCATCGACTTCGGGGAGAATAGCCAGAAGACGCCGGGCCGATTGTTCCAATGCCTGCATAAGCCCCGGCCGCAACGGGTAAACCGTGGGAATCGACAGGATTTCCAGCCGGCCGATTGCCGGGATGAGCTTGCGAGCATCGACAATCGCGGTTGTCAAATCGCTGACTTCCAGGGTAACCGGTTTTACCCACAATCCCTTCCCTGCATTCAGACCCGGCATGCGCTGGCGTTCGTTGGCCGCGCCGCCCGGAATGGAACGCTGTTCGGAGCGCGGTTTGACTTTCCGGCCGTTCGCCATGAATTCGCGGATGCGGGCAGCGGCGCTCTCCTCCGATTCGATCTCAAGAGAATTGTCGCGGCCTTCGTCATAATCCCAATTAAGCCGATGGGGCGTTACAATGGGAACATTCATCAGGTCGGTGAAATGCAAAACACCCGAATGTTCCGCCAGCACAAGGCCGCCGGTTTCATCTACTGCGTGCAGGACGGCCACAATCCGGGCCAGGTCATTCTGCCCTATTTTGACCAGTTTTGTTGAATCACCCAAAGCGGTATAAACGTCGTTAATTTCATTACGCGGCCATTCTTTCCAGGTAGAAGGACCTTCATTAATAACGATGTAGCCGTCAAAGTCCGCCACCAGCTCCTTGAGCCATCTCATCCACATTTCTTTCCTTTTGTCCGAACCCTGATAGGTGCCCAAATCGCCATTCGGGTCTGCTCTCCACTCACCATTACCATAAAGCAGATTCACGAAGATGACCGGTTTGCGTTTGGCCGGATCAGCCGGGAAAAGTTGAGGGTAAGATTTTTTCAGTTTGGCAAGCTCCGCTTCCACCTCGGGTGTAAAGTTTTCTTTTGTAAGCTGAAACGGCCGGTTGGTATCGTCAACTTCAAGACCAATTTTACGGAGGCCTTCAGATTGGAATGTGAAAAGGTCCTGTCCGTCTGCCCTGTCACTCTGCTCCCAGCTGTCCGGCACTCTTTCATCTGAAAAGTAAACCCGGGTGGTGGTCATATTCAAAATTTGATGAGGGCTTTCAAGCACATACTTGGCGTCCGGGTCCGTGCCTACGGCAACAACCAGCGTCTTGTCTTCAGACGGGCTCTTTATCTCATCACGAACGCTTTTTTGCACTTTGACTGCCATGCCCGTATCAACAACTTGCAGAAGCGAATAATCGGTGAGAATTTCAGCATTGGGAAAATTTTTCTTAAGGTCTTTAAGTAATATGGACAAGCCCAGAATGCCGTAGCTGAAAGGTTTCTTTCTGACTTCCAGAATAATGCGTTTGATTTCCGCTCGCTTTGCGGCATTCAGCGGTTGAGTACGTGTTTCAGAGCGGGGCTGCGGGTATCCGTAGAGAATAGGGAAAACCTTAAAGAAACCCGGATGGCGTTTGCGAAGGGCATCAATCAACTCGGTTCGCTGCTCGGGAGCAAGCTTCTCCCATTTGCGGGTGAAAAGATAATGCTGCATCTCATGGGTCAGGATTTCCTGTTTGGAAATTTTCACATTGACCCCTTCCGGTATGGCAGCATCAGGAAGCATGAAAGAAATCCCGTTTGACATGATACCGCCCGCGATAAAAGGCTTGGACGCGAGCCGCTCTTTCAAGTCTTTTAATTTTTCTTCCTGATAACCGCCTACTGTGTCATCCCCTTCAAACTCTTCTGGCAGATCCAGATAAAAAGGAGAGGCTTTGACACTCTCTGGCAGGAAACCCAGACCTACAATGAAATCGATATCCTTGCGGTCTATCAAAAATCTTTCTCCGTTTAATCCAAATTCCTTCAGGCCAGCCTTGCCGCCATGAGCCACTGCCCGTCCTATCACGTAGGCAATAAATTCATCAAGAACGCCGGTGTCGTGATCTTCCTGGCTAATTTCAGCTTTAGGCTTTTCCTCGTTCCGGTCTCCTCCCGGATCGCGCAGGATAAGCGCTTCATCCATAAGCGAGTATTCGGCCGCGTCCGGGTGGCGGAGCTGCCACTGGTAGAGGCCGGATTTTTTCGCTTCATTCACAAAGGCTTTGCCATCAAAACCCTGTGGCGCGAGAAAATGATGCGGCAGCGTCCTTGTGGTTTCAGGCTTTATAACAGGAACGGAGTTTACAATTTTACGGTGCTGAGCTTCGAGATACGGCGCTCCAACACCGTCAGCTGTGCCAAAAGTCACATTGTCGATCCGGAAATAAAGGCCTTCTTTTTCGTCCTTGTCTGTGGTGATATAAACACTATCCTTGATGTTTCCGACATAGGAAACGACAATTCTAAATCCCGCACTGGCGCCTGTACTCCGCACCTTGACATCAAAAGCATAAAGCTCTCCTTCCGTCACACCGAAAGTGTCAACGCGCTCGGGTTCTCCCAGTTGATATTCCTGGGTACCACCAAACATTTTTTCCCCGAGCAGGCCACGATAACCTTTTTTAAGTTCGTTCTTCGCCGACTGGGACTTATCAAACAAGTGCTGCAGCCCGAAAGGGCCGGCTTTTTTCAAAAGGTCTTCAACCTCTTGATGATAAATCTCATATCCTGTGTCAAAAGGCTCAATACGAAGAATAGATAGAGCTTCTGTAGCCAAAGCATAATAATTGGGGTCCTGCTCGACAAAACCTTCGCCGGCTTCAGCCAGAAGTTCCAGAATTTCCGCTCTGCTTCTTTTGCTCTTAAGCATCTGTTGAAGATATTTGTCACCGATTTCATTCACGACTTCGTCATAGCGAACCGCCTGACTATAATTAAAAAGCCCGGCATCGATAACTTCCGCGCTCCGCTGTTCAGAGCGGACCTTCTTATAAAATCCCTGACC
>CAZKMJ010000124.1:0-3078 GCA_964553835.1 uncultured bacterium
CATAATAGAGGGAGCCGCCTGTGGCCGCGAATTCGTTGTGGTCGGCGAGGTTCTGGGTGCTGGCGCCGAAAAACTTGATGCCGCGCTTGGGATCGCCATAAGGGGTGCTTTCAAGCGTTTCAAAGCTGCCTGACAAGCCGCTCAAGGTGCGGTTGTAAGTGGCAAGCTCGGTGTCCGTGAACGCGGTCTTGAAACTGCCGTATTTCAGGTGCGCGCGGTCCTGTTCAACCACAATGTAAAAGCGGCTGGCCGTATCGCGCGCTTCATAATCAATCGTGGATGCGTCACCATAAATCGGGTAATACTGGTCCGGGTCCAGATTGGTAAAGAGCGCTGAACGTTTGTCGTCAGAATCATAATGTGATTTGACGATGAATTTTCCTTTCAGCTTGCCTTTCAAGTAATACGAAACGCGTCCGTCCTCATAAAAAGATTCTTTGTAGGTCTCTTCGTTGGCAACTGTTTCAAGGTTTCCATCCGTGAAATTGATGCCCATCTGCTCTTCAGCCAGCGCGGTCATGAAGAATGTGCTGTCTTTGACCTTCACGTTCTTTTCAATGGTGGTGGTCTCACCGCTTTCATTGGTGGTGCTGATCTGGATTTTCTTGTCACCGGGCGTGGTGTAAATCTGGCTTTCAAAAAGGCCGTCGGGCTGGACTTCCACCGGGTAGGTGTTAACGCGTACCTTGTTCTTGGGCTTGGTGCGTCCATGAATGCGCAGCGTGGGCTTTGCAATCAACGGGATGCTTCTCTTGCCATCCTTGAAAATATTGAAATCACCGATGGGCGGGATTTCCGGCAGCTTTTTCACAGCGTCATAATCGACCTTGGAAATAACACGGAAGAAATTCAGCGGCGTCCAGTCCTGGTGCCCTTTCGCGTCGGCCACTTTCAGCTGGTAGGAATAAATCCCCGGTTTTACAAGAAGGCCGGCTTCCGTTTTTCCAGGCCAGACAACTTCATCCGGCGGAGCACCCACACCGAAACCGGTCCAGACTTCATTGCCCATCTCGTCCCGGATTTCCAGGTACCAGCCCTTGACCATTTCCGGATAATTGATTTTAAATTTGAAGGAAGGTTCTTTTTCCAGATAACCGATACCAATTCTCACAAGTTCCGGCTGCACATTGACACCAAGCTGCGGATACGCAGTGTCCAGCCCCTGCGTGACGGAAACCGCCAGTTCTTTCTCAAAAGCTTCAGGCATGCCTGAAGGTGGAATGTAGACCGCGAAATTTGCCTTGTTCATGATGCCTGGCGTTGTCTTCACAAGGAAAGCTTCTTCGGTCACAAACTGCGTTCCTTCCGGAAGCGTATGGCCATCCACCTTAATGACATGGCGGCCCGGCTTGACCGCGGGAATGTGATATTTACCATCTTCATCTGTGACCACCACAATCCCTTCTTCCGTGGCCAGGCTTACAAATGGCACACCTTTTTCGCCCCCCGTACAATTTTCTTTTGTGCCTACAATAGCGCAGTCATCTTGCACACCATTTCGGTTCAAATCATTAAAAACCTTGCCAATAATGGTACCCTCATCAAAAACCGGATCGAATTCCGGAGTCACCACAATTTCAACAGGCTCCGTGACACCATTCGTGTGTGTAACAAAAGCGCGAATGACATACCCCTTGCCTGGAACAGCCGCGGAAGTCAGTACGACAGGAATGCCGAACACATTGTCTTCACCCGCATTCAGCACAAGGCCGTAAATGACCGAACCCTGCCGGTTGCCCGTGGGCCTGCCGTCGGCGAAAAGCGAAGCATCCGCCTTGATTTCAATGCCATCCGGAGGTTCAATCGTAAGGCTGCCCGTCTGAGTGCTGGCGGTGTTGTTGTGGACTTTCAGGTTTAGCAGTTTGACCTGGCCAGGTTTGGAATTGATCGAAGCGGGTGAAGGTTCGATGGTAATCGGATCTTCAGAGAAAGTGCCGACCGCGGCGTCAAAGTCCGCGATGAAAGTGCCGCCTACGTCCCCTGCCGTGGAAGGTTCAATGCGGACCACAAAAGTCACCTGCCCCGTGGTCGCGGGAGCAGTACCACTTACGGAATAACGGGTAAAACCGGAGGTGACTGTTGTAGGAAGTGAAAAATTCTGCGCGCTGATTAAAGCCCCGGCTGAAGTCTGGAATTCCAGGCGGAGCTGCGCAACTTCAGCGCCGTTGTTGGCGACCACACGGCTTAACGCACTGAACGTTACAAAATCTCCAGCCTGGGCGCCAGTCACGGTCTGGAAAGTGTAAACGCCGCCAAAACCAGCGTTGAGAGTGTCGGGTTCAGAAAGCCGCATATAACTGGCGCCGGACGGCGCGTCGGAGGCCGTGCGCTGGGAAATGCCTCGATTGGATTCACTGTTCCAGTTGGTCTGGCCGTTGGTGTTCCCCAACGCGTTTTCAAAATCAGAATTCAGAAGAACGTTACGCGCCGCGAAAGCAGAGGGAGAAAAGAAGCCGAGCGCAAGCAGGGCCATGCCTGTCGCGAACGCGAACCTGAATTTTGAACGCACGGATAATTTCATTAAAACCGTCTGCTTGAAAAGTTAATCCCAAAGCGAAGGTCCCAGTCGTTGGGCGCTGTCGGATCACGGTCCGGCCCCTGCCTGGTGTTGTAAACCCCGCCAACGCCCACGTACTCCACGAAAAGCTTGGTTTTATAAAGCCATTCATTGTCACGCCATTTATAGTTGCGGAACGGCATCCAGCGCCCGCCCACGGCCACAAACCAGTAATTCTGGAAGGAAAAAGAAAATTCGCTGTTGGTCACCTGCTCGAGGCGCAAATAAGGCATTGCCACAAACTCTTCAGCGATGGGGTTGGGTGGAAGAGGCAGACCCGGCATAGTTAAACCAAGGGTAAGCGATGAGTTCAGAATGACCGCGTCATAATCGTCTTCCGAAGAAAAACCGGTCTTATCGATGGTGTAATTGCCGAAATATTCACCCCAGGTGTAAAGGCGAATGTAGTCCTGCCAGGTGGAAGGCGCGACGGAATCCGCGATAGGCGGCAAGTCCACGCCCCATTCATAGAAAATGTTAACGCCTCCAACCAGATTGTAGTTGCGGCTATTGGTAATGTC
>CAZKMJ010000124.1:3088-7091 GCA_964553835.1 uncultured bacterium
CGCGCAGATTGTAGCGTGTGCCGTATTCCACAAAAAAGCGGTAGCTTTTCACGAATTCAAGAAGATGCAGGCCCCACGGGCTGTAATTACTCAGGAAAGTGTTGTTGGCAAGCGGGCGCCATTCAAGACCGGTATAGATAATCATGTTCTGCTTGAAACCAACGCCGTTGGATTCAAGCGCGGGCGTAATTTCCACAAAAGGATCAACGGTGTTCAGCGGCGCGCGGATACCTTTGAAAACAAAACGGTTGGTCCAGAAGCCGACCTGGGAGTTGAAGTGAGAGCTTTCCAGGTTGGTCAGGCGGAAAGAACTTTCACCGAAAGACTGCCAGATAAATTTTTCGCCGCTGGGCGTGCCCTGGAAGGGGCCGAACAATTCGTTACCTATATCAAGATGGTCCAAAAATTTAAGAGCGATCTCTTCTTCTTTAGCGAACTGCGCGCGGGTCTGCTGGGTTTCAGCCAGCGCGTCCACGGTAGGCACGAAAGATTTTTCCGCTTCATCCACGTTCTTTTTAAAATTGCCGCCCTGGGTCTCAATAATTCCCTGGGTCAGCGTCACGCGGGCCTGGGCTTCCTGGCCTGACGAAAAAGACTTGTGCCCGACCCAGTAAACCATCTGCTCCTTGCCTTCGCCAGCGGGAATGGCAAGCCTTTTAATGGTGGCGCCATGATAATCCGCTGTCTGCATTTTTTCTTTGACCCATTTCTGGACATCGTCAAGGCTGTTCATGTTGGGGATGTAACGGCTCTTGAGGGCGTTGGGGCCAAAATCCGTGACTACGGAATACTGGGTGTTCAGGGAACGTTCAGGTGTCTGGATAAAGACAAGACCGCCAATGCTGGTGGTCTTGTATTGAAGGCGCTGATTGCTGGGAAGGTAGAATTCCTGCGCGAAAAGATTAGGGGGCGGCGCAGCGGGAGCAGCGGCCGTGGGCTTGCCCGTAACCACGCGCGTCGCGGCCGGAGCTTTGAGCTCTTCAGCAAACGCGCTGACCGGCATCATTGCCAGACCCATGATCAGGATCAGGTACCGCATACAGTCCCTCATCGTCTTTCTAACGGGTTGAAGGAAGTTTACAAAAAATTTTCTGCTTAAACCAGCCCTAAAACCTGCTGCATATTGAACAGGCCTTTTTTCTTTTTTACCGCGAACTTGGCAGCACGTAAAGAACCGCCCGCGAACGCCTCACGTGAGCTGGCTCGGTGACTGAGTTCAATGCGCTCGCCATCGCCAAGAAAATAAACCGTGTGGTCACCGACCACGTCACCGCCGCGCAGCGCGAGCACGCCAAGTTCACCACGGGGCCGCGCACCGACCTCGCCTTCGCGGCCATACACCACGTCTTTTTTCAAGTTCTTTCCCCGCGCGCGCGCCGCAGCTTCAAGCAGCCCGATCGCGGTACCACTGGGAGAATCCTTTTTCATGCGGTGATGGATCTCGGAAATCTCGATGTCATAACTTTCGTCCAACGCAGCGGCCGTCATTTCCGTAAGTTTAAAAAGCAGGTTCACACCGATGCTCATATTGGGCGCCTGCACGATCGCTATTTTTGCGGCCGCTTTCGCGAGCATGGCCTTGATTTTTTCATCCAGACCCGTGGTGCCCAGCACATAAGCGCTCCCGGTTTTGACGCACGCGTCAAGATAGCCAGGCGTCGCGGAAGGATGTGTGAAATCAATCAATACATCACATTTTTCAAGAACTTCCCGGGCCTGACTGCTGACATCCACGCCCAGCGGATTGGACATGCCAATGATTTTGCTGACGTCTTCACCCAACGTTTCACTTCCCGGATTTTCAAGCGCACCGGAAATTTTAAAAGCCTTGTCGCGGGAAGCCAGAGTCAGAATGGTTTTCCCCATCCGGCCCGAAGCCCCTGCCACAGCCAGACGGATCATGCCCGGCCTCCGGTGAGACTCATTTTTTTAAGCACCGCCGAAAGCTTCTTTTTATTTTCGTTATTCATTTCGCAAAGCGGAAGCCGGAATTCAAGTTTGATCTTGCCCATGAGGGCAAGGGCGGTTTTGACGGGAATCGGGTTGGTTTCAATGAAAAGAATTTTGTTCAGCTCGGAAAGCTCGCGGTGCACAGCCTCAGCCTCGCCCCAGTTGCCTTCCAGCGCCTGATGCACAAGTTCGCGCACCATGGCCGGCGCCAGATTGGCGGTCACGGAAATGACGCCTTTGGCGCCAATGACCATCATGGGTACAGTCAGCGGATCATCACCCGAAATAATCGTGATGTCACAAAGATTGCGGATCTGGTCCACCTGATCCAGGCTGCCGCTGGCCTCTTTAATGGCCACGACATTTTCAATCTGGGAAAGCCTGGCAACCGTGGCAGGCGCCATATTCACGCCCGTACGGCCCGGAACATTGTAAAGAATAAAGGGAATGTCCACTTTGGAAGCCAGGAATTCATAATGCCGGTAAAGGCCTTCCTGCGTGGGCTTGTTGTAATAGGGAGTGACCACCAGGACACCATCCGCCATGCTTTTTTTGGCATGCTGCACAAGGCCAAGAGCTTCCTGCGTGTTGTTGGAGCCCGCTCCACACACAACCGGCACGCGGCCGCCGACATGGTCCACCACAAGCGACATGACGCGGCGGTGCTCTTCATGCGACATGGTCGCGGACTCGCCCGTCGTTCCGCACGGGATGATGACATCTGTGCCGTTCTTGATCTGAAAATCCACAAGCCCCTTGAGAGCTTTCTCATCCACCTTGCCGCCGCGGAAAGGAGTAACAAGAGCCACCATGGAACCTTCAAAATATTTTTTGTGCCTGCTCATAAGAAAAGTTTCCCTTCAAAAACAAAATGCGCTTCACCTTCAAGCGTAACGTTTGTAATTTTTTCACCGGAGCGTTTGAAATCAACGGTAAGCACTTCCCCGCCTTTAGTCTGGACCTGCACCGGCGCTTTCACATAACCCTGCAAAGTAGAAATGATGGCCGAGGCCGTGGAACCTGTGCCGCAGGCCAGCGTTTCTTTTTCCACCCCGCGTTCGTAGGTGCGGACCTGGATCTTGTTGGGACCTTTAACTTCCACAAAATTTACATTCGTCCCCTTGGGCTGAAAATCTTTGTGAAAACGGATGGCCCGCCCAAGTCCGTCCACATCAATTTTTTCGAGGCCTTCCACAAAAATCACAGTGTGAGGAACGCCGGTATTGATGAATGAATAATGCAGGCGGTGGCCCAGCACCTGGATTTCCGCGCGCTCACGCAGCCCGGTCGGATTGACCAACTGCACACGAATGCGATTGTTCTTGACCTGCGCCTCGATAAGCCCGGCCAGGGACTCAAATTTAAACTTCGCGGGATAGCCCATTTTTTCGCGCGCGTAGCGGGCGATACAGCGGAAACCGTTGCCGCAAGCCTCAGCTTCGGAACCGTCGGAATTGATGATGCGCATTTTGAAATCACCCTTCCGGGAATTTTCAAAAAGCAGCACTCCGTCCGCGCCCACGCCGGTATGAAATTCGCAAAGACGCGCGGTTTGTTTAACAGGGTTTTTAAAAAGGTTTTTCCGGTTATCAACGACAATAAAGTCATTTCCGGAGGCAACCATTTTGACAAAAGATATGGTTTTCATGGGAACGGGGTATTTTACCTGTAGAGAGGAAGCCTGTCTATGCGGAACTTGAGACGGCGCCTTGCCTTAGGACTAGCCTTAGGTGATAGGAGGCAGATTCCCTGCCCTTATGGCGTTTTCCAGGGCTTCCAGGCGGGCTATGCGCTCTTGTGTAGGTGGGTGGGTACTCATGAAAGCAGGGACACCACCGCCAGCGCTCATAGCCTGCAGCTTGCGGAAAAAGCGGATCAGACCGTCGGTGCGGAAACCGGAACGGCTTAAAATGTTGTAACCGATCTCATCAGCCTTGAATTCCTCATACCTGCCGTAGCGCAAAAGCAGACTTTGCTGGGCCAGCTGCCACCCCATTTTCTGCAGCTGCGGCTGGTTTTTTTTGAAAACCAGCTGGGTCAGATATTCCGCGCC
>CAZKMJ010000125.1:0-7083 GCA_964553835.1 uncultured bacterium
TGGTCATCATCGACGTTTTTTGCCTCAGCTTCTTTTTTATTCTTCGTCTTCTCGCGGGCACTTACGCGCCTGACGTTGCGCTTTCACACTGGATCCTGGTTATGGGTGGCCTGCTCGCGCTTTTTCTGGGTTTTAACAAGCGCCGCCAGGAATTAAAAATGCTTGGAAAAGTTTCTGTGCAACATCGTTCCGTGCTCCGGAAATACAGCTGCTACTTTATCGACCAGATGATCAGCGTTGTGACGGCTTCTACCGTGGTGGCTTACACTTTTTATACCGTTGATGACCGCACGGTGGGTGAGTTTGGCAGTAATCACATGCTTTTTACCGTGCCTTTTGTTTATTACGGGATTTTTCGCTATTTATATCTGCTGCACCAGAGAAGGACGGACGGGGATCCGACCCGTGTACTTTTGGGCGACTTTCCCATGCAGGTCAACCTGGTTCTGTGGATATTCACGGCCATAGCCGTGGTTTATTTTAAAATTTAATGGGGGAAACATGGATTATCTCGTGACAGGTGCGCCCGGATGGCTCGGCGACCGTTTTGTTGAAACTCTCCGCGGGCAAATGCCCGGTGCTTCGGTGCGCTGCCTTGTGCACCCGGCTTTTGAAAAGCCGTTCCGGGAAAAGCATTCCGGAGTTGAAGGCGCGACTGGTGACATCACGGACAAAAATTCACTGGAGTCCTTTTTTAAGGATTCTCGCGGTGCGGTGCTTTTTCATCTGGCCGGGCTGGTGCATGCCACGCGCGGCGTAAAGCAGTTTTTCAAGGTGAATGTGGAAGGCACGCAGAACCTTCTGGACATGGCAGTCAAGGCCGGCGTGAAGCGCGTGGTGGCAGTGTCCTCCAACTCGCCCGCCGGCTGTAATCCGCGGCCGGACAATCTGTTCACCGAAGATATTCCCTATAACCCGTACATGGGCTATGGCCGTTCCAAAATGCAGATGGAAATGCGGGTGCAGGAAATGTTCCACAAAAAAATTCTGGAGACCGTGATCCTCCGGCCCTGCTGGTTTTATGGGCCCGGCCAGCCTCCGCGCCAGACGCTGTTCTTCACCATGATCAAAAATGGCAAGATGCCCATTGTGGGAAGCGGCGAAAGCAAGCGGTCCATGTCATACGTCGACAATGTTTCACAGGCCCTTCTGCTTGCGGCGGCCAATGCCAAAGCGAATGGCCAGATTTACTGGATCACCGACCGCAGGGCCTACACCATGAATGAAATTGTGGACACGGTGGAAAGGCTGCTGGAAAAAGAATTTAAAATACCAGTGTCACACAAACGCCTGCGGCTTCCTTCTGTTGTCAGTGAAATCGCGCTTGCTGTGGATGCCACATTGCAGTCCGTGGGTATTTACCATCAGAAAATCCATGTACTTTCTGAAATGAACAAGACGATCGCCGCTTCCATTGAAAAAGCGGAAAGAGAACTGGGCTACAAGCCGGCAGTGGACCTTGAAGAGGGAATGCGCCGCTCCATACGCTGGTGCCTTGAACAGGGACATGTCATTTAAAATGAATTACCTCGTGACCGGTGGTTCCGGGTTTTGCGGCTTCGAAATTGTGAAGCATCTGCTTACCCAGGGCCATCGCGTGCGGGTGCTGGACGTGGAGACTTTGCCGGAAAAGCTGCCGGGAGTGGAATATCTGAAAGTGGATATTCGCGACGCCGCGGCTGTTCTCAAGGCCGCGGAAGGGCAGGACCGGATCATCCACTGCATTGCGAAAGTACCGGTTAGCAAGGCGGGAAAGGATTTCTGGACCGTCAACGTGGACGGCACCCGGAATATACTGGAAGCCGCGTTGAAGCTCAGGATTTCCAAGGTCGTGCATCTTTCCAGCAGCGCGGTCCAGCTTTCAAAGGTCAATCCAGTGCCGGAAGATGCGCCCCTGCGGCCTATCGGGGAATACGCGCGTTCAAAAAGAGAGGCTGAAACTGTTTGTGAAGAGTATCGCGCCAAAGGACTGGCCGTCGACATCATTCGCCCCCGGACTGTAGTCGGACCTGGGCGGCTGGGGATTTTCTGTATTTTCTTTGAATGGATTTCAGAAGGTAAGAATGTTTACCTGATTGGAAACGGAAGGAATACCATCCAATTCCTGCACGCCTCCGACCTTGCTTCATGCTGTTTTCTTGCCTCGCTGCAAAGCGCGGGTGAAACTTATAACGTGGGTTCGCGCCAGTACGCGCCGCTGCGTGAAGACCTTCAGGCTCTGCTGGATTTCGCGGCCTCTCGATCACGCCTTATTTCGCTTCCAGTCCTGCCTGCCATTGCCGCGCTGGCGACGCTTGATTTTCTTCGCTTGTCGCCGCTGGCATCCTGGCATTACCTGAGTTTTCATAAGGACTTTTATTTCAACAATGAGAAAGCGAAACGGATTCTGGGGTGGGAGCCCCGCTTCGGCAACCGGGAAATTTTGATTGAAAGCTACAGCGCTTATTTGAAAAAAGAGCATTCTCCGGAATCCGGCTACGGCACCAGCCACCGCAAACATTTAAGGCAGGGGATTTTAAAACTGCTGAAGGTTTTTTCCTGATGAGCCCCGCGGTCAACCAGTTCATTGATGATAAAGATCTGTCGGCCACCGTCCTGCTTTGGCTGCGGGACATGACGCGTCACGGCCTGATTCTGAAAGAGCCGCGCTCGTCCGGCATTGATTTTGAAATGCGTGAGGACGGCCTTCATCTAAAAATCCCGCGCGGCTATTTTTTTATTGAACCAAATAAAAATATGGAGTTTGCAAGGAAGGCAGCGGTCAAGGCCGGCTGGGCGCATGATTACCGCAGCATTGAGCATGTCCAGGTACTGCGGCGCATTCATGAACTGCGGGCAAAAGCCGCCGCATGTCTGAAAGAACCGGAAAACGCCAGTCCTTACACCTTTTTGCTGCGCGTGGATGACTTTCCCGCGCCGAACGCGGCTTCCGAAGACTTCCTGGAGTTCCATGATGCCGCGCGCGAGGCCGGGGTTCCTTATCTTCTTGGGGTTACTCCTTTCCTGGGGCGCGCCGAAAACTCGGGCGGCCTGACCCCGCGTGAGATTGAAATCCTCAAGAAATGCTCGGATGAAGGTATGGAAGTAGCCTTGCACGGATTCACGCATCAGCCGCTGCATTCACGCTACAAAAGCGAGCTGCTGGGCATGTCAGAAGTGGCTGTGAGAAGCAGTCTGGCCCAGGCACAGGATTATTTTTATAAAATCGGTTTTGAGCCCAGAGTTTTTATAGCGCCTTTTAATTCTTACGATTGCGTGACTTATCCGGCCCTTGCTTCCCAGTTTCCCGTGATCTGTGGCGGGCCCGAATCGTCAGATACGCTTGGCAGACGGGTGGGGCCTTGTTATCTTAATGGGAGTCTGTACATTCCTTCCTATCGCGGTGCGTATGACGTGATTTCCAGCTCTATTTTGCAAGGGACCGGACTGCCGGATTTCCTGCCCGTGCCGCTGACTGTTCACTGGGCAAATGGAAAAAAGGACGGATGGAAAAGTATGCGGCAGCTTTTTAAACAAATCAGAACAAGGGTAATCCCGTGGAAAAAAATAAAAAAATGAAAACCTATTTTAAGGAAAAACTCAGAAGCATTTTTCTGAGTCTGGGATATGAGATTAAAAGGGTTGGTGCTTTTGAGCCGGCCATGGAACAGGAATTCAGGGAAATCGCGGAACGATGCCGCGGTTACCACGCGCAGTCGGTTCCACGGCTTTACGCTCTCTATCAGGCGGTGCGCCATGTTGTCAGAAATCGGGTTGAGGGCGCGATTGTGGAATGCGGCGTTTTCAAAGGCGCGACACATATGCTTGCGGGCTGGGTGCTTAAGGCCATGAATGACACTTCACGTGAGTTTTATCTTTACGATACCTATGAAGGCTGGCCGGAACCGGACAGCCGGGACACCGTGTGCGGTGATGGCGGGCAGTTGCCTAAAAATTGGAATGCCGGAGTTGACTTCAAATCTTTGCCGGAGGTGCGCTTGAATGTTCTGAAAACAGGCTATCCTGAAAGTAAGATAATTTTCGTCAAAGGCAAGGTGGAGGAAACTCTTCCTGGAACCATGCCGGAAAAAATTTCCATTCTGCGCCTGGACACGGACTGGTATGAATCCACTTATCATGAACTGGTTCATCTTTTCCCGCGTCTGGTGCCTGGAGGGGTGCTGATTGTGGATGATTATGGCCACTGGCAGGGCGCCAAGGAGGCAGTAGACCGCTATTTTTCTGAAAATAAAATCCATATGCTCTTGGGCCGCGTCGATTATACAGGCCGCATGGGGATCAAAGTATGAAGGTGTTTGCGCATTTTCTGTTGTGGCGGCTGGGGCTGGCCAGGCCATGGACATTTTACGGGCAAAAAGCGTGTGAGCTGCTTGAAAGGCTTGCGCGGAACCGGAAATGCCTTGCGGAAATCGGATGCTGGCAGGGTGTGAACACCGCCAGGATACGCAGAGGCATGGCTGCTGATGGCGTGCTTTATGCGGTGGATCCTTATCCGGCGGGCCGGCTTGGTTTTAATGCAGCGGAAATTATCGCGCGGCATGAAACCGGAAAAATCAGTAATGGGCGTGTTGAGTGGCTTAAAATGACCGACCTGGAAGCCGCGGGCAGGATGTCGGAAAAAGGACTGAAATTTGATTTTATTTTCAGTGACTCTCACAATTCCTATGAGGGCTTCCGCCGGACCTGGGAGGCATGGAGCCCTCTTGCGGCCCAGGGATGTGTTTATGTTCTCGCCAACAGCAGGGAAGCGGGCCATGTTTCCGGTGAAGCTGGTAGCGTGCGTTTTACCCGGGAAAAAGTACTAACCGATCCGCGGTTTAAAGAAATTGAAACCTGCGAAACTTTTACGGTGCTGAAACGCGTATGAGAATTGCGCAGATTACCCAGACTTACAGCCCGAACGGCGGCGTCGGGACTTATGTGACCCGGCTTTCGTCCCTGCTCGCGGCGGCCGGCCATGAAGTCGCGGTTGTTCACGCGGTTCCCGTTGAAAAACCTCTTGCCGGTAGTCCGCGGCTTTTTTGTGTGGAAAATTTTGACCAGTACACCGGCGCGAGTGTGAGCAGGAAAAGAGCGGCCGAAGTCATGCAGGTCCTGGCAGGCTTCAAGCCGGATGTTGTCCATATTCAGAACAACAATAATTTTTTTCTCGAAGAAGAAATCAGGCGCAATTATCCTTGCCTGAAATCTACGCATGTTTATGATTTCTGTCCCGCGGGCACAAAATATCATCATGCGCTTAAAACCGTTTGCGGGCATCCAACGGGTCTTGTTTGCTTGCCGCAGATGCTTTCCCGGCGCTGCTGCAAAGACAGGAACCCTGCGACTTTGTGGATGTTTTACCGCCGCGCCAAGGCTGTGATTGAAAACGATAAGAAACATTCGCTATTAATCGCTGCTTCGGTTTATGTTCGTGATCGTATGCTGGAGGACGGCTATCCGATCCGGAAGCTGAAAGTTATACCTTATTTCACGGAACTTCCTGCCTGGAATCCGCCTGAAAAGCTGGAAGGGGAGAAAATTATCCTGGCCACTGGGCGTATGGAGCCAGAAAAAGGTATAGATCAACTGCTTTATGCCGTTTCCTATATAAAGGCATTGGAATGGAAGCTGATTCTGGATGGAAGCGGTTCTGATATCCAGAGGCTCAAGGGACTTGCCGCCTCCCTCGGTATTGAAAAAAGGGTGGAATTTGCAGGTTGGCTCCCCGCCGACCAGCACCGCGCGCTTTACGAAAAATGTTATTTGGTCGTGGTGCCTTCGGTCTGGCCGGAACCATTTGGTTTGGTGGGCATTGAAGCGATGAGCTACGGAAAGCCGGTGGTGGCTGCCCGAAGCGGTGGCATTCCGGAATGGATGGAAGACGGGCAGACCGGCTTTATGGTCCCGGCCCGAGATCCCGAGGCCATGGCCCAGAAAATTTCGGTTCTGCTCCGGCGCCCGGGTGTGGCGCGTGCCATGGGAGAATCGAGCAGGAAAAGAATAGAACGTTATTATGAGCCATCACGGCATATTGAAAAGCTTCTTGAAAGTTATCAGCAGGTCATTGGAAGGAAAACATCATGAGTACCCCTGAAGAAACTGTCCGGATTCCTGTTATTCGCGGGAAATTGCCCAGGAATTATGAAAAGGAATTTCTGGAAATGTCTCATTATGAATCCGGAAAAGCTGAGCTGGACGCGCGTGAGGTCCAGGGCCCTTATGACGAACCCTGGCTGAATGTGGTCAACCTGAAGGAGCCAGTTTCTATCCCTGCGTTCGAAAAAATTATTTCTCATGAATTTTTGCGGAAAAAGATCCGGGGCAAGGTTCTTGATATCGCCGCGGGTTCCTGCTGGATGACCGCCCGGCTGAGTCAGCTTCCCGAAGTTAAGGAAGTCTACGCGGTGGACCTTTCTGAAAAATTTCTCCAGACCTCCGGCGTGCGGTGCATGAAATCTCTTGAGGCCGATCTGAGCAAAGTCCGTCTGGTGCCGACGGATTTCAACGAACTGCCTTTCGAGGATAGTATGGCCGATTGCGCGCTGCTTTTCGCGGCGCTTCATCATTCCCTTAGCCCTATCAAGACCCTGCAGGAAGTGGGGCGTTGTATCAAGCCGGGGGGCTGCATCATGATCCTGGAAAATCCGCCCGCGGCCATCAAGATCCGTGAAACGCGTGAAAGGTGTTTGAAGATGAGCGATCATGTTTCCGAAGTCGCGCACACGCGGGAAGAGCTTGAATATCTAATGAAAGTCGCCAATATTGGCAAGATCACGGTTTTCACTTTTGAC
This sequence comes from uncultured bacterium, assembly GCA_964553835.1. Classification (GTDB taxonomy): domain Bacteria; phylum Omnitrophota; class Omnitrophia; order Omnitrophales; family Aquincolibacteriaceae; genus CAYLPP01. Next base: position 6,774 of record CAZKMJ010000125.1, read on the forward strand.
ATTCTGTCCAGGCCAGGCTGGCGTTTCCAGATTCGTAAAATTTTCCGCAGGCTCAATATCGAGCACCTGATCCTTAATCCTCCAACATACTTATTTCTGATTGAAAAAAGTTAATTCAGATAAAAGGAGTTTCATATGAGCAAAAAACAGGAAATTCTTTTCCCCAGCTGCAATTTAATGACGGTCAGTGACGGCCGCGGCGGCATTTTTACCTGGATCCCCAAAGAGCCGCTGCTGGAGTTCAACATGCTCTATTTCCAGCCCGGAAAAACACGCGGCAACCATTATCACCCGGAATTTGTGGAATCTT
>CAZKMJ010000126.1:0-7064 GCA_964553835.1 uncultured bacterium
GTCGCACCCGATTTCTGGACACTTTTGGTGCTTCCATCGATTTCACGGAAACCGAAAAGCAGAACCGCTACGGCAGCGCTGTTTATCGTCAGGACCGCAACGGGCGTGTGACGACTATCGTCAACAGCTATGACGTCATGGGCCGCTTGAGTGAATCGGTGGAAACCAGGGATTTCACGCAGGCCGACGGCCAGCATGTTCATTTTGAAGAAACCAGCCGGTTCAATGCCGAAGGCAGGCAGATTTACAGCAAGGACAAGAACGGCAGGGAAGTCAGCTTCCAATATATCGCTGATGCTTATGGAAACACCGTCGAGATCCGCGAAAGCGAAACCATGCCGGGCGGCGCGGTCGCGCTGACAGTCCGCAAGCTTTCTCCGGCGGGCGAAACCCTCACGCTCACGGACAAGAACGGCCAGATCACCGGTTATTACTATGACAAGGACTCAAAAGGTAACATCACAACCATTTATGAATCCGCGAAGCTGCGTTTTGATTTCACGGGTGACCGCCAGGTTGATGATCTTGACATGGCCGCGCTTGTCAGCGCTTTTGGTTCCACAACGGCTGCGAACCTCGCGCGTTTCGATTTGAATCTTGATGGAGCCATCAACGCGGAAGACGCGAAAGCGCTGACCCGCTCGCGCGAGTACGGTACCCGAGAAGTCGCGTCCGCGAAGCAGCTTTCCGCTTTCGGCGACATTCTGAGCATTACCGACCGCAATGGTTACTCGGTTTATTATGAATATCAGAAAGACGCAAAGGGCAATCTGCTGCGCTCGCTGGAAACCAACAGCCGTTATCCGGGAGTTATCACGCGCCTTTTCGACGTGGAAGGCCGTCTTGGCGGGTTGAAAGACCGCAATGGCAATACCGTCCGTTACAGCTATACGCTGGACGCGAAAGGGAATGTCGTGGAGAGCCGTGAAGAGCAGACCCTCGCGCCCAAAGACGCGGTTTCCAACACCATTGAAACCGTCCACAATCCGGATGGCACCACTCTTGAAACCGAAAGTGATTCCAAGGGTGTAGTTCGTCAGACTCTGTATAACGCGCAGGGTGGAAAAATTTCTGAGCAGGTTCGCGCGGGCCTTAACACCACGCTGGCCTCAGGCGCGCAGATTTTCACCAGCGGAAATTTCAACACTTCTACCAATGCTCCGTCCCGCCTGACCGATGGTGCGCATGACCGCAATAACCCCTGGTACTCACTGAACACCGGCGACGGCTACAACGATGAATTTGTGGTCCTTGATCTTGGTGTCATGAAAAGTATTTCCGAAGTGCGCGTCGACACGGGCGTACCGGCGGATGACAGCTTTGTGCGCCAGTTTGATGTTCTGGTTTCTGAAGACAATGTCACCTGGTACAAAGCCGGCGCTGCGCAGGGTCTTTCTTCCCAGGGGCTGCAGACCATTTCTTTCCCGGTCCGCATGGCGCGTTATGTGAAGATTAATAATTTCCAATCCTGGACCAGTGACGGCACGCCTTCCAAGGTCGGTGTGAATGAAATCGAGGTCGCGGGTTTTGATTACAACAACACCACTTACCAGACGGATGCGCAGGGCAATTTGGTTGCTACCACTACGGATTCGATCGGGATCCTGGCGGTCAAGAAGTACAACCCTGCTGGAAATCTGATTTACACCTCAGAACGCAAGCCCGACCCTAACAATTTCTTTGGTGCCGGGGTGACGGTGGTTGGAGACGCTAAAATTGAAACCCCGGGCAAGTTTGGGGCAGGCACGGCGTCGTTTGACGGTTCCGGTGATTACCTGACACTTCCGGATTCTGATGACTGGGATTTTGGAACGGGTGATTTCACGATTGATACGCAGTTTAAGTTGAAAGCGGGGACCACGGTGCCGGGCTCGTTGTATGACAACGCGACCTACGGCGGTGGCGGTGTCCGCATCCACATGGATAACATGAACCAGATCCATGTCAACATTACGGCTTCCGCGCAGACCAATCAATTCAGCTACAGCGTTTCGCTTGCCACGGAATCGTGGTATCACCTGGCGCTTGTGCGCGTGAATGGCGTGATCAAGCTGTTCCTCAATGGCGTTCAACTTGGCGCGAACCAGACCGACGCGGGTAATATCACCAGCTCCCAGACTTTGAAGATCGGCGCATGGTATTACTCTTACGATGGCGGGTATCACGAATATTTCAACGGCATGATCGATGAAATGCGCGTGTCCAAGGGCATTGCGCGCTGGACCTCGAATTTCACGGTGCCCACGGCCGAGTACGCCTCTGATTCCTACACCAAATTGCTGCTGCACTTCAACAAGTACCACTACGATGAGCAGTTCATCACCTATGAAACAGACGCGCAGAACAATGTAACAGTTACTACGACCGATGCCACCGGCGTTCTTAGCGTCAAGAGGTATGACGCTCTTGGCCGTGAAACCTATTATTCCGAGCGCAAGCCGGATGAAACCAATCTTGGCGCCGGCGCGCAGGTTTCCGGTGAAGCCCATTTAGAACCGACGGGGAAATTCGGGACAGGTTCAGCTTCTTTTGACGGCAATGGTGATTATGTCACTTTCGCGGATTCTGAAGCCTGGAATACAGGCACCGGTGATTTCACCGTGGATTTCTGGGCCAAGCCTGATGTTATCAGCGGTACACAGAGGCTGGCTATCTGGGACTACGAAAATGGTTCCGCTTATAATGGCCTTAGCTTGACTTCTGACGGTACGCTGATCGGCTTTTTCGGCGCCGCGGTCCGCAATGGCAACATTTATTACCACCAGCATATTGAACTGATCAGCCAGCCTAATGCCATGGTCGCTGGCCAGTGGCAGCATATCGCGGTCAGCAGGCAGGGTGACCAGATCGCCATGTTTATCAACGGCGTTAAAGTGGCGCAAGGTACTTGGATTTACGCGGCCACCAATACTTCAAACCCTCTGCGCCTGGGCGCGACCCGGTTTGAAGGTTACAACCAGGATTTCCGCGGCTCTCTGGATGAATTCCGTTTCTCGAAAGGTATCGGGCGCTGGATGTCGAATTTCACGCCGCCCGCCGCGGAATATGTTCCGGACGCTTACACCACCATGTTGCTGCATTTCAATCAGTATAAGTTTGAAGAGCGCAGCACTTCATATGAAACAGACGCGCAGGGCAACCTGATCGTCAGCGTTAACGATATTAGCGGGCTTCTGCACCGTGAGACGCGCAATCCTCAGGGAAAAATCATTTCTGCCTCCGACCGCAAAACCGAAAGCGGCAGCACTTTCTACCTGGACGCGGTTTATCAGGATATTTTTGATATCGATGGTTCTCTGATCCGTACCGACAAGCTTGTCAGCCGCGCGGGTGTGCTCCAGGCTGTTCTGCTGGGCACGCCGGTCCATTTCAACGCGCAGGATGATCTGACCAGCGCGCTGCCCATTAAAACCGCAACAAACAGCAGCGGTTTCAGCGGCACGGAACAGGCATTTGACGGCAAGTTCAGCGCGTACGCCAGGGCCGCGGTCAATGGCTCCATGACTTTCGAGCTTGAAGAAATCGCAGCGGTTGGAAAGATGGATACTTATTTCCATCCCACACAGGGTGTTCGTTACAAGATCCAGACATCAGTGGATGGTACGAACTGGTATACGGCCCTGGATAAAACCGGCGGCGCTTACCTTCGCGGGCTCCAGAACGATACCTTTGATCCGGTCCAGGCCAAGTTTATCCGTATCGTTGTCACTCAGTCGGAAACTGGCCTGAGTGAATTCAATGTGGATGAAGCGCGGATTTACCCGCCCGCTGGCTGGCCCATTACCAGCGTGCTCAAACGCACCTTCAGTGTTCAGGGCGACCTGCTTTCTGAATATCTGGTTGGCGGTTCGGCAGAAACTTTCACTTACGAAAAGGACGCGATGGGCAATATCACGCAGATTTTTGAGTCCCACCGCAAAACCACACCCGCAAGCGAAGTGGATTACACCACCAGCCGGCGCTATGACTATTCCAACCAGAGGACCGCGCCGCTTTCCATGCCGGTTACGTTCAACGGCGATGCCAAGCTGGGTTCGGATGCCAAGTTCGGTTCTACAGCCCTTCAGCTGGATGGTTCGGGCGATTACCTGACACTTCCGGATTCCGATGACTGGGATTTTGGAACGGGTGATTTCACGATTGATACGCAGTTTAAGTTGAAAGCGGGGACCACGGTGCCGGGCTCGTTGTATGACAACGCGACCTACGGCGGTGGTGGTGTGCGTATTTACATGAGCAACATGAACACCATTCACCTGAACATTACGGCCTCAGCTCAAACTACACAGTTTAATTACAATGTTTCGCTGGCAACTGACGCCTGGTATCACCTTGCGCTGGTGCGTGTGAACGGCGTCATCAAGCTGTTCTTGAACGGCGTTCAGCTTGGAACGAACCAGACCGACGCCGGTAATATCACCAGCTCCCAGACTTTGAAGATTGGCGCGTGGTATTACTCCTACGATGGCGGGTATCACGAATATTTCAACGGCATGATCGATGAAATGCGTGTGTCCAAGGGCATTGCGCGCTGGACCTCGAATTTCACGGTGCCTACCGGCGAATACACGACCGATTCCTACACCAAACTCCTGCTGCATTTCAACGGTTCGGCCGGCACCCAGCTTTTGATGGACACGCAAGCTGTCAGCAACTATCCCAAAGAAGGCCAGCTCGTGGAAAGCATGGACCGTCAGGGAAGGCTGACTCGCTTTTCTTATGAATATGATGAGATCGGCAACCAGATCGGTACTTATCAGCTTACTCAGCGCGGCTCCGGCAATGACATCACCACAGAATTTTCCGGAGAAATCAAAGATATCAACGGCCGTGTTATCCAGCAGATCGATGATTCGGGCAAGGTGACTTACTACACCTACGACCTGGATGAGTATGGCAGCATCAAGAAGGCTTACCTGCACGATACCGCGCCCGAATCTGTGGAAGTCCTTCGCAATGTGCTGAATCCCTCCGTCAATATTTCCGGCGGCTCTTCCTGGCTGGATTACGCGTTTCGCACCGATAAAACCAATTATCTTTTTGACGGCAGCCTTGACACCGGTTCTCCCGTGACATTGAACAGCAATGACGAGAAGCCGCTGGTTTTTGATTTCGCGAACGGCAAAGCCATTGAAGCCCTGGGCGACGCGCAGATAAGCACGGCCACTCCAAAATTGGGTACCGGCGCGGGTATTTTTGACGGAACTGGTGACATTCTGAAACTGAGCGACGGTGCCAGCAGCGACTTCCAGTATGGCTCCGACAATTTCACGGTCGATTTCTGGGCCCGCCCCGGTGCCGCCGCAGGAGAAAGAAAAATCTGGTCCCAGTACACGGGCGGCAGCGCCAATAATAATTTCGCCATCCGCGTGGATTCCAGCAACCGGATTGGTGTCTATATTGAAAAAAGCGGCCAGACATTTGTGAATTTGACCGGTTCCGTCCTACAGATGGACCAGTGGTATCACGTCGCGCTCGTCCGTGACGGCAACAGCTTCAAACTGTACCTGAATGGTGCTGTGGTTGCGTCTGTCACGGCTTCGGGGGACATGCCTTCAGGGACTTTTGTGACGACCCTGGGCGGCACCCAAACCGGCAACGGTATGGGCGAACTTTATGCCGGCCAGATTGATGAATTCCGTGTTTCAAAAGGCATTGCGCGTTGGACGTCGACGTTCACGCCACCCACGACCGCTTATGCTTCCGACTCTTTCACCAAGCTGCTGCTGCATTTTGACGGTCTTAATCAGTCCCGCTTTTTCACCGAATCTTCCAACGGTTGTCCGTCTTCAGGCTGCGTGAATATTTCACGTGTGCGCTTTTTCACCGAAGACCAGCCAGCGGCAGGTTACCGCATTGAAACATCCCTTGATGGCAGCACCTGGACGACTGTAATTGACCAGTCTGCCGGCCCCATCAAGAAGCAGTGGAATGATTTCACTTTCCCGGCCACGGGCGCGCGTTTCATGCGTTTCGTTGCGTTTGGATCCGGCACCGTGAAAATCGATGAAATGCAGGTTTTTGAAAACATGGGCCTGCAGGACAATTTTCAGATCCTTCGCGAGTATGATTCCCGCGGCAATGTGGTCATGGAAAAGAACGCGCTTTACCAGGTTTGGGAAAACAGGCCCGATCTTCAGGCTATTTTCTCTGACCCGCAGAAAAAATCTCTGCTGGCCGGGCGCTGGAAAAACAAGACCCTGGCTGATTGGGCCAAGGAAGCCGGCTGGCTTGAAGACCCGCGCCTTGCCGATTATGCCGCGCAGTTTGACACGGTCAGCCCTGCGCTGAAGGAAGCTTTTGACCTCCGCCGCGATCTGCAAAAACGTTTCACGGATGACGCTGCTCTCCGTGACTGGGCCGAAAAATTCGGCAGCGCGAATGAGCCGCTTCTTGCCGCGTATCTGCCGGGCCGCTCCCAGAGCGCCGAAGATGTTTCGGGCTCCGTGGAAACTCAGGCTCCCGGAGTTGTTGTCAGCGAACAGCGTGACGCGCAGGACCGCATTATTTACCAGAAATTCAAAACGGCCCAGACCCAGGATTGGGCGGAAGGCAAATATGCGACTTCATCGGGTTCTTATGATGAATGGCGCCGCGCTTCCAGCGCTGTCGACGGTAATCCTTCCAATTACTGGATTGCAAACAGCTATGCCGACGGCACTGCCGCAAGCCGCTTCCTTAAAGTGGATCTTGGACAGCTTTATTCCCTGAACCGCATCGTTATGTCCGACAAGGTTTCCGGTTCCAATAACTACATTAAGGATTTCAAGGTCAAGATCAGCGTGGACGGCGTCACTTACACTGAAGTTGCGTCGATGCAGAACCGCACGGTCAGCAACGATTACACTTTTGATTTCGCGGAAACCCAGGCGCGCTATGTCATGGTCGATACCATGACCGGCCGCAACGGCTCCGGAAATCCGGATTACCCGATCATCAGTCTTCTGCAGGCGTTCGGAAATGTTTATCAGGAGCAGTGGACGGATTACACCACTGACGGGCAGGGAAACCTGACTACGACGGTCACGGACAATATTGGAATGCTTCGACGGGAAACACGTGAC
>CAZKMJ010000127.1:0-7008 GCA_964553835.1 uncultured bacterium
AGACCACCGGCCATCCCGGCGCATTGTGCTCGACCCCCAATCCAATCGTACCTAAATTACATTGCCCTCCCTAAAAACCGGCCGGACCTCCACTTCCTGCCCCTATGATTGCTCCTCTAGCCGCACCGCTCGCAACATACCCCATTTTTGTTGCTCCTAAGGTCGTTTTAATAGAAGTTCCGGCCATATATCCAAGCTGTCCAGTTACTCCTCCTACAACTCCCCCAACTACAACACCAGATAAAATGTCTCCTCCTGATTCGTAGGCACTGTACCCCCCAACAATCTCTCCTGCCAATGCACCTGAAGCGGAAGCTGCGCATCCTCCACAATAAAAGCTTGCAATTGCTGTAGCTGCAACTAATTCTCCCGCTAGCACATTTCTTCCCTTCTCAGATTGCGAGAGCAATGCACTGCCCAACCCACCAGTAATCATCCAATTTGCTGCTTGTAATCCAAGCCCTATTTCAAAAGAATTATCTTCGATAAAGTCACTAACCCAACTGTGACCAGATGGATCAACACTTATTATTGGATTATTTCTTACATAAGCATACCGATTTAATGATTGTGGATCCATCGCAGCCTGAACGATTGGATCAGCCGTTATGAATCTACCAATACTGGGATCGTAGTACCTTGCTGTGTAGTAATACAGTCCGGTCGTATCATCCAGCCTTTGTCCCGTGTACTTATGGTCATTATCCTCAGTACCTGACGTCTCATAGGTGCTTCCATAGGGCATATACTTCGTAGTCCGGATCACAGCTCCGTTGTTGTCTGTAATGAGATTCGTCCCGCCCAAATGATCCGGTAGGAAATACTCGATTGCTCCCGTATTCTTCTTGAGCGCTATCCTTTGAGCCCCTGCGTAGATGTGCTGGATTGAATCTGATCCGGTTTCCTCATAAATCGTGCCGATAAATAGCGTGCTTTCAGAAACACCACCCCTTGTGATCGCTTTCTTCACCCTGTTCCCTTCAAAATCGTAGGCGAACTCCGTTAACGAGCCGTCTGTCGTCACCACTTTAACAGGCCGGTTATCGTAGTCGTACTGGATCCACCTTCCCCGGGCGATCCTCATGTTCCCATTGGCGTCGCTGGATTGCGCGCTCGGGTTCTGGCGCAGACCCGCCGCTATGGCCGCCACTTCCTGCGCGCTCGCTGCCGTCAAATCGATGAAACTGGAGACGGATACCGGATCGGTAGGTTTAGGATCAGCTCCTCCCTGACCTTCCGAGCCAAAGGCCACGCTCCACCACAAGCTTTCATCCGTGACGCGCTCTTGATAGCCCAAATACACTTTGTATTGGGAGCTCGAAGACGTGGACACGACCGGTTCTCCTAGAATGATCTCCGCCGTATGGCTGGAAGAATAGGATATGACAGCAACAGCGTTCGTTAATGGAGTGCTGAGCATCGTGGAATAGGTGGCCGTATCTACGAAGAAGTTGTAGGCCGGGCTTGTTGTGGAAATCACTTCTGCACCGCCGGAACTCAGCTGAACCGCCTGTGCCGTAATAGAATAGGTTTGAGATTGGCTCCAGGCATGCGTGGCTTCTACCGCGCTTCCAGAAGGAACGAAACCCGTGTCCTGAATGTTCCCGTCGCCCCAGTTGATGCGGTATTTAATATTATCGCCGTCCAGGTCCCAGGCAAGGAACTTGAACTTATGGAGCACGCCTTGTTGGCCCGTCGTAATACCGCCCGGAACGGACTCCGGCGTTTTGGGCTGGCTGGGCGGGAAATTGGGCATGCTTTGATACCTGGCGAGAATTTCGCTTGCGGATAAGGCCCAGGACTGGATGTTCACTTCGTCGATCATGCCCTGGAAGCCGGTTCCGCCAACGTAAATGGGAGAGGAGCTCGTGAGGATCAAGCCGGTAGCCGCCTGGGTGGCTTTAAGCTGCCCGTTCACGTAGACTTTGACGTTGGAGCCGTTTTGATGCAATCTCATCTGTTTCTCTTGATTAAATTCCTTGTCTGTAAAATAAAAACTGAACCCGGCAGCCGAGCTCAGTTTCACGTTTTCGTGTCAACTGCGTTTTGAACTAGTCTTTATTAATTAGACATTCATTATTTGAATTTAAATCAACGCCGTCGATATGCTTTTGTATATCTCAGAGTAGCTATGTGTTTTATTTTAATTCAACGCTTTTCGCCATTTCATCAAACTCCGCAACGCCAGTGCCATAATCTGTAGCAGGACTGAAATACCAAAGCACTAACGCATCTAATTTTGAACCAAATATTCCCTTGGAGCCCCAATCTAAATCTCGATTAATAACAATAAATTTGTAAAGCATATTATCGGAAGGCTGGCCCCTTATCTCATTTAAAACAACACTATAAACAACTTCAAATGCCTGGTGATTGTCTAACACTAGTGGTCGGGATGAAATTATTACTTGATTTTCGGGCGGGACAGGACGCCAATTGATAAACTGATCTAACGAATACATAACTGCCCCCTCAAACATATTGGGGTCAAAGCTCTTTAATATTTCCTTTTTAGAAGCAAGGGCATTGTATTGCTTGAATCGAAACACATAAATAGCATTTTTTGCAGGGTATTGTCTGGCCCAATACACATCTTCAACATAATAAATTGATGGTGTTCGATATTCATTGTCGCCAATATGCCAGTTCCAGGTTTTACCTGGTATCTTTAAACGGTAGAACTTTGTTTCAAAGCGCTCGTCCATTACTTTTAAAGTTTGTTTAAACGAACAGGCTGTAATAAATACTACAGCGGCAAGCAAATAACCTTTGGAATATATTTTCATTTCAAATCGTAGGTCTTACCGTAATATATACCATCATCTAGAGATCGGTGAATATACGAAGGTATATAATTCATTGTTCTTTCAACACCAATTCCGGCGGATATAAGACCATACGAAAATTCTGGATTTCTTACCGCCGTTACAATGGTGGCGGCTTTAAAGTGATTCCAAAGAGAGTCAACTATATTTGCCGTTAAACTGTTGATTGTGGGTTTCACACCAGCAGCTCCTGTTTTTTGTATTCCCTCATCCACTGCACCTTTGATTCCATCATACCACTCTTTTGGTTTATACTGCCCTAACCCCCTTGCACTTGACGGAGTACTATACTCGTAGTTTCCAAAAATACCGCCTGCAACAGCGCCCAAAATTCCACCCTGTAATGCACCAATACCAATTGAGCCTATGTTACCTTTCCCACCCCTAAATCCCGCAACGCCTCCGCTGCCCACCCCAACAATTGCACCTCTCGCAGCCCCACCGGCAATATGGGCGATTCGCGTGAACCCCAAGGATGCTTTTATTGAACCGCCTGCCATGTAACCAAGCTGGCCAGTTAATCCACCAATTGCTCCTCCGACCGCAACACCTGATAATATATCGCCGTCACTCTCATATGCACTATACCCTCCAGCTACTTCACCGGCTAAAGCTCCCCAGGTAGCAGCGGCGCCACAACCACCACAGTAAGCAGTGGCAAATGCAGTTACGACAACTATTTCCGCAGCTAATACATTTCTTCCTTTTTCGGATTGAGAAAGTAGTGCCGTCCCAAATCCCCCGGTAACCATCCAATTGGCAGCTTGTAACCCTAACCCAATTTCAAATGAGTTATCTTCAACAAACTCGCTGAGCCAGCTGTAGCCGGAAGGATCAATGTTAACGATGGGGTTGTTGCGAACATATGCATACCGGTCCAAGGATTGAGGATCCATTGTGGCCTGTACGATTGAATCTGGTGAAATAAATTTTCCTGAGCTCGGGTCATAATACCTCGCCCCATAGTAATACAGCCCCGTCGTATCATCCAGACGTTGGGCGGTGTATTTATGGTCGTTATCATCCGTTCCCGACGTTTCGTAAGTACTTCCATATGGCATGTACTTTGTAGTTCTGATCACAGTGCCGCTGGTGTTTGTGATCAGATTCGTGCCACCCAAGTGATCCGGCAGAAAATATTCTAATTCTCCTGTTTCTTTCCTAAGCGCGATTCTCTTCGCTCCCGCGTGTATATACACTATGCTTTCTGAACCTGTGATCTCATAGATTGTACCAATGAAGTGAGTCATTTCCGTTGTTCCTTCCCGCATGATTACTTTATTTACCCTGCTTCCTTCAAAATCATAGGCAAATTCCGTCACTGAGCCGTCCATCGTGATGACTTTTACTGGCCGGTTATCGTAGTCGTATTGGATCCACCGTCCCCGGGCGATCCGCATGTTTCCGTTGGCGTCGCTGGACTGCGCGGTTGGGTTCTGCCTTAGTCCTGCCGCTATGGCAGCTACTTCCTGCGCATTCGCTGCCGTCAAATCGATGAAACTGGAGACAGATACCGGATCGGTTGGATTGGGATCGGTTCCCCCCTGCCCTTCCGAGCCAAAGGTCACGCTCCACCACAAGCTTTCATCCGTGATGCGCTCTTGATACCCCAAATACACTTTGTATTGGGAGCTGGAAGATGTGGATACGACGGGTTCGCCTAGAATGATTTCCGCCGTGTGGCTGGAGGAATAGGATATGACCGCGACCGCGTTCGTTAACGGAGTGCTGAGCAAGGTAGAGTAGGTGGCCGTATCTACGAAGAAGTTGTAGGCGGGGCTGGTGGCGGAAATGACTTCCGCGCCGCTGGAGCTTAATTGAACTGCTTGGGCGGTGATCGCATAAGTTTGAGATTGACTCCAGGCATGCGAGGCTTCCACGGCGCTTCCGGAAGGGACGAAACCCGTGTCTTGTATATTTCCGTCGCCCCAGTTGATGCGATATTTAATGCTATCACCGTCTAAGTCCCAGGCGAGGAACTTGAACTTGTGAAGCACTCCCTGTTGACCTGTCGTAATGCCGCCCGGAACGGATTCCGGCGTCTTCGGCTGGCTGGGCGGGAAGTTGGGCATACTCTGATACCTGGCGAGGATCTCGCTTGCGGCCAGAGCCCAGGATTGGATGTTTACTTCATCGATCATGCCCTGGAATCCGGTTCCACCGATATAGATAGGCGCGGAGCTTGGCAGAATCAAGCCGGTAGCCGCTTGGGTGGCCTTCAGCTGCCCGTTTACATAGACCTTGATGTTGGCGCCGTCATATGTCATGGCGAGGTGCTGCCATAGATTATAGCGCACCGAACCGCTGGATAGCACGACTGTTTTTTCTCCGGAGCTCAAAGATAGCTTCGCCTCCGCGCTGCCGCTGGACAGGAGCCGCGCGAACGAGAAGGACCCCCCTTTGGAAACGATTGCCGGACCGTCCAATGCGATCGGCCGGACCCACAGGTCCACCGTGATACCCGCGGAGGGCATCGTCTTCTCGGAGTTGATCAGCCGCGCTTGGCCTGTGCCATCGAACGACATGCCCTGCCCCAGCCGGCCGTTGGCCTGCTGCACGGTTCCCGTCGAAGAAACCCAGTTTTCCCCTGACAGATACCCCGGCAGCGGCTCCGCGTTATCGGGATTGCTCAATATGTTCCCCACCCGGTCGTAGGAATAGTTCTGCGTTCCATAAGGACCAACCGCCTGAGTCAGTCGGTTCAAATCATCGTATGCGAAGTTTTGATTCGACCCGTTTGCAGCGATCTGCGTTATGTTTTTCGCATTATCGTAGCTATACTCAAAATCCTGAAGGACATCGTTCGAAGGGCCCCGGGTATCCACTCCGGTCAGGAGAAAAGTGCTGTTGGTATAGATGTAGGTCGTGATGACGCCGTTCCCCAAGCTCAAAGTAAAGGGCTTGCCCACCGCCGTGGGATGATAGGTGAACGCCCCGTAGGCGACGGTGTTGGAAGAGTTGTTGACGCTCGTCAAAAACGGGCCGGTGTACGTGCTCCTGACGACGTCCCCATTGGGATATGTGACGGCGAGCTCCCGCCCCATGGCGTCGTACTCCGTTTCCGTGACGTAGGTCTGCCCGTCGATGGTACGCTCTTTGGAAATCATCTGCCCCAGATTGTCGTAGGTGAAGGTTTGGGTGCTCACGAGATCTCGCACGGAGCTTAAACGCCCCTTGGCGAAGCTGCCGGAATCGTATGTGTAATTGATGGACTTTGCGTCGGGATAGGTTTTAGCCGGTCGTAGCTCATGGCGATCGTCTGGTTTTTGGAATCGGTTTGCTGGATTAGATTGCCGCTGGCATCATACTGGTACGACCAGTTACCCATCTGCGGATCGCTCATGGCGGTCTTGCGGCCCAGCGAATCGTACGCGATCGTGATGGCGTCCCCGTTGGACTTGTCGATGCGCGTCAGGTTCCCCTTGGCGTCGTAACTGTACGCTGTGGTGTAAACTTCCGAGTTATTGTATTCCTTCACCTGCGCAATTTGACCGTAAGAATCCTTCACATAGTCTTTTTTATGATTATTCTCATCGGTGACTGTTTCTGTCCAACCTTGGTAGGATTTGGAAACCGTTGTCCCATCTGGATTTTGTTGTAACGTTACGCGCCCGCGCACGTCATAGGCCGTATAGGTATATGGCTTGTTTATGTCTCGCGCCACATATCCAGAGCTCGCTGCCACGGTGTAGGGTACGCAGAATTTTCCGGCCATGCCCCTTGGGTTGTAATCGACCTGGCCGCTGATTGCCTGCAGCCCTGTGCCGTACGGAGACTTAGTATAAACAGTCCGACCCAGGCCGTCCAAAAAGGTTTGGCTTTCGATGAGTTCGTCCTGGCCGTGCCGCACCCTCTGCGATTGATTGATCTGATGCGGCAGGACTGCATTTATAAAGTAGCTGTAAGATACGGTCGGCTTGCTGTCCGTATCATTGGGCCCTATAATCCGCAGCGGCCTTCCGTAAGAATCGTAAACATACTGCGTCATTTGATTGTTGGCGTCCGTCTGGGTGGATATCCTGCCAGCCAAGTCGTAGGAATAGGTTTCTTTAAGCGCCAGCGGCGTCCCCATCGCCTTCACGACCGTCGTGGAGAACATGTGCTGGGCGGAATCGTAGTCCCAATGCGTCCGGCTGCCGTTCGACCCGCCCGATGCGTTCCAGCGCGCGTCGTACGCATCGGT
>CAZKMJ010000128.1:0-6991 GCA_964553835.1 uncultured bacterium
TGTGTTCATGCCCCCGGGGCAGACCGTCAGGGCCCTGATGGGAATGTCGAGATTTTCCTTTGCGACAGCCTGTGAAAGCGAAAGAACGCCGAACTTGGCCGCGGAATAAGCCGCGAGCTTCGGCACCGCCCGCTGGCCGGCCATGGAGGAAATGTTAAAGACAGTACCCTGCTTTTGTTTGCGGAAAACAGGGATAAAATGCTTGCACATCAGAAAAGCAGAAAGCAGGTTGCCATCCATGAGGCGGTGGTATTCGGCCACCGTAGTTTCTTCGATCCGGAGCAGGCCACCGCCATAACCCGCGTTGTTGATCAAAAGGTCCAGCGGTTCTTTTTTGAACCGCTGCGCAAATTTTTTGACCTTGGGCTCCGAAGTGAGGTCAAGGACGTGAAAAGAAACAGGAGCTTTGGCGGGAAGTTTTGCCAGCGCGGTCTTCCAGTGCTTGCGGGTGCGGCTTACGCCATAGACCCGCCAGCCCGCTTCAAGGAATTTGCGCGCCAGCGTCAGGCCAAGGCCGCGGCTTGCGCCCGTGATCACAACGCTCGGCATCGCTTAAGCTTTTTGCAGTTTTTCGTTCAGATAACCGCCCTTGATGACTTCGTAGGCGATGGTGTCTTCTTCGTACTTGCCGGATTCGCGCTGGCAGGTGGTCAGGGCCAGGAACACGGAATCTTCCGTGAATTCCTGCGCGTGCGCGATCAAAGCGGGAGTTTCCACAATATCGCCGGGCTTGATTTCAAGCACGAGGCGCTTGGAGGTGTCCCGGGTATCAACGGAGTGGCTGTTGAAAGCGCCGCTGACCAGATAAATGAACTGATGATCCTTCTTATGATAGTGGTTCGCGCGGACCGTGCCTTTTTTTGAGGTGATCAGAGCGATGTGTTCAATGCGTCCTTCAAAAACATTGGTGATGGCCCCGCGGGCATCCACGAAAGCCGGGTCAATATGCCATTTCTTTTCCATTTTTTATTCTCCTATGTAGAGCGGAACCTCAAGTTCCGCCAAATGTCCCGGAATCAAAAGGATTCCGGGGCTTGTTTAAGATTCTTGAAACCAGCGGATGGTGCGCTTGAGTCCTTCATTCAGTCCCACGCGCGGCTTGAATCCGGTCAGTTTCGTGAGTTTGGTGATGTCAGGGCAACGGCGTTTGGGGTCCGAATTGGCATAAACCGCGTGCGGCGGGTCAATGGGGACCACTTTAACTTTATGCGGCATGGCGGCAGCCACCAGGTCCGCGAGCTGCTTCACGGAAATTTCAGGGCCGGGATTGCCAACATTGAAGGCTTCCCCGTCATGCTGCGAGAAAAGGATTTTGAAAATGGCTTCGATCTCGTCATTAATGTAGCAGAAAGACCGGGTGTTGCGGCCATCGCCATGCACCGGAAGCGGCTCCTTGCGCAGAGCGTGTTCGATAAAGTTCGGCAGCACGCGGTAATCGTCCGGCCGTATGCCGGGGCCATAAACGTTGAACGGCCGCACAATTTTAACCGGAACATTGTAAACGCGCCAATAGGCAGTGCACATAGTTTCGCCAAAGCGCTTGGATTCATCATAGCAGGAGCGCGGTCCATTGACTGAAACGTTGCCATTGTAATCTTCCCTGGTCGGCACATGCTTCGGGTCCGGATCCCCGTAAACTTCGCTGGAGCTCATAAAAATAAAGCTCTTCACTTTTTTCTGGCGGGCCAGTTCGAGCATGTTGCGTGTCCCCTGCGTGCCCACGTCCATGGTCTCAATCGGAAACTTGGTGTAATAGACCGGAGAGGCAATGCCCGCGGCATGGATAATGTAATCGACTTTCACGTCGGTCTGGAAAGGCTTGATGACATCATGCCTGTGAAAAGTCAGATTTTCATCCGACACAATCTGCTGCTCATAGCCAGTCACAAAATTATCCAGCAGAAGCGCTTTGCAGGGATTGGCGGCAAGCGCTTTTTCATTAAGATGATGGAGCAGGTGAACCATGTAACGGCCCAGGAACCCAAAAGCCCCCGTGATCAAAAAAGTTTTGCCAGCGAAGTGCTTCAGGTAAGGCTTGAAAATCTTTCCAAGCGCCTCGATATCTTCCCTCATGACTGCCGGAATGGAGGACGGCTCTTTTCTTTTCCGGGGCGCGGATTTCGGGAGAATGGTGCCGATAGCATTCGCTTCTTGTTCAAAAATTCCAGACTTGCCGGCAGCAACGGCGCCTTCCTCAGCCAGGCCGCTGGCAATATACGCCTTGATCAGCTGCTGGTAGCTGCCTTTTTTCCCCGCCTGTTTCTGCAGCGTGGAAAGAGTATCTTCAGGGATGCGGATGGAAATAAGCTTTGAAACGGAGTTTTTTCTGCTTTTGACCGCCATAAGTTCCCGTCTCCTTGTATATACAGTTTAGTTGCCTTTTTGAAAGGCGGAGATATTATGTATATACACAAGAACCTTGTCAACTTTAAAAAACAGGGGGGGGGCCCGCCGCGGCCTGAAGAGCCTGAAAAGCTCCGCGGCGCACTAAATTTATCTCGAGGGAAAACGCTTTAAGGCGGATTTCTTCAATTTTTCAGGTGGATGGTTTTCCAGGCTTCTGCTGCCTGCTTTTTTCAAGCGCTTTATCGACGGCGCCCATCATTTCCTGGATCGTATAGGGTTTTTGGATAAAATCGAAGGCCCCGTTTTTCATGGCCTTGACCGCGTGCTCTACCACACCGAATCCCGTGGCCATGATAACCTCCACGCCCGGATCAATTTGTTTGATCCGGCTCAGGAGCTGGAGCCCGTCCATTTTGGGCATCATAATATCAGTAATGATCAGCGGGAATGGCTGCTTTTCAAAATGCGCCATCGCTTCCAACCCATCGCATGCCGTAAATACATCATAACCGGCGTCCGTTAGTTCATAGCACAGGAAATCCCGCATGCCAGGCTCATCATCCACAACAAGAATCCTGATACCTTTTTTTTGCGCCATTGTTATCTCTCCTGAGTTCCAGGCTCCGCATTCAAAGGCAGTTTGACTTCAAACGAAGCTCCATCTTTATAATCTTTTTCAACCGTCAAGGTCCCGCCATGCTCGCGCATGATGCCGTAAGACAGGCTCAAGCCAAGCCCAGTTCCCTGCCCTACTTCCTTGGTCGTAAAAAAGGGATCAAAAATTTTGGGCATA
The DNA here is from genome assembly GCA_964553835.1 of uncultured bacterium. Taxonomy (GTDB): domain Bacteria; phylum Omnitrophota; class Omnitrophia; order Omnitrophales; family Aquincolibacteriaceae; genus CAYLPP01. The sequence goes on from CAZKMJ010000128.1 coordinate 3,140, forward strand.
ATGTCGGCCGGTATTCCCGGTCCAGTGTCCCGAATATAGAAAAACACGTGCGAGTCTGTTATTTTACAAAAAATTATAATTTTTTTCTCGCCCCTCTGCTCCTCCATGGCCTGAAACGCGTTAGTCAAAAGATTGGTAAAAACTTGCTGCAAAAGGCCCGCGTCGATGCTGAGATTTAGCGGTGCCTGCGGCTTATCCCATAAAACCTGGATATTTCTTTTACGCAACTCCGGAGTCACGGCTGTAATGCTGTCTTCGACAACCTTGCAAACGTCGATATTTTTCCGATTAATTTTTTTCTGACGCGCGAAAATAAGCAGTTCCTTTATGATCTTGCTGCAGCGCATAGCCTGCTCATAAATTATTGGTAGTGCTTTTTTGATTTCTTCCGGATTACTTGACTGACTGGCCATGTGAGAATATCCAATGACCGAAGTCAGCGGATTGTTCATCTCATGCGCAACGCCCGCGACCAGACGCCCGATCGACGCAAGCTTTTCAGCCTGGACAAGCTGGTCGCGTGTCTGATCAAGCTCCGTAATTTTTGATTCCAGCTGGTCGAAAAGTTTGGCATTCGCAATACCCATGGAGGCCAATGAAGCAAAAATAACGCTGCCCTGAAGGTCTGAAATGGTGAAATTTTCACGCCCTTTAAGCCGGTTCAGATTAAGAATACCGAGAAGTTCACCTTCAAGGTTCATAAGCGGACAAAATATCGAAGAAGAAATACCGTCAACTCCAGGCATATCTTTGAATGCGGGGTGATTTTCAGCGCCGTTAACCAGAAGCATTTCTTTCTGGTTTGATTCAAGCTCGTCGATAGCGCGCTCGCTCATTTCAAGCTGCGTTTCCCGCGATACTTTATCGGGCACTCCCCGGCCTGCGGCGATAAAAAGTTTCTGCATGTCACCTCTGAGCAGGATGGCACCCGTCTCAGCATCAAAGGCTTTCATCATAGTATCCATAACCTGCTCACACAAATCATGAAGCCGAACTGTGGAAAAAATCTTTTTTGTAGATTCATAAAGAGCGACAAGCCCTTTGAGCTCTTTTTTCTCAATCGCTTTTTCAATCAGCGCCCTCATCTCATCAAGGTTGAATGGTTTAAGAATGAAATCATAAGCGCCTTTTTTCATGGCCTGAACCGCGTTTTCCACGGTTCCGTGCCCGGTCATAATGATGACTTCAATGCGGGGATCAATCGCCTTGATTTTTTCAAGCAGCTCGAGCCCATTCATCCCGGGCATTTTGATATCACTTATGACCATATGGATTTTTTCCTGCTGCAACACTTCGAGGGCTTGCGAGGCATCCATGGCAAGCCTTACGTCATATCCCTGGGTGGTCAAATCCAGATTCAGGACGTCACGCATCCCCTGTTCGTCATCAACTACGAGTATCCGCAGGTCCTTTTTAATCAGCTCATGCTGCGTCATGCTTTCCTTTCTCCGGGCTCTTTTCCTCCACCCGGATGCCGGGAAACCGGCTTTCAAGAAATTCGCGGATCGCGGTCCTCGCTTGAGGTTTTTCAGCCACAATAAATACCTGGAGGTCCGGCGTGAGGGCTGGCGTATCGGGAACCGGCATGCGCAGGGATTGCATCAACGCGACGAGATCATCCCGATGAATGCGCCGGTGACCGCCTGCCGTGACCGAAGCCTTCAGCTTACCGTCCTTGATCCAGCGCGCAACCGTGCCGGGTGAGACCCTGCACAATTTCGCGGCTTCAAAAGTTCCAAGGAATTCTTTCATAATCTCTCCAAATTAAAAACTACCCGCTTTGGAGAGTTTTGCAAGATTGGAGGGTATAAAAGGTTTGGAGAGTTCGGACTTCTTAAAACGCGAAAAAAAGACTTAATTCATTAGCTGATAGGCTTTTCGGCAGGCATGGCCTTGAGTTTACGAAGATATCGGATCGCGCCCTGGTTCTCTGGATCAAGGGCCAGAACACGCAAAAACAGTGCTTTAGCGGCGGTCGCATCGCCCTGCTTGTACTTCTTTTTGGCATCGCTGTAGATCTCTCCCAGGGCCTTTTTGCGGTCATATTCATAGCCATAGTGAGCGGGGTCACGAATGCCTTTGTAAGTCTGGCGCTCCGAAGTGTTCATATTGCTGACAGCATTCACAATCGTCGGAGTAATAAAAATGATCAGATTTTTCTGGTCGATGGAATTCTGTTTGCGGCTGAACAGCCGGTCAATGACCGGCACGTGGTCAAAAAACGGGACACTGTAATACTCCTTGGATTCTTCGTCCTGCAAAAGCCCCCCGATCACAAGGGTCTCCCCGTTTTTCATCAGCACACGTGTGTCTGCCTCACGGGTGTTGATGCGCGGCTGGCTCAAGCCGCTGGTGCCCGTAACAAAGGAGCCAAGAGAACTGACGGTTGGATGGACAATCATATTGATCTCATTTTCAGGTGTAACTTGCGCGACCACCTGCAGGCTGATGCCAATGGGCTGGAAATACGATAGAGATTCCGTATTGGTACCCTGGTCGGTCACTGTCGACTGAAAAATCGGAAACTGCTCACCCACAAGAATCGCGGCTTCCTGGTTTTCAATGGTCAGGATGCGTGGGGCAGACAATGTTTTGGTGCGGGAGTCCTGCGCCAGCGCGTGCAGCACAACACTCATATCCGAACCGCCGATTTTGGTGAACACAGTATGAATGCCCGCGTCGGTGCTGGTCGGAAAAGTGTGGCTCAAAATGTTGGGATGAATGGTGGTTGTGGAGCTCCCGGAATTAATATCCGTGACAACGGAGTTGGTCGGACCTTCACCGGGCGAAACGCCGCTTGAATTATTGAAATCAATCCCCAAATCTTTCAGCGTACGGGTGGTGACTTCAATTAACCTTGCGTCAATCTGGATCTGGCGCGGAGCCACGTCAACTTTCGCGATCAACTCCTTGATTTTTTCCACCTGGGAACGGACGTCCGCGATTAAAAGCGTGTTGGACCTTGGCTTTTCTTCCTGATCACGCTGACGGACAAGCCCGCCCACACCACCGGATGACGCGGAAGTTCCCGCGCCGCCCAGATTGCCTGAACCAGAAGAGCCGCTGCCCGTAAGATAGCCTCCCTGCGAGGCCGAACTTGAAGCGCTTGATGAACTCTGTGTACCGAACCTGAAACCGCTGTACGGCCTGCGCTCCAGGACGCTGACAGTGCCTCGCGAGCTGAGCAGGGATTTGACCGTGTCTTTAATGTCGTAAGCATCCAGATAGCGAAGAACAATGACTTCGGTCACGAGTACTTCCTGCACTTCACGCGAAGTGCGCTGGAGCCGGTCGGCCTGGATCGCTTCTGTTCTTCCGACGCGAATAATATTGTCCAGGATTTCATAATCATAGCCGCGACCGGCCAGGATGGCGTCAAGCGTGTTCTGGAGCGACGCGCCTTTCAATCGAAGGGTGACGGAACCCGTAACATCATCCGACATGACCATGTTCAGATTGTATTCGTCGGCAATCAGACGCAGAACGTCGCGGATATCCGTGTCATTGAAAACCAGGGTGGTGTCTTTTTCGTTGGTCTGAGTGTCCAGGATGCCGGCTTTTTCCGCGGCCCAGGCAGGGCTGCCCAGAAAGAGGACGGCAATCAGCAGGCTAGACAGCAGGCTTTGGCTTGGGTTTTTCATTTTCAGATATCCTCAGATAAAATTCTTGCTGGTTTCCGTTTAAAAGAACCTGGTTGCCTTCAATGCGCGTGATGGTGTAGCCCTGTATCGCTTCCCCTTCTTTCATAAATGAATGATTGATAATGGCAATTTTTTTTCCGGCCCTCACAAATATTCCGGTGAGTTTCAGCGGCCCCTGCTCTTTACTGTTTTCTTTTTTTTCAGGTACTAC
>CAZKMJ010000129.1:0-6968 GCA_964553835.1 uncultured bacterium
AGCGCCTGTAACATGGCTGTCATAGATACGTTCAAGGACATCATTAATATCGTAATAGCCGACTACGGTCTTATCATCACCGGTTGTGCGGTCTTTTATAATTTCCGGGCCTGACAGCGGTTCAGCAATAACTTCAACACCTCTTTTTCTCAGGTTAGAGAGCTGGTCTGGCGGGAACTGATAATAGCCGCGGGTTTTGAGCGCTTCCGGATTCATCTCATCCGGAGGAATCGGGGTGCCAAACAGGCGGCGCGGATTATTGAGCGCGACATGATAAGCGACGGTGTAACGGATTTTCAGGTCATCGCCCGGCGGAACGCGGCGCGCTTCAGAGCGCAGAACCTGGAGGAATTTCTTAAGGTCCACGATCGACATGAGGCGGACTTCCTTGACCAGCTCTTCATAAGAAGGAATATGGATAGCATTGGACGCGCTGGCGATTGAAGCCGGCTGAAGTCCCAGGGCCTTGCCTGCATCCATGACATGTTTGAGCGTCCCGTCATCTTTGGTCAGAGCGTCACCCGCAAGCCGGCGCAGCGTGCCTTCAGGAGCTTTCATCGTATTGGTAGGTCCGACGACAACGGTTTTAGCGAAATCCTGTTCAAACATCCCTTCAATGTCGCGGCCGCCCGTCAGCTCAGCGATATCTGTTTCCTTGATCTTGAGTTTGTCCGCAATAGCCTTGTGCGGAACACGCTTTTTGCGGTCTTTGTCCAGCGGGCGAATGATCAGGATCTGCTGAACGGAAGCGGCGAGATAATCGATCATGGCGCGTACCATGTTAATTTCAGTAGTGGCACCCGCGGCTTCCGGCATGCGGCTGACTTCGGCCAGCCACGCGTCAAAAGCCATATTGTCGCCTGACTTGACTGCTTTCAGGCCGCGTTCAATGACGCCCTCCGGAAGCGGCTTGTCTTTGACGATTTCATTAACCAGGAATGTCAGACCGGGCTGACCCCATTTATCGATCACGCCTTTGCGCGAGTTTTTGCGCGCCCGCCCGTAGACAGTTTCGGGATAAACAGCTTCAATCTGTTTGCGCATTTTCTTGCCCAGCCCATCCTTCTTGGCAGTCGAAGGCTGTAGACCACCGTCTTCACCACCCTTAAGCTGAGCCAGCGCGACATAATCCAGGTCTGAGTTGCCGCTCACTGATCCGCGCGTCAGGTAGTAAAGCATTTCAGCGCTTAAATCGATTCTTTCGCGGTGCTGGGTCTGTTGCTCCGTCATGCGGTCTGTAATAGCCGCGACGGTCTGCTCAGGCGTAAATGCGCTGACATCAATTTGCTTAAAAACGCCCGGCATAGCGTTCAATACCGCTTGCACGTTGTCTGCGCGGTCGCGGTCATTCAGGTGTCCGCTGATTTCAGCATTAATAGCCGGATCATTGGCTTCAATGCGCGCGATCATCACGCGGTTTTCGGCGAGCTCGGCACGCAGCGTTTCTTCAGGTTCCGGCATGGCGTCGCTGGAAAGAGTCAGCCATGCTTCGAGCTGGCGGTTGCGCTTGATCAGCATTTCCCGGCGCCATTTCTTTTCAAGCTCAGTGCGTTTTTCAATGCTCGCGGTCAGGAACACATTGACTTGTGCGCCTTCGGCACAACCACGGCCGGCCATGACCACCGTGTTGCGGCGCGACAGAAATTGCAGGATCTCACGTTCCTTGGCCAGCGTCAGAACGCGGTATTTGGGGATTTTTCTCAGGGCAGCGTTGGCCAGTTCAACATTGGTATCCTGCAGTTTCTCCGCGGATATTTCACGGCCATTCACATACACACGGCCTTTGTGGAAATCGATTTTAACTGTTTCAAGAGCTGCCAGGATGGCACGTTCATCAGCGCTGGTCAGCTGCGCATTCATCATGGACAGGCGCTGGCCGGGACGCATCCTGCCGACAAGGCGGTCAGAGACTTCAGGGCCCTGTAGAGTCAAATCGTCCAGAGGGCGTGACAAGACAAGCCGGCCGGAGTTTTGCTCATTGAGCAGGTACCACGCGTAAGCACGGTAAACACGTCCCGCGTCAAAATAGGTATAGCCATTTTGCGTCGCCAGCCGTTCAGCAGCGCTGGTCTTACCCGTGCGCGCCTGGCCGATGATGTTGATGACCTGATTATCACTCAGCAGTCTGACCATCTGCGTAAATGCTTCAATGGCCGCTTCCTCCGCTTTTTTGGAAATCTTGCCCTTTGCTTTGCGGGTCAATTCCTGCTCATCCGCGAATTTAGCTTTGGTAATTTCTTCAATGTGCTTGCGGAAAATAGCGACCTGGTCACGGCGGGCCTGCGCGGTCCCTTCTTCAACGCTGCCGATAATCGTGTTCTCGGTTTTGATAAACCAGTCGAGGACGATGCTGTCTGACACATAGCCGCGTTTCCATGCCTTGAACACGCGGTCAAAATCTTCCGGCCTGCGGGTTTCGGCGGCAAGGGCCGCGAAGCGGGCAGCCAGCGCGGCCTTTAATTCTTTAATGGCTTCCGATCCTTCAGGGAAAACCCGGGTAGCCTCATCCAGGATTTTGATCATATGGTCAATAGTCAGCTCCTGGTTTTTAAGGTCAATCAGACGCGAGGTGCGGATAGCGATGCCGCGGTAATCGCCGTCATGTCCGCCTCTCTTGTCCGCGTCATTCACGAAAGCCCAGTCAAGGTAAGCAAGATACAGGTCCACCGTTTCATTGATGCTGCCTGGAGCAAAACGCCCCATGAGCTTGGCGATAGCATTAACAGTCCGGCGGCGGTCGACCACTTGCGGCGAGCGGCGGAAGCTGCGGGCGGTTTGGGTCGCGGCCGCTCCAAGCTGGGACGTTCTGAGCGCCGCGTCGCGGTCCTGCAGGAATTTGAGGCTGGCCGCGCGGGCGGGATTTTGCGTAGCTGCCCTCAGCGCATCGCTGACTGTCGCGTTGGCCACCATGTTGGCAGCGGGGAAATTGTTCTCTTCCATGACGGAGGCATCAGTCTGGCCCGTAGCGCGCAGGGACGGAATTTCAAGCAGCGCGGAATACAGGCGGTCGATACCCGCTCCGGTGACTGGCGTATCAATCATGAACATGGTGACGGAGACCGAATCAGTCCTCCCCCGGCGAACCATGGCATCATTGAAAGCGATAGAGACGCGGTTCAGGAATTCAACCCACTGCCTGTCATTCAGTCCACCCGTTACAACGGCCATCATGACCGAGCCCCTCAGGCCGATAATTTCCTGATTCGTATCAACCGTATCATGCTGCAGAAGCGGACGGCCGATTTCTGTTTCAAAACGTTTAAGTTCCTGATAAAAAATGCGCACATACTCTTCAAGCAGGGCTTCGGCGCCCACGCCTGCGGTCAACTCTCCGCGCAGCATGTCATGCATGCTCAGAGCGTAGCCATTAATATGGAAGGTCGGGAAGCCAGCCAGTAGTTTGCCGGGCTCCTGGGCAACGGGGGCGACGGCAGCGATCGCGGCAGCAGCCGGTGCTTGCTGCTGGGTCTTGGAGTAGCTGCGCCTCCAGACATCGCGGAATGAAGTCGCGTCCAGAATGTTGAGATTGCCTGCCCGCGCACGTCCTGCATAGCTAAGCGGAACGGCAGGGGCCTGTCCTTTGGCCTGTTTCTTGCGAAGCGCGTTGCGCGAACCGCGGCTGTAAGCCATCGCAAGGAGCGTGGCGCGCAGCGGACCCAGGTTGTCCTTGGATTCAAATGCTCTTTCGCGGCGGGCGATCCTGGCATGGCCTTTGAGTACGTAATCAAGTTCGCCAGTCACCGCCTCAATGTTGTAAAGGCCGGCAGCGGCATTTTCAAATCCCGTAAATTTCTGACCTTGCTTGCCCAGCAGCCAGCGGCTGAAAACATTGCGAAATTCTTCATGCGTGAAATCTTTCATCATGTCAAAGAACTGCTCCACCAGCTGACGATATCTGAAGTCACCGTCTTCTTCGGTCAGCATTTGCTGCATGATGTTGTTATCCATGACCGCGACAAATTCGGCGAGATTGACAAGGTACATCAGCAGGCGCACGTCTGAAGTCATCAGGATGACTTCGTTATGGCGCGCGAGAAATTCATTAAAGAATTTTTTCTTATCGGGGCTCAGACCGGTATAAAGGCGGTCAATAAAATTATCGGGAAGTCCCGTCACGGTCACGGCCGCGGCGTTGACAGGGGCTGAAGCCGGGAGGTCTCTGCTCTTGTCGCGCGCAACTGCATTAGACGTCAGAAGCTGGTCAAGGAAATCGCCAAGCTGTTTCGCGCCGGAGGAAATACGCATTTTGTTCTGGCCGGGGCGGTTGTCATAGTTGACGGGATGTCCGCCATTCACTTCGCTCAAGGGATAGTGAAGGGCGAAAGCCATGCCCAGAAGTTCAGACTGCAGAATGTACTTGTCGCTGACCTTGTCAGAGTCGGTCATGCCACGATCAGTATCATTTGTGACATCAAACAGGATGGTTGATTGATCAACCGCCAGGCCTTCCTGCGCATACCATTTCCGGACTTCTTCCTTGGTCAGTTCCGCCGGCCATACAAAGGTTTTTTCGCCCTTAACCAGTTTGTCCGCGTTTTTCGGGGCCACGATGAATTCTTCCACCGTACCACCCGTATGTTCCTTGACACGCATGCGCAAAGCCACGGCTTTAACAAGACCGGTGATGGTTCCTTCCGAAATACTGTCAATTAGCCGGAGGTCCGCGCTGACAAGACGTGTGTCACGGAGCTGATTTTCAATGTCCGCCACTTTTTCGCGCAGCGTTTCATCCCATTCCATTCTTTCTTCAAGGAGCTTGATGAATTCCTTGAAAATTTCCTCTTTGTCCAGGCTGGGGTCGTTGAGCAATGCTTTACGGGCGTTGTACCGCTGTTTAGCCTGTTCGAAAAGTTCCTTGGCCGCGTCGTGGGCAGAGCCGAGGCGGTCGCGTGAAACATGGATAATGACGTTGCGGGACTCATCAAAACCCGTACCTTCCGCCATTTTCTTTGCGCGGTAGTAGCGGCCGCCGTCACGCGCCAGATAAACGTTTACGCGTTCATCATCGAGCTGGCGGACTACATAAGGAAGGAGCCTCTTGATGCCGATCAGCGCGTGGTAGAACGTGTGCTTGTTGGGATTGGCATAAGCATCGACAATGATCTTCTTCAAATAATTCAGACGGCTGGGAATCAGGTACTGGTCCGGATGATTATCCGGCAATGTCTTGAGAAGTGCCGCGGCGCGCTCGTCAAGCAGGCGGATAATGTCATCTGGTTTACGGACGGCCGCAGTAACCTGCGGTTCATAAGCTTTGTTCAAATCGACGGTAAGTTCGCCCATCAGGTCCGCGAGCGAAGGAATTTCCACGGAAGGCGGTCCCCTGCGAGCTGCGGTTCCATTAATGAAATCAGTCAACCGCGGTTCTCTCTTGGATGCCTCTTTGAGCAGCTCTTCATCCAGCGCCAGTTCTTTTTCGTTACCGGCAGAGTGAACAGCGTTGGAAGCCGCGGAAGTGGCTGTATCCGGAGAGCCCATCATGGCGCCCTGGACCATGGCGTGTTTAAGCGAACCTTCTTTTTGTTCATGATAAATCATGCCGCGCAGCGTGCCTTCCGCGGATGAGGCGCGGGCAGTCAGCGCCGGGCCGACAATGACGTCATTGACAAATTCCTGCCAGGACAACGCGTTCAAGTTCCGGCCACTCAGCAGGCTGACTGCTTCAGCATTTGAGATACCGTATTTGGCCAGAATGGCAGCAGGATCTTTTTTCGGGGTCAGACGGACCGGCTGCACATCCTGCTTTGCGACAAACCAAAGATAGAACAGCGCGCCCAGGTGCCCGCTCATCTCGATTGAACGGTTTTCCATTGGAACATTAGCTTCCTGCTCACGGGTCATGGTGTCCGTGATGTTTTTAATCCACCGGTCGAATTCCTCACCCATGCCTGGCGTGCCTCTTTTTTCAGCCGCGTCAATGAATGCAAGGGCGGGAGCGACATTCACCCCTTTAACGCCGGCTTCCTGGATCATGAGCAGACGGTCCCGGATACCCGAAGGGCCCCAGCGTCTAAGCGCTTCATCCGGGGTCGGTGTATAGCGCGGGCCGTTCTCCACTTCAAAGTCTTCTTCCAGACGCGCGTTTAATTTTTCATGTACTGCAATTTCAAGACCGCCAAACTCCCCGTTCTTGTAAAAGATCAGGGCGGAAGTTGAGGCTTGCTTTATTTTGATCGGCACTTCCGGAGCGGGCGCTTCAGGCGCGGGCGCGGCAGGCGTGAAAGGAGTGATCGCGGGACGTTCTGTCTCGCTCCAGATCACACGGTTGCGGCCGGAAAGCTTGGCCTCGCGCATGGCTGTTTCACTGCGCGCGAACGTTTCAGCGGGAGTTGTTTCGCCTGCATGCTGGGTGCTGACACCCATGGAGAAGGTGAACGACGGCATAATGTGGTCAAGGTCCATTTCAAGCTCAATGCCTTCGTCAAGAAGCGCCTGGCGCCAATAGTCCTGGACACGGCGGAGTGCATCCTTCGGATGTTCATACGGGTTGATGTCGAACAGGACAAGCGGTTCTTCATGGTTCATGGAAATACGAACATTCAGTTTGTCTTCAAGCTCCGCAATTTTTTCCGGCCTGAGATTTTTGAGATTCTTGACAGTGGCTACGGCCAGGCGGTTTGCGGATTCTGTGTAAAGACCGGCGCGCAAACGTTCCAGGAAACGGTTAATCAAGTTCAGGTCAAGCCCGCCTGCCCTGGGATAAATGACAAGCAGGGACTCATCACCTTTTGTCAGGCGCTGGGTATGCGTGACTTCCAGGCCTTTGAATTCCGGCAGCTCGAGCAGCTGGCGGATGACTTCATTGATGATAATGCGCGCCTTGCCGCCAAGCTGGAATTCTGAACCGTACGCGTTGTGGAAATCACGCATAAAGTCAATGTCGAGCATGGCAGTCACATATTCATTGCCGCGTTTACGGATTTCATCAAGAGCGTCCTGGTATGGCCTGGGCGTGTCGGAGGCGGCCA
>CAZKMJ010000130.1:0-6960 GCA_964553835.1 uncultured bacterium
ACTTCTTAGGCTGGCTTTTATACTGCTTGTAGGCCATGCTGTTCTCAAGCGGAGGCAGCTGGACCTCGGCCGCGAACCCTCGGCGGGTGAAAACCGTGAACCACAGAGCCAGGAAGAAAATGGCGGGAATCAATATGAAGCGGGCGATTTTAAAAACTTTTCTGGGGTCCTGATGGGTCATCTGCATAAAAAATCCTCTCTGTCTTAAAAGGCCCGGCCGGGTCCTTCCCGGCCGGGGTCCCTGAAATGCTATTGTTCTATTTCGTGCACGGACACGGTTTGAACAGGGTCGTGACCAGCAGAACGATCCCTGAAACACCCACGAGCCCGTAGAACACCTTGTAAAGAATGGGGATGGTCGTGGTCACCTTATAAACCAGGTCCATACCCATTAAAGTCGTCAATGCACCATTAATTGCTCCCAGCGACGCCAGAATAACGACGGCGTAACAAATACCGCATTTCTTGGTCATCATCATTGGAGCCTCCTATGTAGAGCAGAGCTTCATGCTCTGCCTAATGTCCTGGAATTATAATAATTCCAGGGCTTGGGCATCATTGCCCTATTTCACTAACGGCATTCCATTCAGCTGGATTTAATCCCCGGTTGTGTCTACAATAGCGCATCAACTTGGAGCATAACAACTTATGGCGGATGTGAAAAATTTTTACCTTCCGGAGGGTCCCGGACCTTTCCCTCTGGTCTGCCAGACCCCCCTGCTGGGGCGCATCCAGTTCCTTGATGACCTGCATTTCGAAAAACAAGCCGCCTCCTATTTTGCATCCAAAGGCCTAGCCTGCGCCATCATGGAAAGACCCATTTTTGAATTTGATCCGCAGCAGGGTCTGGACCAGCTTCCACGTTACCTTGAAGAGTCAATTCAGCGCAATGAAAGCACGCTTCAAGAACTTCTCAAAGACCCTCGCGTGGATAAAAACAGGGTTGGTACTTTCGGCATGAGCTTCGGCTCCATGGTCAACTGTCTGTGGGCCGCGCGCAATCCTCTGCTCAAAGCACATGTCGTTGCACTGGGCGGCACGAATTTCGCGGATATTTTTGTGACCTCACGCGATCCACTCATGATGAGCCACCAGCGCGCCGCTTACGCCAGCACTGGCATGGACCGTCAAACCCTGCTGGACGAGCTCCGGAAAGAATTCAAAAAAGACCTTCTTAAAATCCACAACCCTTTCACACCGGAGTCCTGTCTGCTGGTTCTGGCCATGTTTGACCAGGTGGTGCGTTTTGAATACGGCCTTGAATTGAAAAAGGCGCTCGGCAATCCTCCGACGCTTTTTCTTCCACTGGGACATTACACCGCCATCCTGGCACTTCCTTTCCTGCGCTGGCAAGCAGCGCGTTTCTTTAAAAAGAAACTGAGGGCCCATGCACCTGCTTAAAGTCACAAAGCCCGCCATTCTGTTTGATTTCCTGCTCGACCGCCTTCACGGCATCAAGAAAACAAAACTAAAAAGCTATTTAAAAGAACGCGCGATAGTCGTGAACGGTAAAATCGTGACTCAGTTTAATTTCCCCTTAAATCCGGGTGATGAAGTCGGTCTGCAAACAGACAAAAAAGAAGCTGCCAAACAGTCCCTGCGTTCAAGACTGGACATTGTTTATGAAGACGGCACCCTGATTGTGATCAACAAACCTTCAGGACTTTTGACCATCGCCACAGAAACCGAACAGAAAAGGACCGCCTACTACCAGGTCCACGAATACCTTAAAAGCATTGACGCCCGAAATGACAAACCCATTTTCATTGTGCACCGCCTGGACCAGGACGCGTCGGGCCTGATTGTTTTTGCCAAGAACCTGAACGCCAAGCTTTTCCTGCAAGAAAACTGGCATGAATTTCACAAGAAGTACTTCGCGGTGGTCAATGGCGTGCCGCCAAAAAAAAGCGGGACGATCGAAAGCTGGCTGCGGGAAAGCAAGTTTCTGAAAGTTTATACTTCACCGGACCCGTCTGAAGGCGCCAAACATGCCATTACCCATTACAAGATACTGCGGCACAATTCACTCCATGCCCTGCTTGAAGTCGACCTTGAAACCGGGCGCAAGCACCAGATTCGAGTGCATCTTGCCAGCCTGGGCCATCCCATTCTGGGCGATGAAAAATACGGCGGAAAAGAAAATGCCAAAATGGCGAAGCGTCTGGCGCTCCATTCCTGTTATCTGAAGATCGCGCATCCCGAAACACACAAGGCGCTTGTTTTTGAATCGAAAGTTCCGGCGGACCTGGAGAATCTTTTGAAGGAAACACCATGAAAAAAGTCTGGATCACAGGCATCGGCGTTCTGAGCCCGAACGGCGCAGGCAAAAAAGAATTTCAAAATGCCATGCTGACTGGGCAAAGTGGAATCCGCAGGGTCGAGTCATTTGATCCTTCCGGCCTGGGCTGCCAGATCGCGGGTGAAGTACTTGCCAATGGAAATGGTTTTTCGAAATCAGAAAAGAAAAACCTGCCACGCGTCATGCAGATGGCGGTGCGAGCTTCTGAAGAAGCTTTGAAGGACGCGGGACTTGATACCGCGTCTCTAAGCGAATCGGAAGCCAGCCGGTTTGGAGTCATCCTGGGCTCCGGAGGCGGTAGCGTGGAATTTATGGAGAAACATTATGAAATGTATTACGGCCGCGACAATTTTACCCCGAGCCTTTATGTTATTTCCGCGTCAACGCCCGGCGGACTCTCCAGCGAAATTTCCATTCGCTTCAAACTTTTGGGACGCAGCCATGTCATCACCACCGGATGCACCAGCTCCACGGACGCAATCGGTTATTCTTTCCATGAAATCCAAGCCGGAAGGCTGGACCGTGTGCTGACTGGCGGTGTGGACTCGCCCATCACAAGAGGCGTCTATGAAGGCTTTAGTCTGATGAAAATCCTGCCCACCCGCTGGAACCAGTCACCCGAGAAAGGTTCGAGGCCTTTCGCGCGCGACCGCGAAGGTTTCGTGCCGGCAGAAGGCGCGTGGATGTTTTTGCTCGAGGAAAGCGAAGCCGCGAAAAAACGCGGCGCCATACCTTACGCGGAAATCCTGGGCTATGGGTCCTCCTGTGAAGCTTTTCACCCAGTGCGCATTTCCGAAGACGCGGCCGCCAACTGCCGCGCCATCCATGAAGCCGCGGCTGAAGCACGGGTGTTGTCATCAGAAATCGATTATGTGAACCTTCACGGCACTTCCACGGTACTGAATGACCGCATTGAAACAGGTGTTATGAAAACTTTTTTTGGCCAAGGGGCTCTGAAAGTACCCATGAGCTCCACTAAATCCATGATCGGCCACCCGCAGGGCGCAAGCGGCGCCGCGGGTCTTGCTGCTACCCTGCTTTCCATGCAGGCAGGACACGCTCATCCAACCATCAATCTTGAAGATCCAGACCCGGACTGCGGACTGGACCTGGTACCCGCGCAAGCACGCGAACTGAGCATCCGCCACGCCTTGTGCAACACTTTGGGCTTCGGCTCCAAATGCTCAGCCCTCGTTATCCGGAACGGAACACAACTATGATGACCTTTACGGAACGTAGCCCTGAAAAAGAGATCATGGACCAGCGTGACCTGGACCCCGGGGAAACGGCTTCAGTCTATACCTGGATCGCACGCGTCAATAAATACCTTGGCGGAACCCGCGTCATTTTAAAATATCTGGAGAAATGGTCCGCGAACTGGTCCGCGGACAAAACTATTCGCATCCTGGATGTCGGAACGGGCGGTTCGGACATCCCCGCGGCCATTGCTCAGTGGGCGCAACGAAAGGATAAGAAGGTGAAGGTGACCGCGCTGGACATCGATCTTGAAGCGCTGAGATTTGGAAAATTTAAAAACGCGGATCCTTCGCTTTTCTGGGTCCAGGCCTCCTGCGAAGACATGCCCTTCGCGGACGGCGCCTTCGATTATGTTATCAGCTCCATGTTCTTCCATCACCTGCCGGATGCCATGATTTACAAATGCCTGCGTTTTTTTGATGCGGCGGCTTCACGCGGCATCATCATCAATGACCTTTTGCGTTCTCCGCTGGCCTATGCCGGCTTCTGGCTGCTGACCCGTTTCATCCCTGACCCTATTTTCCGCCATGACGGCCTGCTTTCCATCCTGAGGGCCTTCCAAATGCCGGACCTGAAAACCATGGTGGAAGAGACCGGGCTGAATTACCTGACCGGAAGAAATCATTTTGCCTTCAGGATCGCACTCGCGGGAGAAAAAAATGTCTGATATGCGTGACGCAGTAGTCATCGGCGCGGGACCTGCAGGATCAGCCGCAGCCATTTCGCTTGCCAACCAGGGCCTGAAGATAACACTGATTGAAAAATCCGCGGGCGCGCGCCACAAGGTTTGCGGAGAATTCTTTTCCCCCGGCATCTGGCCGCTTTTTGAAAAACTGGGCATCACCGACAAAATCCTCCGAACAGGCGGAAAACCGGTCTGGGACACCTCCCTCTTCTTCCCATCCCAAACAGCGGTGCGCATGGACCTGCCGGAAGTTTCAAATCAATTTCCTTTCGCCTTTGCCCTTTCCCGTTATGTCTTTGATGAAGTTCTGATGCGGCAGGCCGCCCGTTCGGGATGTGAAATCATTCCTGGAAATGAAGTTGTTTCGGTGCGGGAAGAAAAAGACTACTGCTTGGTCAAGCTCCTGAGCGGTGCTGAAATCAAAACCCGGAAAGTGGTTGTAGCCACGGGTAAAACAAGCCGCCTCCAAAAACAAAAGATCAGAGGAAATGTTGGATTTAAAGCGCACTTTCAAAATATGCGCAAGCCGCAGGGCCTTGAAATGCATTTCTTTCGCGGCGGCTACCTTGGCCTGCTGGAGATTGAGAAGGGAAAGGTAAACCTGTGCGGCACGATAGACAAAAAACTACTGACGGCCTGTGGCGGAAATTTTGAAAACGTCATGAACCACGCGTCTACCGCGAGCGCCAGGCTGAAAGAATGGATGGGAAGCGCGATCCGGATCACCCCATGGCTTTCCTGTGTGACCTCAAGAGGCTTTCAAGGAAAAGACACGGGAAGAATTTTTTACACCGGCGACAGCGCGTGTTTTGTGGAGCCCATGATCGGCCAGGGCATGACGCTCGCGCTGGCCAGCGGCATCATGGCCGCTGAAAAGACTACCGGAAAGAAAATCTTCAAATCGAAATTAAATTTCCTGAAGGCCTTAGAGCCAATGGCCGTGTTCTGCACACGCTTCCCCAAGCTGGCCAAACCCAGGGCAGGAATATTTCTGAGAGAACCGGTGCTTAGAAAACTGCTTTCGACGCCTTAGGCGCCGGCAGTTTCCGGCGTCTGGCGCTTGCGCGACCAGGCGTGCGTGGAAGTTCCGTAGAACATTTCAGCGGCTTCCATGAGCGTTTCAGAAAGGGTCGGGTGCGGGTGCACCGATTCCGCCAGGTCCCTGACGGTCGCGCCCATTTCCACCATGACCACGCCTTCGCTGATCAGCTCGCCTGCCCCCGCGCCGACAATGCCGACGCCAAGGATTCGTTCTGTTTCAGGTTCAACGACCAGCTTGGTCATGCCGTCCGTGCGGTCAAAGCTGAGCGCGCGGCCGGAAGCTCCCCAGGGAAATTTCACCACTTCCACCGGGATGTTCTTTTTGCGGGCCTCGGCC
The DNA here is from genome assembly GCA_964553835.1 of uncultured bacterium. Classification (GTDB taxonomy): domain Bacteria; phylum Omnitrophota; class Omnitrophia; order Omnitrophales; family Aquincolibacteriaceae; genus CAYLPP01. The sequence continues at coordinate 5,620 of CAZKMJ010000130.1, forward strand.
TCAGTCAGGCCGCACCACGCGATTTCCGGGTCTGTGAAAACGACCGCGGGAATAACAACATCTTTGAATTCGGCGTGTTCACCGAGAATAGCTTCCACGGCGACGCGTGCTTCTTTTGAGGCTTTGTGCGCCAGCATCAGCCCGCCCACCACATCCCCAATCGCGTAAATCGACGGGTCGGTCGTCTGCTGCTTTTCGTCCACCTTCACAAAACCACGGTCATCGAGCGTGATCTTGGTTTCTTTAAGGCCCATGTCCTGGGTATTCGGAGTACGGCCCACGGAAACAAGCACACGATCATAAAGCTCTTCGACAGACTTCCCGTCTTTTTCCATAACCACTTTGATCTGCTTTCCAGCCGTGGCCATTTTAGAAACCTTGGTGCTGGTGCGGATTTCACGGAAATGTTTCTGTGCGAAATTCAGGACCGGCCTCGCCAGGTCCGGGTCCGCGCCCGCAAGAATCGCGTCCATGGCCTCAACCACCACAATCTTGCTGCCAAGCGTTGCGTACACGGTGCCAAGCTCCATACCAATGTAGCCGCCGCCCACAATCAAAAGGTCCTGCGGCACGTCTTCAAGCTCAAGCGCTTCCGTGGAAGTCATGATGCGCTTGTTGCCCAGGTCAAAAGCCGAGGGCATGGCCGGGCGTGAGCCCACCGCCAGGATGGCCTTGTTATACTTGATAAATTTCTGACCTTCAGAAGTTTCAACGCGCAGCTGATTGGAGTTTTCAAAGTGCGCGCGGCCATTCCAAACCGTAACGCCGCGGCGTTCGGCAAGACCGGCAATGCCTTTGGAAAGTTTTTCGATGATGGAATCTTTCCACGCCTTCATTTTGGAAAGATCAATCTTCGGCTCTGCGAACGTAATGCCGCGAAAAGAAGATTCCTTGGCTTCAGAAATCAGTTTGGTCACATGCAGAAGTGCTTTGGACGGAATGCAGCCGCGGTTCAAGCACACGCCGCCAAGTCTTTTGTCCTGCTCCACAAGAATGACTTTCTTGCCCTGGTCCGCTGCATAAAAAGCGGCCGCGTACCCGCCGGGCCCCGCGCCAATTACGACAATGTCAGTTTCCGTAGCTTTAGCCATGTCCGTCCTTTAGATTTTAACGTCTTTTTCGCTGAAGTTTTCCAGACCATGCACCACTTCGACAATGAAGCGGGCGCCGTCCGCGCCATCAATGACGCGGTGGTCGTAGGAAAGGCCAAGCGGCAGCATGACCGCCGGCTCCAGTTTCGGTTTTTCGTCTTTCGAAGCAGGCTTCGTGTAAACCGGGCGGGTCACGCCGCGGCCCACGCCAAGCACCGCGACCTGCGGCAGTGCAACAATTGGAGTGAAG